>CAIWHR010000111.1 GCA_903912485.1 uncultured beta proteobacterium | reverse complement strand
GGACTGCGCCAGCGCCAGCGCGACGTCGGCACGCTCGACGTTGGCCTGCGCCCGCTGCAGGTCGGCCTCGGCGGCGCCGAGGCGCTCCTGCAGCTCGCGCTCGGTGCGCACGTCGAGCAGCAGCGGCGCGCCGGGAACGAGCGTCGCCAGCAGCGTGCCGCGGGCGACCGGCGCGCCGGCCTTGAGTTCGACGCGCAGCAGCCGTCCGGCCAGCGGCGCCGACACGGCGTAGCGGTCGCGCACGCGCGTTTTGCCGTCCTCGTCGACGGTCTTGCGGAACGCGCCGCGGGCGACGACCGCGGTGTCGACGTCGACCGGCTGCGGCCGCAACGCCCAGGCCAGCGCGCCCGCTGCAACGCTCGCCGCCAGCGCCCACGCGCCCCTTCGCACCCAGACCCTGTCCATCGCCTATTCCCTCGTCTTCAGCACGCCGATCAGGTCCAGCCCGTCGATCCGCCGCCGCACGACCAGCGCGCTGGCCGCGCCGGCGAGCAGGATAGCCGCCGCCGCGTAGGCGTAGGTCCGCGGCGCGATGACCAGCGGGATCACGATCATGTCGCTCTCCATCATCGCCAGCATCGCCCACGACAGCGCCCAGCCCAGCGCGCAGCCCAGCGGCAGCGCGACCGCGAGTTCGAGCGCCAGTTCGCCCAGCAGGAAGGTCGAGACTTCGCCCCGGGTGAAGCCCAGCACGCGCAGGCTGGCGAGCTCCCACGCGCGCTCCTGCAGCGCGATGCGCGCGTTGTTGTAGACGACGCCGATCGCGATCACCGCCGCGAACGCGGTGAGCACCGCGGTGAAGAAGAGCAGGTTGCGCGCGGTGGTCTCGCGGAAGCCCTGCAGCATCGCCGCCTTGCTGGCGACGGTCGCGACGCGCGGGAATTGCTTCAGGTGGCGGAACAGCGCCTCGCTCTGCGTCGCGTCGAGCCGCGCTGCGATCGACGAGACCGAGTCGCCTTCGCCCAGCAGCCGGTTCAGCGCGTCGAGGTTCATGTATGCGAAGAGACCCATCAGGTCGCGCACGGTGCCCGCCACCGGGACGTCGCGGGCGACGCGGTTGCCGGTCAGCGTCTCGACGCGCAGCGTGTCGCCGACCTTGACGTCCAGCCGCAGGGCGAGCCGGTCGGTGAGCAGGATGCCCTCGGGCGGAATCGGGATCGGGTCGAGGTTCGCGTCCAGCGCGCGGCGCAGTTCGCCGCCCGCCGGCATGCCGACGATCGCGGTGCGGTAGAAGCGGTGGCCCTTGACCAGCCGCACGGGCACGTCGCGCGCGCCGTCGGCGAACAGCACGCCGTGCATCCGCGCGACCTCGCGCACCGCGCGCAGGTCCTGCGCCTCCGACAGCGCGATCTCGGCGTCGGCGCGCTGCGCGGCGTCGAACTGGACGCTGATCATGTAGTCGATCGCGTCGCTCCAGAACATCCCCGAGATGATGATCGCCATCGCCGACGCGATGCCGAAAGTCGTCAGCAGCGCGCGTCCCGGGCGGCGCTCCAGGTTGCGGAGCGTCATCCGCATCGCCGGCGTGAGCAGGTGCCCGAGACCGAGGCGCTCCATCAGCGTCGCGCGGTAGCTGCCGGGGTAGGGCGGCCGCATCGCCTCGGCGGGTGCCAGGCGGACCGCGCGGCGCACCGCGCCGAGCGCGCCGCCGAGCGCCGCCGCCAGCGTCACCGCCAGCGCGGTGAACGCGACCCAGGGCGGCATGACGAAGCGATAGCTGGGGAAGTGGAAGAACTCCGCGTACAGCCGGGTGACGGCCGAGCCGAACCAGACGCCGACGGCGACGCCGACCAGCGAGCCCAGGACGACGATGAACACGACCTGCAGCAGGTAGTGCGCGGCGAGCGCCAGGTTGCCGTAGCCCAGCGCCTTCAGCGCCGCGATCTGCTCGCGCTGCGTGGCGACCTGCCGGGCGAGCACGACGTTGAGCAGGAACGCCGCGACGGCGAGGAAGATCGACGGGATCATCGTGCCGGTCACGCGCCACTGGTTGATCTCCTGCGACAGGATCCGGTGCGAGAGCTGCTCGCCGCGGCCGTAGGCGTTCATGCCGCCGTAGGGCTCGAGCAGCCGGTCGAGCGCGTCGATCACCGCGCGTTCCGACGCGCCCGGAGCGAGCCGCACCGTCAGGTGGTTGAAGGCGCCTTCCATGTCGTAGGCCGACGCCAGCGGCGCGCGCGCGGTCCACAGCACGCCGAAGTTGCGCTCGTCGGGAAACGCGCCGCCGCGCGTCGCGAAGATGTACTCCGGCGACAGCCCGACGCCGACGATCGTCAGCGTCTGCCGCTTGCCGTTGATCAGCGCGCCGACTTCCCGGCCCGGGCCGACGTGGCGCGTGGCCGCAAAGCCTTCGGACACGACGACTTCGCCGGCCCGCCCGGGTTCGGGCGCGCGGCCGCGGCGGATCACCAGCTGATTCAGTCGCGACGGCCCGTCCTCGGGCAGGCCGATCATGCGGCCGACGACCGGTTCGGCGACGCCCGGGACGTCGAGCGTCACGTCGAAGGTCACCGTCGTCTCGGCGTCGCCGACGCCGGGGATTTCGGCAATCCGCGGCTCGATCGCGCGCGGCGCGCGCTTGACGTCGGCGAAGACGTCGCCGAAGCGCGCCGACTGGTAGAACGATTCGCGCGCCTCGACCAGCGAATAGTAGGTGGCGAACGATCCGGCGAAGCCCGAGAACGCGCTGCCGACGACCAGCGCCACGGTCACGACCTGGCTCTTCATCTGCCACAGGTCGCGCAGCAGCTTGCGGTCGAGCGCCCTCACCAGGACAGCTCCGCGGGGGTCAGCCTGCGCGCGTTGGTCTCGACGCGCGTGACGCGTCCGTCGGCGAGGTGCAGGATGCGGTCGGCCATGCCGGCGATCGCCGCGTTGTGCGTGATCACCACCGCCGTCGTTCCGAACTCGGCGTTGATCCTCGCGATCACCTCGAGCACGACCTTGCCGGTGCCGTAGTCGAGCGCGCCGGTCGGCTCGTCGCACAGCAGCACGTCGGGCCGCTTGGCGATCGCGCGCGCGATGGCCACGCGCTGCTGCTCGCCGCCGGACAGCTGCGACGGGAAGTGGTTGCCCCGCGGCGCGAGGCCGACGAGGTCGATCGCCTCGTCCACCGGCATCGGGTGCGGCGCGATGTCGGTGACCAGCGCCACGTTCTCGCGCACGGTGAGGCTGGGGATCAGGTTGTAGAACTGGAACACGAAGCCGACGTGGTCGCGCCGGTAGCGCGTCAGCTCCTGCTCGCCGGCGCGGGCCAGGTCGTGGTCGCGCCAGAAAGCCTCGCCCGACGTCGGCACGTCGAGGCCGCCGAGGATGTTGAGCAGCGTCGACTTGCCGCTGCCCGACGGTCCCAGCAGCACGACGAACTCGCCTTCGCGGATCTCGAGGTCGACCTCGCGCAGCGCCAGCACCTCGACGTCGCCCATCCGGTAGGTCTTGGTCAGGCGGCGGGCGACGAACACCGCGCTGCGCGCCGGCGCCGCCCCGGGCTCGGCCGCACCTGCGGCAGCCGGCACGGCGGCGGCTGTGCCGGCGTGGCGCGGGGAGTCACCGGAATGCGCAGCAGCCATGGGAGGGGATGCCTTGGCGCGGGGCCGGGGCCGGCCGGCGGGGGGTCCCCTTCGAGCATACGACGCCGCCGGCGGGTCCGGAAGCGGCCCGGCGGCGCCGCGCGACGCGAGTTTGCCGCAGGTCAAGGGCGGCGGGGGAAGCGCTTTCGGCGCGTGCCCCGCCCGGCGCGGCGACGACGCTGCCGCGAATCCGCTCAGCGCGCGGCGACGAACCCGATCCGGGCGAGTTCGTCGGCGGCGCGCCGGGCGAGCGCCGCGTGGCCCTCGGCCGTCGGGTGGATGGCGTCGAGCCTGAGCGCGCTGTCGGACAGCACCGCCGGCAGCGCGTCGGCGATCAGCGGAACCTTCGCGCGCTCGCCCAGTTCGCGGTAGAACGGCGCGGCGGAGAGTCCGGTCAGCATGCCCAGCGCATTCGGCCGCGGCGCGGCCATCAGCACGACGGCGGCGCCGCGGGCGCGCGCCTCGGCGATCATCGCGTCCAGATTGGCGACTGTCTCGACGGTCGGCACGCCGCGCAGCATGTCGTTGCCGCCGAGTTCGACGATCACCAGCGCGGGCGAGTGCAGGTCGAGCAGCGCGGGCAGGCGCACGCGGCCGTCGGCGCTGCGGTCGCCGCTCACCCCCGCGGCGACGACCTGCCATCCGGTCCTTTGCGCGAGCTTCGCCGGCCAGGCCTCGCCGGCACCGACGCCGTAGCCCGCGGTGATGCTGTCGCCGACGACGACGGTGGCGCCCTCGGGCAGCGGCGTTACGCGCGGGCTGCCGCAGCCCGCCGCGGCCAGCGCGATCACCGCTGCGGCGGCGAGGGCGAGGCGCCTCCCGCCGGCGGTCCGCCGGCGCGGGGGCTGCCCTGTCGGGCGGACGGCAAGGCGCGGGCGGGCGATCGTCGCGAGCATCGGGCGATGGTAAGGCGATTTCGCCGGCTACGGAAGCTGCGCGCACGAGCCTGCCGGCGCGGCGGACTGTGGCATCCTGTGCGGCGTAACATGGACGGTGGCCCGTGCCGCGCCCGGCGTCGCTCCGGGCTGCATTCCGGGCCCCATTCCGGGACGCGCGCGCAACGTCCAATCCCTGCAACCAACCTTGGGCCCCTCACAGTGATCAGCCGATGGCGCCGCGCCTGCAGGCTCTTCCTCGTCGCGGCGCTCGCGCTGCTTGCGACGCCGCCGGCGTTCGCCGGCGCGCCGCTGGTCGCCGCGGCATCCGATCTGCGCGTCGCGCTCGACGAGGTCGCCGCGCAGTTCGCGCGCGAGACCGGCAGCACGGTGCGGATCGTCTACGGCTCGTCGGGCAATTTCCGCCGCCAGATCGCCGAGGGCGCGCCGTTCGAGCTGTTCATGTCGGCCGACGAGGCGCTGGTGTTCGCGCTGGCGAAGGAGGGGCGCACGCTGGACGACGGCGTTCTCTACGCCACCGGGCGCATCGCGCTGGTCGTGCCCGAGGGTTCGGCGCTGAAGCTCGATGCGCGCCTGGCGGACCTTGCCGCGGCGGTGGCCGACGGGCGTCTGCGCAAGTTCGCGATCGCGAATCCGGCACACGCGCCGTACGGCCGCGCCGCGCAGGAAGCGCTGACCGCCGCCGGCGCCTGGGACGCGATCGTGCCGCGGCTCGTGTACGGCGAGAACGTCGCGCAGGCGGCGCAGTTCGCGCTGTCGGGTTCGGCGCAGGGCGGCATCGTCGCGCTGTCGCTGGCGCTCGCCCCCGGCGTCCTCGGCAGCGCGCGCTACGTGCCGATTCCGGAGGACATGCACCGGCCGCTGAAGCAGCGGATGGTGCTGACCAGGCTCGCGGGAGCCGGCGCCGGCGCCTTCTACCGCCACCTGCAGCAGCCCGCGGCGCGCGCCGTGCTCGAGCGCTACGGCTTCACGCTGCCGGGTGACTGACGTGGTCGACGGCGCCGCGCTGCTGCTGTCGCTGAAGCTCGCGCTGCTGACGGTGGCGATCCTCGTTCCCATCGGCATCCTTGCCGGACGCTGGCTGGCGACGGGCGATTTCGCGGCGCGTCCTCTGGTCGAGGCGATTTTCGCGCTGCCGCTGGTGCTGCCGCCGACGGTGCTGGGCTACTACCTGCTGGTGGCGCTGGGCGGGAGTTCGCCGTTGGGGCGATGGTACGAAGCCGCGACCGGGCAATCGCTGGTGTTCACTTTCGACGGCCTGCTGGTCGCGTCGGTCGTCTTCAACCTGCCGTTCGCGATCCAGCCGCTGCAGCGCGCGTTCGAGGCGATTCCCGAGGACCTGCGCCACGCCGCGTCGTGCTGCGGGCTGACGACCTGGCAGAGCCTGTGGCGGATCGAACTGCCGCTGGCCTGGTCCGGCCTGCTGACCGCGGTGGTGCTGACCTTCGCGCACACGCTCGGCGAGTTCGGCGTCGTGCTGATGGTCGGCGGCAGCATCCCCGGCGAGACCAAGACCGTCGCCATCGCGATCTACGACCGCGTGCAGGGCTTCGACATGGCGGGCGCCGGCTGGATGTCGGCGCTGCTGCTCGCGCTGTCGATCGTGGCGATCACCGTCACCTACTGGACGTCTTCGCGCCAGCGCCGCAAGCATGCCTGCGCCGACTGAAGGGCTCTTCGTCGAACTGCGGCAGGAGCGGCCGATTCCGCTGGCCGTCACGCTCGACTGCGGCGTCGGCGAGGTGCTGGCGCTGGTCGGCCCGTCGGGCAGCGGCAAGTCGACGATCCTGCGCACCGTCGCCGGCATCTACGCGCCGCAGCACGGGCGCATCGACGCCGGCGGCGAGACCTGGCTCGACACCGCCGCCGGTCTGCGGCGCCCGGCGCACCGGCGTTCGGTCGGTTTCGTGTTCCAGCACTACGCGCTGTTTCCGCACCTGACCGCGCTCGACAACGTGATCCAGGCGATGGGTCACCTGCCGCCGGGCGAGCGTCGGGCGCGGGCGCTGCGGCTGCTCGAGCGGACCAACCTCGCCGGGCTCGAAGCGCGCCGCCCCGCGCGGCTGTCGGGCGGCCAGCAGCAGCGCGTCGCGGTGGCGCGCGCGCTCGCCCGCGACCCGAAAGTGCTGCTGCTCGACGAGCCGTTCTCGGCGGTCGACCAGGTGACGCGCGAAAAGCTCTACGAGGAACTGGCGGCGCTGCGGCGCGACCTCGGGATACCGATCGTCCTCGTCACGCACGCGCTGGACGAGGCGTCGATGCTCGCCGACCGCATGTGCATCCTGCACCGCGGCAGGACGCTGCAGACCGACACGCCGCTGGCCGTCGCGACACGCCCGGCGAGCCCGCTGGTCGCGCGGCTGGTGGGCATCAAGAACATCTTCGAGGCCGACGTCGTCGGGCACGACGCGGAGCGCAAGGTCACGCACATCCGCTGGTTCGGCGCTGCGCTGCAGGCGCGCCACGCACCGCAGTTCGGCCCCGGCGCGCGGGTCGCGTGGAGCGTTCCCGCATCGCACATCCTGCTGCACCGGCGCGACCGGCCGTCGCGCGGCGAGCGCGAGAACCCGGTCGCCGGCGAGATCGTCCGCTGCCTCCCGATGGGGGAGATGACCGCGGTGGCGCTGCGCGCCGTGCGCGGCCAGCGGGCCGACATCTTCTTCTCGGTTCCGACGCACGTCGCCGAGCGCAACGGACTGGCACTCGGCGCGGCCGTCAGCGTGTCGCTGCTGACCGAGGGCATCCACCTGATGCCGGCCGCCGGCGCGTGACGCGGATGGTGCCACCGGGGCGCGCTGGCCGCGCCCGGCCTGCGTTAACATTCGACCACTGAACGGGGGAAGGACGCGAATGAAAGTCATCGGCATCATCGGCGCGTCCGCGCTGGGCAAGGGCCCGTGGGTCGAGACGCTGATCGCGTCGTTCCGGCAGGGCGGCTGGTCGGTGTCGACGATCAAGCGTGCGCCCGACGGCTTCGACATCGACCGGCCGGGCAAGCTGTCGTACGCGCGGCGCGAAGCCGGCTGCCACGAAGTGATGCTGGTCGGCGACCGGCGCCTGGTGCTGATGCAGGAATTCCGCACGGAACCCGCGCCGAAGCTGGGGACGCTGATCGCGCGGCTCGATCCGGTCGACCTCGTGATCGTCGAGGGTTTCCACGATGCCGCGGTGCCGACGATCGAGGTCTGCGCGGCGGCGAGCGGCAAGCCGCCGCGCTGGCCGGAGAACCGGCACGTCGTGGCGCTGGTGTCCGAGCAGCCGGTCGAAGCGCCGCTGCCGACGTTTGCCGTCACCGATGTTCCCGGCCTCGCCGGCTTCGTCGTCGGGCACCTGGCGCTGTCGCGGCGCGTGTGACGCGCGCGTCGGCGGGTGCGGCGCACGCCGCCGATCCGTGGCGCATGGTGCCGGCGCTGGGCGTCGCGCAGATCATCTCCTGGGGGTCGCTCTACTACGCCATCGCGGTGCTGGGCGCAGCGATCGGCGCGGATCTCGGCCTGTCGCCCGTGCACGTGTTCGGCGCCTACTCGGGCGGGCTGCTGCTGTCGGGCCTGATCGCGCCGATGGCCGGCCGCGCCATCGACCGCCACGGCGGGCGCATCGTGCTGTCCGTCGGCTCGGCGGTGGCGGCGCTGGCGCTGTTCTGGCTGTCGCGCGCCGCGTCGGCGCCCGAGTACTACCTCGCCTGGTGCCTGGGCGGGGCGGCGATGGGGCTGACGCTTTACGATCCCGCGTTCGCGACGCTGTCGCAGCACTTCGGGTCGTCGTATCGTCGGGCGCTGACGGCGCTGACGCTGTTCGCCGGCTTCGCCAGCACGGTGTTCTGGCCGCTGGCGCAGCAGGGCCTCGTCGCCTTCGGCTGGCGCGACACGCTGGCGGCGTTCGCGGCGCTGGAACTCGCCGTATGCCTGCCGCTGCACTGGTGGCTGATCCCCGCCCGCGTCCGCGCCGTGCACGCCGATCCGCCGGAGGACCGCCCGGAAGGCGCCCGCCCGTCCGCGGCGGCCACGTCGCCGCCCTTCGTCGCGCTGGCGTCGTCGTTCGCGCTCAACGCATTCGTGTTCGCGGCGATGTCGGCGCACCTCATCGGCATGATGGAGGGCGGCGGCATCGCCGCTGCCGACGCGGTGTGGATCGCCGCGCTGATCGGGC
>CAIWHR010000110.1 GCA_903912485.1 uncultured beta proteobacterium | reverse complement strand
GCGCGCTGCTCGCCCGCCGCGCGGCGCGCGTCACCGGCGGCGACGTTTCGCAGCGCGCCGTCGACCACGCGCGGGCGCGCTACGCCGGCACGTCGAACCTCGAATTCCGGCAGGCGGACTGCACCGCGCTGCCGTTCCCCGACGCCTGTTTCGACGCCGTCGTGTCGTTCGAGACCATCGAGCACATCACCGCGCAGGAAGCCTTCCTCGACGAAGCGCGCCGCGTGCTGCGCCCCGGCGGCCGGCTGATCCTGTCGTGCCCCAACAAGGTCGAATACAGCGACAAGCGCCACTATGCCAACGAGTTCCACCTGCGCGAGCTCTACCGCGACGAGCTCGCCGCGCTGCTGGCGCCGCGCTTTGCGCAGCTCGCCTGGTTCGGCCAGCGCACGAGCTTCTTCTCGGTCGTCTGGCCCGAGCAGACCCCCGCCGCGGCCGAGGTATTCGAAGTCTCCGAATCGTCGGCCGCGGCGCGCGCGGACGGCCACGCGCGGCCGATGTACTTCATCGTCGTCGCCGGCCGCAGCGCCGACGCCTTCGCGGGCCTGATGCCGACGCTTTCGGTGCTCGCCGACCGCGACGAGTGGATGTACCGCGACTACGAGAAAGTCACCCGCGAACTCGACGGCGCGTGCCGCCGCGGCAACGCGCTCGAGTCGCAGGTCGCCGCGTGGCAGCAGCACCACGACGAGGCCGTGCGCCAGCGCGACCGGCTGCAGGTCGCCGTCGCCGAGGGCGAGACCGCGCTGGCGGCCAGCCGCGCAAGTATCGCCAGGCTCGAAGCCGAGATGGCGACCTGCCGCGCCGCGGCCGCCGCGACTGGCGCCGACCTGGTCGCCGCGCGGCAGGCTCTCGCCGTGGCGCAAGTCGGGCAGACGCGCCTCGCCGGCGAGGCGGAGCAGCTGCGGCACGAAGTCGCGCGACGCGCCGGACTGCGTTGGTGGCTGCTGCTGCCGTGGCGGCGCCTGCGGCAGGCGCTGAAGGGGGAGCCGCCCTGGAACTGATCCGGAGCGCCACCTCTATGTCATTGAAATCACGTCATTTCACTCCTTGGTCGCGGTCGCTTGGGTTAACATGTCGGCACGACTTTCAACCTCGACCGCCACGGCGAGCCGGACCCCAAAAGAGCTTCCCATGAGCACGAAGTGTGAACTGACGATCCTGATGCCCTGCCTCAACGAGGCCGAGACGCTCGCGACCTGCATCGCCAAGGCGCAGGGCTTCCTCAAGGAATCCGGCATCGACGGCGAGGTGCTGATTGCCGACAACGGCAGCACCGACGGCTCGCAGGCGATCGCGACGGGGTTGGGCGCGCGCGTGGCTCCGATCAGGGACCGCGGCTACGGCGCGGCGCTGCTCGGAGGCATCGGCGCCGCGCGCGGCCGCTACGTGATCATGGGAGACGCCGACGACAGCTACGATTTCACGCGGCTCGGGGGCTTCGTCGACAAGCTGCGCGAAGGCTACGAACTCGTCATGGGCAACCGCTTCCTGGGCGGCGTCAAGCCCGGCGCGATGCCGCCGTTGCACCGCTATCTCGGCAACCCGGTGCTCACCGGCATCGGCCGGCTGTTCTTCGGCAGCCCCAGCCGCGATTTCCACTGCGGCTTGCGCGGTTTCGACACGAGCGCGATCGAGCGCCTCGAACTGCAGACCACGGGCATGGAGTTCGCGAGCGAGATGGTGGTCAAGGCCACGCTGCACGGCCTGCGCATCGCCGAAGTTCCCACCACGCTGTCGCCCGACGGGCGGAGCCGCCCGCCGCACCTGCGCAGCTGGCGCGACGGCTGGCGGCACCTGCGCTTCCTGCTGATCTACAGCCCGCGCTGGCTGTTTCTCTACCCGGGGCTGGCGATGGTCGCCGCCGGCCTCGCGCTGCTGGTGTGGCTGCTCCCGGGCGTGCGCCACGTCGGCGGCCTCGCCCTCGACATCCACACGCTCGTCTACGCCTCCGGGCTGCTGATTCTCGGCCTGCAGTCGTGCATGTTCTCGATCTTCACCAAGCTTTTCGGCATGAACCTTCGGCTGCTGCCTCCCGACCCGTCGTTCCGGCGGCTGGTCGACGCCTGGAGCCTGGAACGCGGCCTGACGCTGGGCGTCCTGCTGACCGTCGGCGGCGCCGTCGGCAGCCTCTACGCGGTGACGAGCTGGCAGGGAACCGCGTTCGGCCCGCAGCAGCCGCAGGAGCTGATGCGCGTCGTCGTCCCGTCGCTGACGGCCATTCTGGCCGGCATGGAGATCGTGTTCGCCTCCTTCTTCGTCAGCGTGCTGCAGCTGAAGCACCTGCCGTCGGCGCCGGCCCTCGCCGAGAGCTGACCGAGCCGCCGTCCCCATGCCGCTGCCCCGGCTGTTCCCCACGCGCTCGCTGCCGGCGCTGTTTGCCGCCGTCACGCTGGCGCTGATCGTCGTCCGCGCGGCGGGCACGGTCGACGCGTACTGGGATACCCTCGCCTACCACTGGACCTACGCGGCACGCGCCGCCGGAATCTGCGCCCGCGACTGCTTCGCGCTGCCGGCGGTCATGGATGCGCGTTACGACGGCTTCCCGCTGTGGCTGCACACGCTGCAGGGATGGCTGTGGCGCGCGACCGGAACACCGGGGATGGGCGATCTGGTCGGCATCGCGATGCTGCTGGCGGTGTGCCTGTACCTCCGGGTCCGCTTCGCGGTCCCGCTCGCCTGGTCGTGGCTCGCGTTCCTCGCCATCCCGCTGGTCCAGGTCCAGCTGACCAGCACGTACATCGACCTGCCGGTCAACGCCGCGGTGACGCTGGCGCTGCTGGTGCTGCTGCGCATGCTCACCCGGCCCGACGGGAGGCAGCTCGCCGACGTGGCGCTGGCGCTGGCCACCGGCAGCAAGTACCAGATGGTTCCGGTGGCGCTGCTCGTCTGGACGGCGATCGTCGTGCTCGCCACGCGCGATCCGGCACGCGTCGGACTGCGCCGGCGCGATGTCGCCTTCGTCGCGCTCAGCGTCGCCGGAGCGCTTGCGCTGCTGCCGAACCTGGTCGCCAACCTGGTCATGTTCGGCAATCCGGTCTACCCGGTGGCGATCGGCATCGGCCCGCTGCATTTCGCGGGGCCGGAAGCGATGCCGGTCAATTCCATCGCCGACGCCTGGGCGCGCACGCCCGGTCCGCTGCGGTGGCTGGCGTCGGTCACCGAGTACGACGCGTTCCGCGGGAGGCCGGTGCTGTGGACGATCGACCAGGGCGACGTCCAGCAGAGCAACCCGTCGTTTCGCATGGGCGGGTATTTCGTGCCCTACGTGCTCGGTCTGGTCGCACTCGTCGGCTGGAGCGCGCGCACCGTGTCGGCCGCACGCGGCGCCGTGGCGGTGCTGGTCGCGCTGACGCTGCTTTGCGCGCTGATGCCGAACTCGCACGAGCTGCGCTACTACATGTTCTGGATGCTCTCGCTGGTCGCGATCGCGCTCGCCCTCGTCCACTCGCCCGCCTTCCGCAGCGAGCGGCAGCCGCTGCAGCGCGGCGTCGGCCACGCGCTGGTCGCCATCTCCGCCGCCAGCGTGATCCTGATGACGGGCGGCGCGTACCTCCGGACCGGCGGCGTCACGCTGCAGGACCTGGTCCGCGAGACCGACGCGGCCGTCGCACAGATTCCCGACGGCGCGACGCTGTGCATACGCAACAACGATCGCCGCGCGTTTCTCTACTCGTCGGCCTTCCACCCGGGCCGCCACTACGCCACCCGGGTGCTGGAGGGCGACGAGGCCGGCGCCGCGTGCACCGTCCGTCTGTCGCTCGATTGACGCCGCGGACCCGCTCCCGCCGCGATCCTCGCAAGGATGTCCCGATGGCCAGTTCCCGACCGAACGAGCAGTACAACCTCGCCGCGCCGAACAGCATGGCCGTTCGGGTCGCCACCTGGCAGCGCCGCCGGATGTACGCGCACTTCCTCGAACGGACGCAGGTGGCCGAGCGGGACTCGATCCTCGATATCGGCGTCACCTCGGACCAGACCTACGCCTCGTCGAATTACCTGGAAGCGTGGTGCAGCGGCAAGGACCGCGTCACCGCCGTCGGCATCGACGACGCGTCGTTTCTCGAACGCCTGTACCCCGGCATGCGCTTCGTCCGGGCGAACGGCCTGCGGCTGCCGTTCAAGGACCGGTCGTTCGACGTCGTCCATTCGTCGGCGGTCCTCGAGCACGTCGGCGCAACGGACAACCAGCTGACCTTCGTGCGCGAATGCGCGCGCGTCGCGCGCAAGGCGCTGTTCCTGACGACGCCGAACCGCTGGTTCCCGGTCGAATTCCACACCGTGCTGCCGCTCGTCCACTGGCTGCCCAAGCCGGCGTTCCGGACGCTGATGCGGCGCACCGGCCGCGAGTTCTTCGCCGAGGAATCGAACCTCAACCTGCTCTCGCGCGGCGAGCTCGAGGCTCTCGCCGAGGCGACCGCGGGGTTCGCGTTCGAGGTGGCCACCGTGCCGCTGCTCGGATGGCCGAGCAACCTGCTGCTGATCGGGCGCAGGCTGCCGTAGCCGGAGCCCCGGTACGCGGCGCGGGGCCCTACTCCAGCTCCAGCATCACCGGCTGGTGATCGGACGCCGTCACGCCGCGATCGGAATGCACCGACCGCAGGCGCGGCTGCAGCTCGGGGCTGACGAAGAAGAAATCGCAGTGCAGCTCGGGGTCGCCGGGCACCCACTTCTCGTGCACCTTGAACGTCGACGGATACGGCTCGCCGGGGTGCAGGAGGTCCCAGGCGTTCGCCAGAGCCGGCGTGCCGTCGGCGAAAGGCGCCCCCATCCGCGCGTGCAGCGGATGGTCGTATTCGAGGTTGAAATCGCCGCAGACGACGGTCGCCGCCGGCCGCAGGTAGGTGGTGAACGGCCCGCCGCTCTCGTCGACGATCGAGCCCAGCCGCGCGTGCGCGTGGCCCTCGGCGTAGATCGCGCGCAGCGCCTCGACCTGCGCGGCGCGCTGCTTCAGCGAATACCACTCGAGGTGCGTGGTGACGACGCGCAGGTCGCCGAAGGGCGCCGCGACCACCGCCTCGACCGCGATCCGCGACATGCCGTTGACGCCGGGGTCCACCGGCGACGGCAGCAGGTGGCGGAAAGCCTGGCGCACCGGCAGCCGCGACAGGATCATGTTGCCGAAACGGCGGCGGGCGCCGCCCTCCGCCGGGTGATCGGTCGCGATGCCCGGCACCGCCGTGTAGCCGGGCAGCAGCGCGGCGAGCACCGCGAACTGGTCCTCGCCGCCGCTGCCGTGGAGCCGCGGATGCGGATAGTTGTCGGCGATCTCCTGGACGCAGAGCACGTCGAAATCCAGGAGCCGCTGCGCCTCGGCGACGATCCGCGCCGGATCGACGCGCTTGTCCACGCCGCAGCACCACTGCACGTTCCACGTCATGATCTTCATAGGCCGCTCAGGTAACTGTCATCCTTGGGGAAGAGGCGGGATTCGCGCTCCGGGGTGCGCCGCCGCCGTCAGCCGTCGCCCCAGACCTCGCGCGCGACCTCGACCACCAGCCGCAGCTTGGCGGCCTGCACTTCCATCGCGATCGCGTTGCCGTGGACGGTGCTCGAGAAGCCGCACTGCGGCGACAGCGCCAGCTGCTCCAGCGGCACGTAGCGGGCCGCCTCCATGATGCGGCGCTTCAGAGCGTCCCTGGATTCCATCGTCCCCACCTTGGTGGTGACCAGGCCGAGGACGACGATCTTGCCCGGCGGCAGAAACCGCAGCGGCCGGAAGTCGCCGCTGCGCGCGTCGTCGTATTCGAGGAAATAGGCGTCGAGGTTCATCTCGGCGAGCAGCGCCTCGGCCACCGGCTCGTAGCCGCCCTCCGCCGCCCAGGTGCTCTTGAAGTTGCCGCGGCACAGGTGCGTGCACAGCGTCATGCCGGCGGGCTTCTGCGCGACCACGCGGTTGATGAACGACGCGTAGCGGTGCGGCAGCTCGGCCGGATCGTCGCCGCGCCGGCGCGCCGCCTCCTGCATCTTCGGATCGCAGAGGTAGGCGAGGTTGGTGTCGTCCATCTGCACGTACGTGCACCCGGCGGCGGCCAGCGACCGCAGTTCGGCGCCGTAGGCGTCGGCGGTGTCCTGGTAGAACGCCTCGAGGTCCGGGTAGTGCTCGCTGCTGATCGCGGCGCGGCCGCCGCGGAAGTGAAGCATCGTCGGCGAGGGGATCGTCACCTTCGGCGTGCGGCGGGTCAGGCCCTTCAGGTACCGGAAGTCGGCGAGCTGGATGTCGTGCAGGTGGCGGACCTTGTCGACGACGCGCATCACCGGCGGCGCAAGCTCTTCGCTGCCGTCGGGCTTGCGCACGGTGACCGGAACGTCGGTCCTGACGCCGCCCAGCTGCTCGAGGAAGTCGATGTGGAAGTAGGTGCGGCGGAACTCGCCGTCGGTGATCGACTGCAGGCCCGCGTCCTCCTGCATCTTCACCACCTCGGCGATCGCGCGGTCCTCGACCGAGCGCAGAAGCGCCGCGGTGATCTCGCCGCGCGCCAGGCGTGCGCGTGCGTCGAGCAGGTAGTCCGGGCGCAGGAAGCTGCCGACGTGATCGGCGCGAAACGGCGGTGTCGTGCGCTGGCTCATGGCTTTCGTCCTCGCAAGAGCGGACGGGCCGCGGCCCGGCCTCGCCGCCGATTTAACCAGATCGCGGCCGGGCTGTCGCGTCCCCCTGCGCGCCGATCCCCTGCGCGCCGACTTCAGGCGGGGGCGAGCATCGGTCCGGAGTGGATGCGCGTTTGGCAAGGGGCTTCTCGCCGCGCCGGGGGCGGTGCAGACTGTTGCCCTCGGCCGGCAACGGATCGGCCGCGGGAGGCTTCCATCCAAACCGCCATTCCCTGCCTGTTCATGCGCGGCGGCACGTCGCGCGGGCCGTTCTTCCGCGCCGCCGACCTGCCGGCCGACGTGGCGCTGCGCGACCGCGTGCTGCTGGCGGCGATGGGCTCGCCCGACAGGCGCCAGATCGACGGCCTCGGCGGCGCGCATCCGCTCACCAGCAAGGTCGGCATCGTGCGCCGGGGGCGCGAGCCCGGCGTCGACCTCGACTTCCTGTTCGCGCAGCTGCAACCCGACCGCGACACGGTCGACACGACGCCCAACTGCGGCAACATGCTCGCGGCGGTGGTTCCCTTCGCGCTGGAGACGGGGATGGTGGCGGCGCAGGGCGAAACCAGCCGCTTCCGCGTGCTGACGCTCAACACCGGCATGCAGTGCGACGTCACCGTGCGCACCCCCGCCGGCCGCGTCGAGTACGAAGGCGACGCGCGCATCGACGGCGTTCCGGGGACGTCGGCGCCGATCGCGATCAGCTTCCTCGACACCGCCGGATCGGTGTGCTCCGGCCTGCTGCCGACCGGCCGCGTCCGCGACGTCGTCGACGGCGTCGACGTCACCTGCATCGACAACGGCATGCCGCTGGTCATGCTGCGCGCGGCCGACGTCGGCCGCACCGGCTACGAGAGCGTCGAAGCGATGAACGCCGACGCCGAACTGAAAGCGCGGCTCGAACGCCTGCGCCTCGCCTGCGGCCGCGTCATGGGCCTGGGCGACGTCGCCGACCGGAACTACCCGAAGATGACGCTGATCGCGCCGCCGCGCCACGGCGGCAGCGTCTGCACGCGCAGCTTCATCCCGCAGCTGTGCCACGACGCGATCGGCGTGCTCGCCGCGGTCACCGTGGGCACCGCCTGCGTGCTGGAAGGCTCGGTCTGCGACGGCGTCGCGGTCGTGCCCGCCGGCCGCGTCAAGGGCGTGTCGGTCGAGCACCCGACGGGCGAGTTCGGCGTCGAACTCGAAGTCGATCCCGCGCAGCCGCAGCACGTCACCCGCGCGGCGCTGCTGCGCACCGCGCGCCTCGTCATGCGCGGCGACGTCATGATTCCCGCATCGGTCTGGAAAGGAAACCCAAGGTGATCATCGACTGCCACGGCCACTACACCACCGCGCCCAGGGCGCTGGAAGCGTGGCGCCACCGCCAGGTCGCCGCGCTCGAGGACCCGTCGGCCGCGCCCAGCGCCTCGGAGCTCGTCATCAGCGACGACGAGCTGCGCGAGAGCATCGAGGTCAACCAGCTCGCCATGATGAAGGCGCGCGGCAGCGACCTCACCATCTTCTCGCCGCGCGCGAGCTTCATGGCGCACCACGTCGGCGACTTCCGGACGAGTTCGACCTGGGCCGCGATCTGCAACGAGCTCTGCCACCGCGTGAGCCGGCTGTTCCCCGACCACTTCATCGGCGCGGCGATGCTGCCGCAGTCGCCGGGAGTGGACCCCGCGACCTGCATTCCCGAACTGGAGCGGTGCGTGCGCGAGTACGGTTTCGTCGGGATCAACCTCAACCCCGATCCTTCCGGCGGCCACTGGAAGGAGCCGCCGCTGTCGGACCGGCACTGGTACCCGATCTACGAGAAGATGGTCGAGCACGACATCCCGGCGATGATCCACGTCAGCACCAGCTGCAACGCGTGCTTCCACAGCACCGGCGCGCACTACCTCAACGCCGACACGACGGCGTTCATGCAGTGCCTCACCGCCGACCTGTTCCGCGATTTCCCGACGCTGAAGTTCGTGATCCCGCACGGCGGCGGCGCGGTGCCGTATCACTGGGGACGCTTCCGCGGGCTCGCGCAGGAGCTGAAGAAGCCGCTGCTGAAGGATCACCTGCTGAACAACATCTTCTTCGACACCTGCGTCTACCACCAGCCCGGCATCGACCTCCTGACCAGGGTGATCCCCGTCGACAACGTCCTGTTCGCCTCCGAGATGATCGGCGCGGTGCGCGGCATCGATCCGGAGACCGGCTTCCACTACGACGACACCCGGCGCTACATCGAAGCCGCTGCCCTCACCGCCGCGGACCGGCACAGGATCTACGAGGGCAACGCGCGGCGCGTCTACCCGCGGCTCGACGCCGCGCTCAAGGCCAGGGGGCGGTGAAGATGAGCATGAACGACCTCGGCGTCGTCAGGCGCTCGATCGTGCGCGCCGACCGCGCGGCGGTGGAAAAGCTCGCGCGCTTCGGCGTCGCCACCGTCCACGAAGCGATGGGCCGCGTCGGCCTGATGAAGACGTACCTGCGGCCGGTCTACGCCGGCGCGCGCCTGTGCGGCACCGCGGTCACCGTGCTGCTGCAGCCCGGCGACAACTGGATGCTGCACGTCGCCGCCGAGCAGTTGCGCGCGGGCGACGTCGTCGTCGCCGCGTGCACGACCGGCTGCGACGACGGCTTCTTCGGCGACCTGCTGGCGACCAGCTTCCGCGCCCGCGGCGCGGTGGGCCTCGTCATCGACGGCGGCGTGCGCGACGTGAAGGACCTCGCCGCGATGCAGTTCCCGGTGTTCTCGCGCGCGATCGGCGCGCGGGGAACGGTGAAGGCGACGCTGGGGTCGGTGAACGTTCCCGTCGTCTGCGCCGGGGCGCTGGTGGCCCCGGGCGACGTGGTGATCGCCGACGACGACGGCGTCGTCGTGGTGCCGGCGGCCGTCGCGCAGCAGGCCGCCGACGCGGCCGAAGTGCGCGAGGCGAACGAAGCCGGCAAGCGCAGGCGGCTGGCCGCCGGCGAACTGGGGCTCGACATGTACGACATGCGCGCCGCGCTGGCGAAGGCCGGCCTCAGGTACGTCGACTGACCGGTTTCCCGCGCCGACTTGCCGTCGATCCCGCCGCAACGCACCCCCGCCCGAGACAAGCTGCCGCCATGAGCTTCCAGACGACACCGGGCTGGCTGGCGTTCCATCCCAGCCCGTCGCAGCCGCAGTTCCGGCTCCCGCCCGGGGCGGTCGACGCGCACTGCCACGTGTTCGGCCCGGGGGCGCAATTCCCCTTTGCTCCCGAGCGCAAGTACACGCCCTGCGACGCGTCCTGCGAGCAGCTGTTCGCGCTGCGCGACCGGCTGGGGTTCGCGCGCAACGTGATCGTCCAGGCGACCTGCCACGGCAGCGACAACCGCGCGCTGGTCGACGCGCTGCAGCGCTCCGGCGGCAGGGCGCGCGGCGTGGCCACGGTGAAGCGCGGCGTCACCGACGGCGAGCTCGAAGCGATGCACGCGGCCGGCGTGCGCGGCGCCCGCTTCAACTTCGTCCGGCGCCTGGTCGACTTCACGCCGAAGGACGAGCTGCTGGAAATCGCGCAGCGCATCGCGCCGCTGGGCTGGCACGTGGTCGTCTATTTCGAGGCGGTCGACCTGCCGCAGCTAACGGACTTCTTCACCGCGCTGCCGACCACCGTCGTCGTCGACCACATGGGGCGCCCCGACGTGGCCAGCGGCGTGGACGGGCCGGAGTTCGCGCTGTTCCTCGCGCTGCTGCGCGAACACCCGAACATCTGGTCGAAGGTGAGCTGCCCCGAGCGCCTTTCGGCGACCGGGCCGCCGGCGCGGGACGGCGAACGCAGCGCGTATCGCGACGTGCTGCCGTTCGCGCGCCGGATCGTCGAGACCTTCCCCGACCGCGTGCTCTGGGGCACCGACTGGCCGCACCCGAACCTGAAGGACCACATGCCCGACGACGGCCTGCTGGTGGACTTCGTGCCGCACATCGCCGCCACGCCCGAACTCCAGCGCAGGCTGCTGGTCGACAACCCGATGCGGCTGTACTGGCCGGAAGAATGGCCCCCGCGGGGGGACTGAGCGATGGCACTCGACAAGCCGTACAGGGACATTCCCGGCACGACGATCTTCGACGCCGACCAGGCGCGCGTCGGCTATCACCTGAACCAGTTCTGCATGTCGCTGATGCAGCCCGGGAACCGCGAGCGCTTCAAGGCCGACGAACGCGCGTACCTCGACGCGTGGCCGATGACCGGCGAGCAGAAACAGGCGGTGCTGGCGCGCGACCTCAACCGCTGCATCGCGCTCGGCGGCAACATCTACTTCCTGGCCAAGATCGGCGCCACCGACGGCAGGAGCTTCCAGCAGATGGCCGGCAGCATGACCGGCATGACCGAGGAGGCGTACCGCGACATGATGATCCACGGCGGGCGCTCCATCGAGGGCAACCGCAGCATCGGTGAGAACGGCGGGAGCGCATCGGCCTTGCGGGCCGCGCCGCTCGCCGCCCCCGCGCGGCGCCAGGGGACGGCCCGGATCGGCGCCAGCGTCTACACGTCGCACGTCCCCGCGATCGGTGCGGCGATCGACCTCGGCCGGACGGGCGATCCGTACTGGCAGCCGCTGTTCGAGGGTTACCAGCCGTCGAAGGCGTGGATGAAGGCGAACCGGCCCGACGTGATCCTTCTCGTCTACAACGATCACGCGACGGCGTTCAGCCTGGAACTGATGCCCACGTTCGCGATCGGCTGCGCCGCCGAGTTCAAGCCCGCCGACGAGGGCTGGGGGCCGCGGCCGGTCCCGGTCGTCGCCGGCCACCCCGAGCTCGCCGCGCACATCGCGCAGTCGCTGATCCTGGACGACTTCGACCTCACCGTCGTCAACCGGATGGACGTCGACCACGGCCTCACCGTGCCGCTGTCGCTGCTGTGCGGGCAGCCCGCCGCGTGGCCCTGCCCGGTGATTCCGTTCGCGGTGAACGTCGTCCAGTACCCGCCGCCGTCGGGCCGGCGCTGCTGGCAGCTCGGCCGCGCGATCCGCCGCGCGGTGGCGTCCTGCGACCAACCCCTGAACGTCCACGTCTGGGGCACCGGCGGCATGAGCCACCAGCTCCAGGGTCCGCGCGCCGGGCTCATCAACCGCGATTTCGACAACGCGTTCCTCGACCAGCTGATCGCCGACCCGGCAGCGCTGGCGACCAAGCCGCACGTCGACTACCTGCGCGAAGCCGGCTCCGAAGGCATCGAGCTCGTGATGTGGCTGATCGCGCGCGGCGCGATGGCCGATGCGCCGCCCCGCGTCGTCCACCGCTTCTATCACGTCCCCGCGTCGAACACCGCGGTGGGCCACCTGATCCTGGAGAATTCCGGATGAGCCGATCGATCAAGGTCGCGCTGGCCGGCGCCGGCGCCTTCGGCATCAAGCACCTCGACGCCATCCGCCTGATCGACGGCGTCGAGGTCGTCTCGGTCGTCGGCCGCGAGCTCGACAAGACGCAGGCCGTCGCGGCGAAGTACGGCATCGGCCACGCCGCCACCGATCTCGCGGCGAGCCTCGCGCTGCCCGAGGTCGACGCGGTGATCCTGTGCACGCCGACGCAGATGCACGCGGCGCAGGCGATCGCCTGCCTCAACGCCGGCAAGCACGTGCAGATCGAGATCCCGCTCGCCGACAGCCTCGACGGCGCCGAAGCGGTGGCGCGGGCGCAGCGGGCGGCGGGGAAGGTGGCGATGGTCGGCCACACGCGCCGCTTCAATCCCAGCCACCAGTGGGTGCACCGGCGGATTGCGGCGGGCGAGTTCGCCGTCCAGCAGATGGACGTGCAGACGTATTTCTTCCGCCGCAGCAACATCAACGCGCTGGGCGAGCCGCGCTCGTGGACCGACCACCTGCTGTGGCATCACGCGGCGCACACCGTCGACCTGTTCGCGTACCAGACCGGCGGCGACATCGTCGCGGCGAACGCGCTGCAGGGGCCGATCCACCCGGTGCTGGGCATCGCGATGGACATGTCGATCCAGCTCAAGGCCTCCACCGGCGCGATCTGCACGCTGTCGCTGTCTTTCAACAACGAGGGGCCGCTGGGGACGTTCTTCCGCTACATCGGCGACACCGGAACGTACCTCGCGCGCTACGACGATCTCTTCGACGGCAAGGACCGGAAGATCGACGTGTCGACGGTCGCGGTGTCGATGAACGGCATCGAGCTGCAGGACCGCGAATTCTTCGCCGCGATCCGCGAGGGGCGCGAGCCCGACGCCGGCGTGAGCCGGGTGCTGCCCTGCTACCGCACGCTGGCGCGGCTCGAGCGGCAGCTCGCCGCGGCGCCCGCCTGAACGCGCCGCAACCAGGAGGATGGACGATGACCGGAACGCCCAAACCCGACATCCCGGGAACGACGCTGTTCGACGGCTTCCCGCCGCTGCAGGCGTGGCTCGCGCGTGCGAAGCCCGACGTCGCGGTCATCTTCTACAACGACCACGGCCTCAACTTCTTCCTCGACAAGCTGCCCACTTTCGCGGTCGGCGCCGCGCCCGAGCGGCTGACGCGGCTGTCGATGCACGAGCTGGTGCGCGAGGCGGGCGCGCAGGGGACCGAGCTCATGACCTGGATCGCGGCGCGCGGCGCGCTGCCTGCGGCCGGAGCCCGCGCGGCGTGAGCGGCAGCGCGGTCCTGTCACCGACATTCGAACCACTCCAAGGAGGAGCCATGAACCGACCCATCACCACCGCGCGCCGCTCGATCCTGCGGCGCTTTGCCGCCGGCGTTCTGCTCGGACTGCTGCCGCTGACGGCGCTGGCCGCCGATCCGCTCAGGATCGGGCTGATCCTGCCGCTGACCGGGCCCTTCGCGTCGACCGGCAAGCAGATCGAGGCGGCGGTGCGCCTCTACAGCGCGAAGAACGGCGACACCGTCGCCGGCCGCAAGGTCCAGCTGATCGTCAAGGACGACACCGGCGTCGCACCCGAGACGACCAAGCGCATCGCGCAGGAGCTCGTGGTCCAGGACAAGGTGAACGTGCTCGCCGGGTTCGGCCTGACGCCGCTGGCGCTCGCCGCGGCGCCGGTCGCCACCGAGGCGAAGATCCCGATGGTCGTGATGGCGGCGGCGACGTCGATCATCCCGAGCAAGTCGCCGATGATCGTGCGCTCGGGCTTCACGCTGCCGCAGATCACCGGCCCGATCGCCGACTGGGCGGCGAAAAACAGGATCAAGCGCGTGGTGACGATGGTGACCGACTACGGCCCCGGGATCGACGCCGAGAAGACGTTCATCGCCCGCTTCAAGGCCGGCGGCGGCGAGGTCGTCGAGTCGATCCGCACGCCGCTGCGCAATCCCGACTACGCGCCGTTCCTGCAGCGGGCGAAGGATGCCAAGCCCGACGCGCTGTTCGTTTTCGTGCCGTCGGGCGAAGGCCTCGCGGTGATGAAGCAGTTCGACGACCGCGGCCTGAAGCAGGCCGGCATCCGGCTGATCGGCACCGGCGACGTCACCGACGACGACCTGCTGGAGAACATGGGCGCGGCGGCGGTCGGCGTGATCACGTCGTTCCACTACTCGGCAGCGCACGATTCGCCCGAGAACAAGGCGTACGTCGACGCGTTCACCAGGGCCAACAACGGCATGCGGCCGAACTTCCACTCGGTCGGCGGCTACGACGGCATGAACCTGATCTACGAAGCCGTGAAGAAGACCGGCGGCACCGCCAACGGCGAGGCGCTGGTCGAGGCGATGAAAGGCCTGAAGTGGGTCAGCCCGCGCGGGCCGATGGCGATCGACCCGGCCAGCCGCGACGTCGTGCAGACGGTCTACCTGCGCGAGGTGAAGATCGTCAACGGCAAGCCGTGGAACGTCGAGTTCGACAAGGTCGAGAACGTCAGGGATCCGGGCAACTGAGCGCCCATCGGGAACCGGCACGGCGACGCTGACCGCGGCGCAGAGCGATGCTCGGCCACCTCGTCGGCGTGCTGTTCGACGGCGTCGCATACGGCAGCCTGCTGTTCGTCATCAGCATCGGGCTGTCGGTGACGATGGGGCTGATGAACTTCGTCAACCTCGCGCACGGCGCGTTCGCGATGCTGGGCGGCTACGCCTGCGCGGTGCTGATGACCCGCGCCGGCGTGCCGTTTCTCGCCACGCTGCCGCTGGCGTTCGCCGCCGCGGCGGCGGCCGGCATCGTGCTCGAGCGCACGCTCTACCAGCGCCTGTACCGGGCGACGCACCTCGAGCAGGTGATGTTCTCGATCGGTCTCGTGTTCATGGCCGTCGCCGGCGCCACCTGGGCGTTCGGGCCGTCGCAGGCTGCCGTGCGGCTGCCCGGGTTCCTGCGCGGGCAGGTGCACGTAGCCGGCCTCGATTTCGGCGCGTACCGCGTGTTCCTGATCGGCGTGGTCGTCGTGGTGACGATCGCGCTGCACCTGATGCTGGTGCGCACCCGCTTCGGCGCGCAGGTGCGGGCGTCGGTCGACAACGCGGTCGCCGCCGCCGGACTCGGCATCGACGTCAACCGCGTCTTCGCCGTCACCTTCGCGCTGGGATCGGGGCTCGCCGGACTCGGCGGCGCGCTGGGCATCGACGTGCTGGGGCTCGACCCGACTTTCCCGCTGAAGTACATGGTCTATTTCCTGCTCGTCGTCGCCATCGGCGGCGCGGGAACGATCAAGGGAGGGCTGGTCGCCGCGATGGTGCTAGGCATCGCCGACGTCGCCGGCAAGTACTACCTGCCGCAGGCGGGCGCCTTCATCATCTACGTGCTGATGGTCGCGCTGATGATCCTGTTCCCGGCCGGCCTGTACGGTCGACGCACGTGACGAGCGCGCCCGCACCCGACGCGCCGCGCCTGCCCGGCGCCCGCTGGAGCGCGCCGGAAATCGCGTTCTGGCTGCTGGCGGTCGCGGCGTTCTTCGCCTTTCCCGCGTACCGCGTGCTGGGCAGCCAGATCCTGATCACGGGGCTGTTCGCCGTCACGCTCGACCTCATCCTCGGCTATGCGGGAATCGTCTCGCTCGGGCACGCCGCGTTCTTCGGCGCCGGTGCGTACGCCGCCGGACTGCTGACGGTGCACGGCTGGGGCGAGCCGGTCAGCGGCCTCGTCGCCGCGGGCGCCGCCGGCGCGATCGTCGGCTACGCCACCAGCTTCCTCGTCGTGCGCGGCGCCGACCTCGCGCGCCTGATGGTGACGCTGGGCATCGGGCTGCTGCTGTACGAGGCCGCGAACAAGGCGGCGTTCGTCACCGGCGGCGTCGACGGGCTGTCGGGCGTGTCGATGTGGAAGCTGTTCGGCGTGTTCCCCTTCGATCTCGCGGGCAACACCGCGTATCTGTACAGCCTCGCCGTGCTGTTCGTCCTGTTCGCGCTCGCGCGGCGCATCGTCAACTCGCCGTTCGGCCTTTCGCTGCGCGGCATCCGCGAGAACGGCAGGCGCATGCCGGCGATCGGCTCGCCGGTCGCGCGGCGGCTGATCGCCATCTACACGATCAGCGCGGCGATGGCGGGCGTCGCCGGCGGCCTGCTCGCGCAGACGACGCAGTTCGTCGGCCTCGACGTGCTGAGCTTCCCGCGCTCGGCCGACCTGATGATCGTGCTGGTGCTGGGCGGCACCGGGCGGCTCTACGGCGGTCTGGTGGGCGCCGCGGTGTTCATGATCGCGCACCACCTGCTGTCCGACCTCAACCCCGTGTACTGGCAGTTCTGGCTGGGGCTGCTGCTGGTGGTCGTCGTGATGTTCGCGCGCGGCGGCATCCTGGGCGGCGTCGACGCGCTGCGCCGGCGCTCACGCGGAGCCTCCAGGTGAGCCCCATGCCGCCCGCCGCGGGCGCCGCGGCGCAGCCCTCGACCGCGGTCCTGCGCACGCAGGGGCTGTCGAAGTCGTTCGGCGCCTTCGCCGCCAACAGCGACGTCACGCTGTCGTTCCGGCAGGGCGCGCGGCACGCGCTGATCGGCCCCAACGGCGCGGGCAAGACGACGCTCATCAACCTGCTCACCGGCGCGCTGGCGCCGACGGCGGGCGACGTCTTTCTCGGCGACGAGCGGATCACCGCGCTGCCTCAGCACCGGCGCGTCAAGCGCGGCGTCACGCGCACGTTCCAGATCAACACGCTGTTCCCGGGCCTGACGGTGCAGGAATCGGTCGTGCTCGCGGTCTGCGAGCGCAATGGCGCCGCGGCGCGCTGGTTCCGCAGCGTGGCGTCGCGCAGCGACGAGATCGACGAAGCGAGCGCGCTGCTGCGCAGGCTGCACCTCGACGCGGAGGCCGGCACGCTGACGCGCGACCTGCCCTACGGCAAGCAGCGGCTGGTCGAGATCGCGCTGGCGCTCGCCACCCGCCCGCGGATCCTGCTGCTCGACGAGCCGGCGGCGGGCATTCCCGCCGGCGAGAGCGCCGAGCTGTTCGCCGCCATCGCCGCGCTGCCCGGCGACGTCACGATCGTGTTCATCGAGCACGACATGGAGCTCGTGTTCCGCTTCGCCGAGCGGATCACGGTGCTGGTCGGCGGCAGGGTGCTGACCGAGGGCACGCCGGCCGAGATCGCCGCCGACGCCCGCGTGCGCGAGGTCTACCTGGGCGAGGCGCAGCATGGCTGAGCTGCTCGCCGTCGACGGCGTCACCGCGGGCTACGGCGACGGCGTCGTGCTCGACGACGTCTCGCTGCGGCTCGACGAGGGCGACACGCTGGCGCTGCTCGGCCGCAACGGCATGGGCAAGACGACGCTGCTGGTCACGCTGATGGGGCTGACGCGGCTGCACCGCGGCCGCCTGTCGTGGCGCGGCGCCGACCTCGCGGCGCTGCCGACGCATCGGCGCAGCCGGGCGGGGCTGGGCTGGGTGCCGCAGGAGCGGCACATGTTCGCCTCGCTGACGGTCGAGGAGCACCTGACCGCGGTGGCGCGCCCGGGGCACTGGAACGTCGCGCGCGTGTACGGGATCTTCCCGCGGCTGGCCGAGCGGCGGACCAACTTCGGCAACCAGCTCTCGGGCGGCGAGCAGCAGATGCTGGCGATCGGCCGCGCGCTGATGGTCAATCCCGGCCTGCTGCTGCTCGACGAGCCGATGGAAGGGCTGGCGCCGATCATCGTCCAGGAGCTGATGAG
The DNA here is from genome assembly GCA_903912485.1 of uncultured beta proteobacterium. Lineage (GTDB taxonomy): Bacteria > Pseudomonadota > Gammaproteobacteria > Burkholderiales > Casimicrobiaceae > CAIWHR01. The sequence continues at coordinate 986 of CAIWHR010000110.1, read as the reverse complement.
CGTCGTCCGCGACCTCGTCGCCGACAGCGGGATGGCGGTGATCGTCGTCGAGCAGCACGCGAAGCTCGCGCTGTCGCTGACGCGGCAGGTGATCGTGCTCGAGCGCGGCCGCGTCGTCCACCGCGGCGCGAGCGAGGCGCTGCTCGCCGATCCGGCAACGCTGCAGCGGCTGGTGGCGGTTTCCTGACGAGGCCCTGGCGACATGAAAGCGATCGCAATCATCCAGGACGAGCACCGCGCGATCACCGCGGTCGTCGAAGGGCTGCGGCATCTGGTGGCCGCGATCGCCGCCGGGCAGGCGGCTGCCGACCACGCGCTGCTGGCTGCGCTGTTGCGCTACATCGAGCAGTTCCCCGAGCGCCTGCACCACCCGAAGGAGGACGACTTCCTGTTCGCGCGGCTGCGCCTGCGCCGGCCCGAAGCCGCACCGCTGCTCGACGCGCTGCAGCAGGAGCACGCGATCGGCCGCGAGCGCTTCGTCGAACTGAAGGCGATGTGGGAGCGCTATCGCGACGATCCCGAGGCGCTGCCCGCGTTCGCCGACGGCGTCGAGCGCTATGCGCACTTCCACTGGCGGCACATGCGCAGGGAAGAAGACGAGGTGCTGCCGCTCGCCGCCGCGGCGCTGGCGCCGGACGACTGGGAAGCGATCGACGCGGCGTTCGCGTCGAACGACGACCCGGTGGTCGGCGTCCCGGCGAGCAGGGCTTTCCGCGAACTCTTCCGGCACCTCGCCGCGACCATGCCGCCGCCCTACGGCGTCGGTCCGCAGGCGCCCGCGCGCAGGTGACGCGCGGCGAACCCCAACCGATCTTTTTTTTTGCGGAGCAGCCCCATGAACGCAGCAGCACGGATTCAGCGCATCGCCCTCGTCGGCTTCGGCGAGGTCGGGACGATCCTCGGCCAGGACCTCGCGCGGCAGGGAGTCGGCGTCGCAACCTACGACATCCTGCTCGACGCGCCGGCGACGCGGCCGGCGCTGCTGG
>CAIWHR010000109.1 GCA_903912485.1 uncultured beta proteobacterium | reverse complement strand
ATCAGCGCGCCGCGCAGCGCCGCAGCGCGGCGATGGCGGCTTCACTCTGCTTGCGTATCCCCGCCGCGAACTGCTGTGCCGCGGTGATGTTGACCGCCGTGTTCACGCGGGCGGCGTCGCGGGCGGCTTCGGCGAGGAACGGCACGGCTTCGGGGCAGCCGCAGGCCTTGGCCTGCTGGGCGGCGTCGATGGCCGGGATCCGCGTGTCGCTGGCGAGCTCGGACGCTTCGATGTAGCTCTGCGCGACCATCGCACGCTGGTTGTTGTCGGCGACCGTCTGGGCAAAGGTCAGCGCCAGATCGCAGTCGGCGGCGGCGGCGGCGATTGCCGGCGCACAGGCGAACAGCAGCAACGCGGCGAAGCGGGCTGCCGGGCGGCGGGAGGCGCGCATCGTCGTCAGTCGCGGAAGGCGGGACTGCGGCGCGCGCGCGCGGCGGCCAGCGCCTCGGGAAGGTCGGCGGACATCAGCATCGCCGCGTTCCAGGTGGCGACGAAGTTGAGGCCGTCGGCGAGCGAGTGGTCGCGGGCGTAGGTGATCATCTCCTTGGCTCCGCGCACCGCGAGCGGCGACTTGGCCGCGATCGCCGCGGCGAGCTCGCCGACGCCCGACGCGAGCTCGGCCGGCGTGTCGTAGCAGCGGTTGACGAGGCCCATCTCGCGCGCTTCGCTGCCGCCGACGTCGCGGCCCGTATACGCGAGCTCGCGCGCCATCCCCTCGCCGATCAGCCGCGGCAGGCGCTGCAGCGTGCCCAGGTCGGCGGTCAGCCCGACGTCGACCTCCTTCACCGAGAACACCGCATCCGCGGAGCAATAGCGCATGTCGCAGGCGAGGATCACGTCGACCCCGCCGCCGATGCACGCGCCGTGGATGGCAGCGATCACCGGCTTGCGGCAGCGCTCGATCGCCGCCAGCGTGTCCTGGAGGTCGAGGATGAGGCGGCGCAGCTTTTCGCGCGCGCGGCCATCGCAGGGGTCGGCGATCTGCTCGCGCAGCCCCGCGAGCAGCGCGAGATCGATGCCGGTGGTGAACTGCGAACCGGCGCCGCGGAGAATGCCGACGCGCGCGTCGGGCGTCGCGTCCAGCCAGCGCATCGCTTCGCGCAGCTCGTGCCACATGCCGAGGTCGAGCGCGTTGGCCTTTCCCGGCCGCGACAGCTCGACGACGGCGATGCGCCCGTCGAGCGTGACGTTGAGCCGCTGGTAGGTGTCGGGGAGTGGGGCTTGGCTGGTCATGGCGGGCATTGTCGTCGTCGGTGGCGCAGGCACGGCGGAAGCGAATCGCGAGCCTTTGCCGGCGGGGCGGGGCGGGTGCGACCCTACCCATCGCGATATCTTTGCATTATCCTCGGAACGGGCCGGCCGGGCGATTTCGCGCGACGGCCGGACCGCGTCGGGTGTTTCCGGCCCCGTGCCCCTCCACCGCAAACCCACGCCACCATGCCGACCTTCAACGTCTCCGCCAGCCAGAAGGCCAGGGTCCTGGCCGAGGCACTGCCCTTCATCCGCGGCTTTCACGCCAAGACGCTGGTCATCCGCTTCGGCGGCGGCGCGATGGCCGACCCGGTGCTGAAGGCAGGCTTCGCCCGCGACGTCGCGCTGCTGCGGCTGGTCGGCATGAACCCGATCGTCGTCCACGGCGGCGGGTGGCGGATCGACGAGCTGCTGGGGCAGATGGGGATGCCGAGCCGCGTTCATCGCGGCATCCGCGTGACCGACGAGGCGACGCTCAACGTGGTCGAGATGGTGCTGGGCGAGATCAACCAGGAGCTCGTCGGGCTCATCAACCGGAACGGCGCCAGGGCCGTCGGCATCAGCGGCCAGGACGGGCGCTTCATCCGCGCCCGCAAGATGACGCTCGCGCCCGAAGCGGGCGACGACGCGGCGCCGGACCTCGGCCTGGTCGGCGCCGTCGACGGCATCGATCCCGACATCGTCCACCTGCTGCTGTCGCGCGGCTTCATCCCGGTGATCATGCCGATCGGCGTCGGGGCCGACGGGACCGCGTATCACATCAACTCGGATCTCGCCGCCGGGCAGCTCGCGCGCACGCTGTCGGCCGAAAAGCTGATCCTGATGACCAACGTGCCCGGCGTGTTCGACCGCGAGGGCAAACTCGCCTACGTGCTGACCGCGACCGAGGCCGAGGGCCTGCTGCGCGACGGAACGGTGCAGGGCGGGATGCGGCCGCGGCTGATGGCCGCGCTGGCGGCGGTGCGCGAGGGGGTGCGCTCGGTGCACATCATCGACGGCAGCGTCGAGAGCGCGCTGCTGCTCGAGGTGCTGACCAACTCCGGCGTCGGCACCGCGCTGCGGTCCGACGAAGGGCCCGATTTTCTCGCCGCCGCGCGCAGTTACTTCGCCGCTGCCGCCCCGTAGCGGGGGGCGATCCTTCCCTCGCGTCGCCCAGGATTCGTCCGCGAGCGCCGCCAGAATCGCGGCGGTGGCGGACACGCCGATCCGGTTCGCTCCCGCCGCGATCATCGCCTGCGCGTCGGCTGCACGCAGTAGAACGCCACGCCCAGCTCGCGCACCAGGTCGGCGCCCGCGCGGATGTCGCGATCGACGGCTTCGGGCTTGAGCACCGAGTGGTCGATCATTCGGGCGAGTTGGGCGCGGATCATGGCGGTCGGCTCCGGGAGGCGGTGGCGAGGCGCGCGATCCGTTCGTCGAGGTGCGCGGCGAGCGCCGCCTCGGTCGCGAATTCGGGTGCGGTATCGGGCACGCCGACGTAGAAAACGACCAGGCGCGGCGCCTGTGCCGCCAGCGCCGCGGCAGAATCGTAGAACAGGAATTCGGTCCGCGGGAAATCCGCGAAGCGGCTGCGCGGGACGCGAACGTCGATCCCCGGGCCGACCGCCGCCGCCGCCAGCCGCGACTCGCGGCCGCCGCCGAACGGATCGATGCCGGCGGCGGCGGCGAGCGGATACGCCTGCCCGTCGGTGACCAGCCGCACGACGACGGTCGCCGCGTCGCCCGCGGCGGAATCGCGCAGCACGCCCCAGGCCAACGCGACGCCCGGCGCGGCGAAGCTGTCGGCGCTGCCGTGAACCTCGCGCGGCGGATCGGCGGCGCTCGCCAGCGCGCAGGCGAACGCGACGCAGGCGAGCACGCCTCGGGCGCGGGCGGCGTTGGTCACGCGCTCTCCGGCAGCACCGTCACCACGTCGTCGGCGACGACCAGCGCCACCGCCGCGCCCGCGACGAACGCCGCACCGGCGTTGTAGCCGACGACCTGCAGCGATTCGCCGCCGCAGTCGACCACGTATTCGACCTTCTCGCCCAGGAACGTCCGCGCCGTGACGGTCGCCGCCGGCGCGGCGGGGTCGCTGCCGGGATCCGCGAACGCGATCGCTTCGGGACGCAGCACGAGGCGCACGCGATCGCCGGCGGCAACACCCGCCGGCAGCAGGCGCACGCCGAGCACGCTGCCGAGTGCCGCGACCCTGCCGCCGCGGCCGGCGACCTCGGCGATCCGCCCGGGGACGAGGTTGACGCGGCCGACGAAGCGGGCGACGAACTCGGTCGCGGGCCGGTGGTAGAGATCCTCCGCCGAGCCTTCCTGGACGACGCTGCCTTCGTTCATCACGGCGATGCGGTCGGACACCGCCATCGCCTCTTCCTGGTCGTGCGTCACGTACACCGTCGTGATCGCGAGGCGCCGCTGCAGGTCGCGGATCTCCTGCCGCATCTGCACGCGCAGCTTGGCGTCGAGGTTCGACAGCGGCTCGTCGAACAGCAGCACGCGCGGCCGGATGACGATCGCGCGCGCCAGCGCGACGCGCTGCTGCTCGCCGCCGGAGAGTTGCCCGGAGAACTGCTGTTCGTAGCCGCCGAGCCCGACCAGCGCCAGGACCTCGCCGACGTCCCTGGCGATGGCAGCCTGCGCCTGCCCCCGCACGCGCAGGCCGTAGGCGACGTTCTCGAACACCGACAGGTGCGGAAACAGCGCGTAGTTCTGGAACACGAAGCCGATGTTGCGCCGGTTCGCCGGCAGCCCGGTCACGTCGTTGCCGCCGAAAAGGATGCGTCCCTCGTCGGGAATCTCGAAGCCGGCGATCATGCGCAGCGTCGTCGTCTTGCCGCAGCCGGAGGGCCCCAGCAGCGTCAGGAACTCGCCGGGCCTGACGTCGAGCACGACGTTGCGCGCCGCGTAGATCTCGCCCTTGACGCGGTGCGCGTAGCGCTTGGACACGCCGTCCACCGCCACCCCGATCGTCTTGTCGGTCACGCCGTCATCCCCCGAGCAGGCTCGTCATCGGCATCGCGCCCGGCGCGCGGAAGACGCGCAGCAGGCGGCCGATCGCCGCGATCACGACGAAGACGATCGCCACCACCAGCACCGAAAAAGCCGCCGCCGGTCCGAGCGACAGCTCGGTGATGTTCTCGAGGATCTTCACCGTGATCAGCGTCCAGCTGATCGAGACCAGGAATATGGTCGCGCTGATCGCCGTCATCGAGCGGATGAACACGACGCCCAGCCCGGCGAAGAACGCCGGCAGGATCAGCGGCAGCGTGATGCGCCGAAACGTCGTGCCGCTGCCCGCGCCGAGACCCTGCGACGCCTCCTCGAGGCTCCTGTCGATCTGCTGCAGCAGCGCGACGGTCGCGCGGATGCCGGTGGGGCCGTAGCGGAAGATGTAGCAGGCAACGATGATCAGCGCGGTCCCGGTCAGTTCCAGCGGCGGATCGTTGAACGCGATCAGGTACGCGATGCCGACGATGGTCCCGGGCAGCGCGTAGTTGACCATCGAGACCAGTTCCATCGTCCGCCGCCCGAAGAAGGTCTTCTTGGTGACGAGGTAGCCGAGCAGGATGCCGTAGAGGCCGCCCAGCGGCATCGCCAGGCCGGCGATGATCAGCGTGTCGCGGATCGCCTTCAGGCCCTCGGTGAAGATGACGCGGTAGTGCTGCAGCGTGAACGCGTGGTTGGCGCCCAGTGCCACGACCAGCGACGCATAGAGCAGCAGCGCGTAGAAGTAGACGATCACGAGCGCGACCGCGACGCAGGCGCCGACGAGCACCGTCCGCGCGCCGGCGGAGACGCTGTCGAAAGGCGTCTGCCCCGCGCCCTTGCCGGTGATGGTCACGTAGAAGCGCCGGCTCACCCAGTAGCGCTGCAGCAGGAAGACGGCGAGCGCCGGGACCAGCAGCACGAACGACAGCGCGGCGCCGCCGCGCAGGTCGAACATGCCGGTGATCTGCAGGTACGCCTGCGTCGGCAGCACCGGAAAGTTGTTGCCGGCGAGGATCAGCGGCGTCGCGAAGTCGGCGAGCGACGCGGCGAACAGCAGCAGGAAGGCATTGGCCAGTCCCGGCACCGCCAGCGGCAGCGTCACCGTGCGGAAGACGCGCCAGCGCGATGCGCCCAGCGACAGCGCCATGCCTTCGATGTTCGAATCGATCGCGGCGAGTATCGGACGCAGCGTGAGGTACGCGATCGGAAAGTAGGTGAGCACCTCGGAAAAGAGCGTGCTGGTGAGCCCGTACACGGTGACGCCCTTCATGCCCAGCAGGTCGTAGGTGATGAGGCCGCGCGGTCCGAACGAGAAGATCATCGCGATCGCGGTCGTGAACGGCGGCGAGACCAGCGGCAGCAGCACGCTGGCGTCGAGGATGCCGAGCACCCTGCGCGGCAGCTTCCCGCGCGCTGCGGTGAACGCGAACAGGAACCCGAACGCGGTCCCGATGACGCCGACCAGCAGGCCCAGCCAGAGGCTGTTCCAGAACGCGCGGATCTGGTGGCGGTCGGTCAGCACCGTCGCGATGCCGGCGAAGGTGAACGTGCCGTGGTCGGTCAGCATGCGCGCGAACAGCATCGCCAGCGGATAGACGACGAAAAGCGCCAGCAGCAGCCACAGCACGACCACGGCCGCGGTGACGGCGGGGTCCTTGCCGTTGCCGTCGGCGGGTGCCGCCATCCGGCGGGCGGACGCGCGGCTCACGGCGCGAATGACCCGGCCGCGTCGGCAGCCCGGTTGCCGGCCCGGGTCGAGCGACAGCGAAACCCGGGGCGGCCCGCGATCAAGGGTTCAACACTTCCGCGATCCAGCGCTCGACGACCCGCTTGCGGTTGGCTCCCGCGTAGTCGGCGTCGATCGGGAAGATCTTCGCGCCCTTCAGCACCTCGGCGAGGCTGGCCTCCAGCGCGACGTCCGGGTGCGCCGGAACGAAGTTGATCTTGTACTTGGCGAACTGCCCCTGCATCGCCGGCGACGTCGCCCAGTCGATCAGCTTGCGGCCGAGTTCGGGGTTCTTGGCGCCCTTGAGCAGCGCGATGCCTTCGGCGGCGGTGCCGATGCCTTCCTTCGGAAAGCTGATGACCACGTCGTAGCCCTTGGCCTTGGTGTCGAGCGCGTCGACGATGAAGAAGATGCCGCCGCCGGCCTGGCCGAGTCCGACCGGCAGCGTGCCGCCGCCGCCGCTCTTGGTGTACAGCTGGACGTTGGGACGCAGTTTCTTCATGTAGTCGAACGCCTTGTTCTCGTCGCGGCCGTTGACCTCGAGAATCGAGAAGATGCGGGTGACCGCGGTGCCCGAGGTCCGCGCGTCGGCCATCTGCAGCATGTTCTTGTATGGCGGCGCGAGGAGGTCGCTCCACGACGCCGGCGGCTTCAGGTTGTTCTCCTTGAGGAACTTGCTGTTGGTCATGAACACCAGCGGGTCGTCGGCGATGGCGACCCACTGCCCGTCCGCCTGGCGGAAGCGCGCCGGAAGCTTGGCGAACGCCGGCGGTTTGTACGCCTCGAACACGCCTTCGGCGATCCCGGCGGCGAAAGTCTCCACCGGCCCGCCGAACAGCACGTCGACCCGGGGATTGTTCTTCTCGGCGATGACGCGCGCCAGCGCCTCGCCCGAAGAGAAGCGGACGAAGTTGACCTTGACGCCGGTCGCCTTCTCGAATTCCTCGAACATCGGCCGCGCCCAGTTCTCGGGCCAGATCGAGTAGACGTTGACGGTGTCGGCGGCGAACGCGGATGCGGCGCCGGCCAGCGCGATGGCGGCCAGCGAACAGCCGGCGGCCGCGCGCGCGGCGCGGGCGAGCCAGCGGGGGGTTTGAATCATGGATGTCTCCTGGAGCGGAAGCACGGTGGGCGCAACGCGGCGGAACCCTGGGGATTTTGCCCCCAATCGCAGCCTCGCGGGGAAATCTCGCGGTGCGGCATCGCGTCGGCGCGCGGCCGCACCGCGGCTGCAGCGCCACGCCGCGCGCAGCGCGTCACCGGGCGCAGGCGTCCCTGACGCGTGCGTATTCCCGCGGCGAATCGACCGCGGTCTGGCGCCGGTCGAGTTCGCGCTGGCGCCGCAGCAGCAGTCCGGAGAGCGTGTCGTCGATCCTGGACTTCACCTGCCGCTGCAGCTCGGCCTGGCTCGCTGCGCGCTGCAGGCCGGAGCCGACGGCGTCGGCGAGTTCGGCGCCGAGATCGCGCGCCGTTTCGTCGAGCACCGCGCGGAACACGGCGACGTGCATCAGTTCGTGCTCCATCGTCGCGGTGCGCGCGCACGGCGAACCGTCGAGCTCCTGCGCGAGGTAGACGGTCACCGGCTGCATCGACAGCCGGACCTGGACGTCGACCGTGCCGCAGGCCCGCGCGCCCGCGGAGTCCTCCACCAGCCGGATCGCCATCTGCGTCTGGTGTCCGAAATTCGCCGTCGTCAGGCCGAAGGTGAGGTGGATCCCCGGCGTGTGGCCGCTTCTCAGGTTCAACTGGTCGATCGACTGCGTCTCGTCCTGGCCGTAGTCGAGCGGGACCGCGGTGACCTCGAAGCGGGATGTGGGCAGCCGCGCGCAGCCGGCGTCGAACGACGCCTGCGGATCGGCGCCCGCGACGCCCGCGACGCCCGCGACCACGGCGGCGAGCGCAGTCTGGCGCACGCACCGATGCGCCGCCCGTGCCGGCGGCAGCGGGCGGACGAAAAGCGCGAGCAGGCGGGCGTAGCGCGGCGAAATCGAAGCCTCCGGGGAACTGCGGTGCGGGCGTCTGCCCGTCGCCCTGCGTTCGCGCAGCCGGGCGGGGCCGTGCCGGCCCGCCCTTGAAATGCGCGGGCCAGCCCCCATCATAATGGTTTTGGATCAGCAGGCAATCGAAGGAGACAGCGATGGCAAGCGACACGACGAAGGCAGCATCGGGCACGGCGGGCGAGGGCGCAACGGGCGACGCGGGGGGCGAGACACCCGCACCGCACAAGGAGACGCTGGGCTTTCAGGCCGAGGTGCGGCAGCTGCTGCAGCTCATGATCCACTCGCTGTACAGCAATCCCGAGATCTTCCTGCGCGAACTCATCTCCAACGGCTCGGACGCCGCCGACAAGCTGCGTTACGAGGCGCTCGACCACCCCGAATTCTACGAAGGCGATCCCGACCTCGCCATCCGCGTGGCGTTCGACAAGGATGCCCGCACCATCACCGTCAGCGACAACGGCATCGGGATGTCGCACGACGAGGTCATCACCCACATCGGCACCATCGCCAAGTCCGGCACGCGCGAGTTCTTCGCGTCGCTCTCGGGCGACCAGGCGAAGGACGCGCAGCTGATCGGCCAGTTCGGCGTCGGCTTCTACTCGTCGTTCATCGTCGCCGACCGCGTCACGCTGACCACGCGCCGCGCCGGCCTGGGGGCGGGCGAGGGCGTGCGCTGGGAGTCGGCCGGCGAGGGCGACTACACGATCGAGTACTGCAGCCGGCCGCAGCGCGGCACCGAGATCGTGCTGCACCTGCGCGAGGGGAACGACGAGCTGCTGTCGCGGTGGCGGCTGTCGGCGATCGTCCGCAAATACTCGGACCACATCCCGCTGCCGATCCTGATGCGGAAGGAGGTCTGGGACGAGGAAGCGAAGGGGTACAGGACCACCGACGAGGACGAGACCGTCAACCAGGCGTCGGCGCTGTGGGCGCGGCCGAAGCAGGACATCACCGCCGAACAGTACGACGAGTTCTACAAGCACGTCGCGCACGACAGCGAAGCGCCGCTGGCGCACGTCCACGCCAAAGTCGAAGGCCGCACCGAGTACACGCAGCTGCTCTACGTCCCGGCGCACGCGCCGTTCCACCTGTGGGACCGCGACCACCGGCACGGGTTGAAGCTCTACGTGCGGCGCGTGTTCATCATGGACGACGCCGACCAGCTGCTGCCCGCGTACCTGCGCTTCGTGCGCGGCGTCGTCGACTCCAACGACCTGCCGTTGAACGTGTCGCGCGAGATCCTGCAGGAGTCGCGCGACATCGAGGCGATCAAGAGCGGCTGCGTCAAGCGCGTGCTCGGCCTGCTCGAAGACCTGGCCGAGAACCAGAAGGAAAAGTACGCGACGTTCTGGACCGAGTTCGGCAGGGTGCTGAAGGAAGGCTTCGCCGAGGATGCGGGCAGCAGCGAGAAGCTCGGCCGGCTGCTGCGCGTCGCGACGACGACCGGCGGCGGCGACGCGCAGACCGTGTCGCTCGCCGATTACGTCGGCCGGATGAAGGACGGGCAGAAGGCGATCTACTACGCGACCGCCGACACCTACGCCGCAGCCGCCAACAGCCCGCACCTCGAGATCTTCCGCAAGAAGGGCATCGAGGTCCTGCTGTTCGGCGACCGCATCGACGAGTGGGTGGTCGCCGGCCTCACCGAGTTCGACGGCAAGCCGCTGCTTTCGGTGGCCAAGGGCGCGCTCGACCTGGGCGCGCTCGCCGACGAGGCCGAGAAGGCGCAGCAGGACAAGGAGGCGGGTGAGCTCAAGCCGCTGGTCGAGCGCATCGGCGCCGCGCTCGGCAAGCGGGTCAAGGAGGTGCGCATCACGCACCGGCTCACCGAATCGCCGGCGTGCCTCGTCGTCGGCGAGGGCGAGCTCTCGGGCAACCTCGAGCGCCTGTTGCGCAGCGCCGGGCAGAAGGCGCCGACGGTCGTGCCGATCCTGGAGATCAATCCGCAGCACGCGCTGGTGCAGCGCTTGCAGGCGGAGTCCGACGAGCGCCTCGGCGACTGGGCGAACCTGCTGTTCGACCAGGCGCTGCTGGCCGAGGGCGCGCAGCTGGACGACCCGGCCGGGTTCGTGCGGCGGCTCAATGCGTTGATGCTGGGATTGACGAGAGCCTGAGGCGGCCGGCGCAGCCAGCGTTGCGCCACGCGGGCGGCGCAACGCGCCGTCGCCCCGATCAGGGCTCCTGGAACACCACGGCGAACGGCCGCGGCACCAGCGTCACGTCGCTGACGACGGTGGCGTGCACGAACGAACTCAGCTTGCGGAACGCGCGGCGGATTTCGCTCGCGCCCTCGGCCCGGGACGCCATCGGCCGCCAGCGGAGCCGGCTGACGGGTTCGCGCGCGCGCACGACGACGGCGAGTTCCAGGTCGGCGAGCTCGTCGTCGAGGCTCATGTAGCTGCCGTAGACCGCGATCGCCTCGATGGTGAGCGGGTTCTGCCGCAATTCGGCGTTGATCCGGGTGGCGAGCTCGCCGGCCCTGATCACGATCAGCTTGGCGCGGGCCCGGGCCAGCGGCTCGACCACGCGCGCCGAGGCGACTTCGACGAAACGTTCGGTCAGGAAATAGTCGCCCTCGTGCTCGACGCGCGGCTGCAGCAGCCCCTCGGCGACGAACCCGTCGACCAGCGCCTGGCCCTCGACCGTGTCCATGCCGAAGTCCTGCTGCACGTGGTGGCTGCTGACGCGCGCGCGCTCGGGGGCGAGTCCGACGACGCGCGAAAGGACGCGACCGCTGCCGTCGCGCAGTCGTTGCGCCTCCACGCCGAAATAGAGGCGATCAGCGATCAGCGTGCGTGGTCGTTTCATGCGGGAGAGGAGGGGCGGCCGTCGCGGCGTGCGTGCGTCTATGACGATAGCATCGATCGGGCGGCAAGGGAACACTTGCTGCGCATCCGCCGCCGCAGCGAGGGGGAGGCCCGGTCGTGCCCGGCGTGGCGGCACGGCACGGGGCCGGAGATTGACCGGTGCCCGCGCCCGCGTCTATGCTGCCGGCTTGCTCGAGATTCCAACGGGAGGGAACAGCATGACATTCAGATACCGACGCCACTATCAGGGCGGAATACAGGCGGTCCTGCTCGACTGGGCAGGCACGACGATGGACTTCGGCTGCATGGCGCCGGCGGTGGTCTTCGTCGAGGTGTTCAAGCGCCGCGGCGTGCCGATCACGATGGAGGAGGCGCGGGTGCCGATGGGCGCGCACAAGCGCGTGCACATCAGGAAGATCACCGAGCTCGACACGGTGCGCCGCCGCTGGACCGAAAAGCACGGCCGTGCGCCCAACGACGCCGACGTCGAGGCGATGTTCGAGGAGTTCGTGCCGCTGCAGGTGAAGTGCCTGTCCGAGTATTCGAAGCTGATCCCGGGCACGCTCGCCACCATCAGGACGCTGCGCAAGCGCGGCTACAAGATCGGTTCGACCACCGGCTACACGACCGAGATGATGAAGGTCAATCTCGCCGACGGCGCCAAGCAGGGCTACCAGCCCGACTCGACGGTGTGCGCCTCCGACGTGCCGGCGGGCCGGCCGTATCCGTACATGTGCCTGCAGAACGTGATCAACCTCGGCGTCTCGCCGGTCGAAGCCTGCGTCAAGATCGACGACACCCGGCCCGGCATCGAGGAAGGCCTCAACGCCGGCATGTGGACGATCGGGCTCGCCATCAGCGGCAACGAAATCGGCATGCCGCTGAAGGACTGGAAGAAGGTGCCCGCGGCCGAGCAGGCCAGGCTGCGCGACGCCGCGTACACGAGGATGTACCAGTCGGGCGCGCACTACGTGGTCGACTCGATCGCCGACATCATGCCCTGCATCGACGACATCGAAGCGCGCCTGGCGCGCGGCGAGCGGCCCTGATCGGGGTCCGGCGCGGGGGTCAGGCGGCGGCGGGCGGCAGCGTTTCGAAGTCGTTCTGGATGTCGCTGTCCTGCCCCGCGGCCGGCGCCGCCAGCGGCGAGCGCGCGACGTGCGGTGTGGCGACGAGGAGTTCCAGTTCGGACTCCCGGCGATGGAGGAAGCGGTCGATTCCGTTCTGGATGCCGTCGCGCTCGGCGATCGCCAGCAGCCTCTGTGCGCCGCGGCGCGAGACGACGTAGGCGAACGTTCCGCCGAGGTAGCGCGAGCCGTCGAAGCGCTGCAGGCGCGCCGCGCTGCCGCCCGCTTCGAAGTCGTCCTCGGGCCGCGGCTGCCAGTCGGAAAAGCCCAGCAGCAGGACGTCGAATGCGCCCTGCCGCGCGTCCAGCTGGGCGCAGAGTTCGACCAGTTGCCCGTCGAAGCCGCGACAGAGCGTCGCGTCGTCCTCGAGGATCAGCAGGCCCGGCGCGTCGCCCTCGGCGAGCTGTCGCCACAGCGCGAGGTGGCTCAGCGCGCAGCCGACGAAGCTGCGGCGATAGCCGAAATCGTTGTCGCGGAACAGGTGGCGGATCTCGGGCGACGCCGCCAGCGTGCGGCCGTCGATCGCGGCAAACCGCTCGACGCGCGCTGCCAGCGCCGGGCCGGCGGCGTCGGCGAGACGTTGAGCGAACGACGCGAGCCGGTCGGGCCTGCGGTCGAGGTTGATGAGCTTCACCGGCAGCCGCTGCGCCAGCCGGTGCCCGCGGATCAGGCGCGCCAGCGTCGGCAGGAGCTGGAGTTCGTCCAGGATGCGGCGCTTCTCGCGCCGGATGACGTCGATCCGCCGGCTCCACTCGTCGCTCGCGATCGCGGTCTCGACGATCCGGCGTGAGGCGTCGAAGTCGTCGAGCGGGAGCCGGATGAACGCGCGCGGGTCGATGTGATCGGCGAGGTTGGGGCAGCCCCAGTAGAAAGGCAGGCACTCGGCGAGCAGTGCGTCGAAGAGCTTTTCGGTGACGTAGTTGCGGTGTGCGCTGTTCTCGACCGCGATCGTGTAGCGGTAGGGCAGCAGCCCCGCAGCCTTGTCGCGCGGCGGCAGGTCTCCCAGATATCCGCGCAAGCCGTGGATGTTGTCGCGGCCGAAGATGTCGACCGGCGTCTGGTGCGCCTCCAGCCAGCGCAGGAAGCCGATGCGCAGAATCTGCCCCGGGTCGTCGACCTTCGACGAGACGATGGCCGAGAGGTCGCGGTCCTTCGCCACGACGGCGTCGCGCAGCTCCGACCAGCGCGCGGCCAGGTGCCACTCGCCGCAGTTCGGGAAGCGGTCGTGGCTGCGGACCTGGACGAAGCGGCGGGGATCGGGCGCCGCCCACTCGCCCCAGCGGGCGACGGCGTGCGGCGGCTCCATCGGCAGGACGATGGTTCGCTCGGGGACGAAGCGGTCGGCGTGCGGGCCCGGCCGGTTGAACAGCGCGAAGTAGTCGGCGTCGTCGTCGAGCGAGAGTTCGATCTCGTCCCAGCGCCCGTTCCCCTTCGACTGGCGCTCGTACATCGCTAGCAGCGCGGCGGACGGCGCCCAGTCGCCGACCAGCTTGACGCGGCAGCGCGTGCGCTCTGCCGTCGGTGCGTCCGACGCGGGCTGCGGCCCCGCCTCGCCGAACTGGGCCTCGCCGTTGAGTGCGTAGGCGTTGGGTCGGGTGGGATCGCCACGCTCGGTGGTGAGGCGGCCGGTGTGCAGCGCGAAGACGCCGTCGAGAAAGGACGAGGCGAAACCGGCGCCGACGTAGCGCTGTGCATAGTCGTGCTCGAAGTGCGCTGCACGCTCGTCGAAAGCGCCGACCTGCCCGAAGACCGCGGTCCGCACGACGCCCGGCCGCAGCGAGTAGTGGGGCCACCAGGCGTTGCTGCGCCGGCGGTGGTCTTCCTGGAAGCGGCGGTGCAGGTCGCTGTCGAAGGGATGGTGCTCGTGCACGACGTAACGGTGGCCGTGCCCGGCCGAGCGGCGGCGCAATCCGCCCGCGAGCTCGCGATCCGCGAGCGTCTCGGCGTAGTTGCGGTTGAACAGCACCTGGCCCAGCCCGGGCTGCTCCTCCAGGATCTCGACCGCGGGGCGGATGTACTCGCGCCGCACGAAAAAGTGCCAGTCGTCCTCGAGGTGGACGAGCCAGCGCGTGCGCACCGCGGCGCGGATCAGGTTCAGGCTGCGCGCATGGCCTTTGTCCTCTGGGCCCTTGAGCACGAACTCGAAGAAGGGGAAGAGCTGCCGCATCCGCGCGCGGTCCTCGGCGCTGGAGTTGTCGTCGACGCAGACGAAGCGGTCGACGAGGTCGATGTCGGCGCAGGCGTTGAGGAACGAGCAGACGGTGCCGACGAAGAGGTCGAGCCGCCGGCAGCTCGTGACCGAGAGCGTCACGCGCGGCGCGGCGGACGGGATGCGCAACGCGATCCGCTGCACCAGACCGGCGTCGTAGCGCAGGAACGCGTTCTTGACGTGGGGAACCGAGTAGTCGCGGTTGCTTTCGACGCGCGGCCGCTCGTGGTCGGGCAGTTCCCGCCGCTGCAGGAGTTCGTTGCACAGTTCGAACGACTCGTCGTGGAAGCCGGCGTAGTAGGCCGCGATCGACTGCTCGTCCAGCGCCCGGTACGCGTAGTCGGCGGTCTCGACGAAAAGCGCGTCGTCCCCGGGCTTCGGCACCCGCGCCGCGCGGCGCGCGAGGACGTAGGCGTCGGCGAAGCGGTCGGCGCCGCGGGCGAGCGTGGCCGCGCGGACCAGCGGCTCGGCGCGGTGCGGGTGCTCGCGGAAGCACGCTTCGTACGCGCTGTGCACCTCGTCGTAAGGCCGGTGCAGCCGCTCGAGGCAAAGCGCCGCGCGGTAGCGGGAATGGAAGACTTCTTCCGACCAGCCGCCCATCGAGGCGCGCCGCAGGTAGGCGTCGAGCGCGGCGTCGAACTGCCCGGCGTCGAACCGGCTCTGCGCGAGGTAGTAGACGTAGCGGGCGTTGCCCGGTTCATCGATCAGCGCCGTCTCGAGGACCGACGCGTCGCGCGCGTACTTGTCCGGATCGCGGCTCCGGCTGCCCAGCCGCCGCGACAGGATCCGGTAGTCGCCATCGATCCGGCCGCTGACCGCGACCTGCGGATCGCAGGTCGCGTACTCGTGCAGCACGCCGACGTAGCGCCAGGGAACGCTGCGCCGGAAGATCTGCGGCCGCCAGTACTCGATGTCGGGTCCGAGGCGGACGTTGTAGGCGTCCGCGGTCAGCCGCGCGAGGTCGGGGCGGCCTTCGACGACGTCGTCGGCGTCGAACATCCAGAGGTAGTCCGACGTCGAGTGGCCGCGGGCGAGCGCGAGCGCCTCGGTGCGGTTGGTCCCGAAGTCGCGCCAGGGCCGCTCGAAGACGTGACCCGCGACGCCGCGGGCGGCGAAGAAGCCGCGAATCGCGTCCTGCGTGCCGTCGGTCGACCCGGTGTCGACGACGACGAAGTCGGTGATGTGGGGGAGCGTCGACGCCAGTCCCTCGACGACGACGTGCGCTTCGTCCTTCACGATCATCACCAGGCAGATCGACGGCGGCGGTGCGCTCGCGCTCGCGGCATCCGGCGCGCCGGCGGCGACGGCCGGCAAGGGGTCTGTGGACGTCGCGTAAAGCGATGCCGGATACGGCTGCCGGTAGTGGTCGATGCCGGAGTCGTGCAGGCTCGCCGCGCGCACCGCATCGCTGCCCGCCATCCACCACTCCGCCTGCGTCCTGTCGCCGGCAGGAACGCGCGGCAGCGACGCGAGGTGGCCGGCGTTGGCCCACCAGAAGTTCCCGCTGAAATGGCGATGCGGCCGATCGAGCAGGTTGCAGCCGGCGGCATCGTGCGTCTCGAGGCTCGCCAAAGCCTCGGCGTGGCGGTCGACGAGAAAGTGGAGCATCAGGCGGCGCCAGTCGTCGACGTTGGCGTGCGGCGGCGGGTGCGAGGCGCCCTTGGTGTGCAGGTAGAGAATCCGCGCGGCGCCGTGGAACGACGCGAAGCTGCGGACGAGGTCCAGCGTCGGGCCCTCGCCGCGGCCCGGATCGCGGGAAAACGGAATCAGGCGGACCCGGCCGGCGTGCCGTTCGAACGCGGGAGGAAGTGCGATCTCGTCGCCGACGTTGACGACGTAGAGCCGGTCGAGCCGGTGGAGCAGTCCCGACGCCTCGATGCGAGCGAGCATCTCGTCGAGGATCGCCGTATCGCGCCCCCGCGTGTACGAGTGGATGAAGCACGCGGTCCGGATGTCATCGCCCAGCGCGTCGGCGAAGTGCTTGTGGTAGGCGATCTCGGCGTCGGTCGGGTGCGCCGGCAGGCGCAGTTCGCTGCGGAGAACGCGCTCCAGCGTCGGAAAGAACTGGTAGTGCTCGAGCACTTTCCGCTTCTCCCGCCGGATGAAGTCGATGCGCCGTTCCCACTCGTTGGCGAGGATCGCCTCCTTCATCGTCCGGAACGCCTGCTCGAAGTCGTCGAGGTCGATCGGAATGAACGCGCGCGGATCGATCCAGTCGGCCGCGTTGGGGCAGCCCCAGTAGAAGCAGAGCGCTTCCGCCAGCAGCGGCTCCCAAAGTTTCTCGGTGACGAAGTTGCGCTCGCGGTTGTTCTCTGCCGCGAAGAAATAGCGATAGGGAAGCAGCGCCGCGTCCTTCTCGCCGGGTGGATGCGGTCCGACCCAGCTGCGCAAGCCGAGCGGGTTGTCGTACGCGTAGACGTCGACGCGCACGACGTCGTCGTCCTTCGCTTCCAGGAACCGGAGGAAGTCGACGCGCCGGACGTGGCCCGGGTCCGCGTACTTGGCGCTGCAGATCGACGCCAACTGCCGCGTCTTGGCTATGGGCCGCGTGCGGAGCTCGTCGTACGTGGCTTTCATCTGCCAGAAAGCGTTGTTGACGTGCGTCCTGTGCGATCGCACCTGGAGAAAGCGCGACGGGTCGGGTGCGGCCCACTCGCCCCAGGTCTTGACGCCCCAGGTCTGGTACGGCTCGCCGCACCAGGGCTCCATCTGAAACACCAGCGTGCGTTCGGGGACGTACCTCTCGCCGGGCCAGGGCCGGTTGACGATGACGTAGAAGTCGACGTCGCGGTCTTCCCACGTCACCTCGATCCCGTTCCAGCGAAAGGCTCCCCGGGACATGCGGTCCCAGTCGCGGCAAAGCGCCTCGGGCGTGCACCAGTCGCCGAGCAGCTTGACCCGCGTGTGCGCGGGGGAGGGAGGCGTCAGGAGCGTGGCGAGCGCAGCAGCGTCGCCGCCAACGCCGCGAGCGCGACGGCCAGCAGCGCGAGCGTGACGCCGGAAAGCGCGGGAACCGGCGTCGGAGGCGCGGGCAGGGGGAAGTCGGAAGGCAGCGCCAGCGCCGTCGGCCCGCATCCCGAGTCGAGGCGGTGGCTTGCGCTCGACGACGAACCCGCCACCTCGCTGCCGATGCACGAATTGAGCACGTAGCTGGTCGACGTGGAGGTTCCGCCGGCGGCGTCGACCACGCCGTTCGAAATCTGGAACGAGGCGCTCGACGCGGCCTGCGCCGCGGGGGCGGCGACCGCCGCCCATGCCGCCATCGCGCACCAGGCCGAGCGGTGCGCGGGAAAACGGGGAAGAACCACCGCAATCGACATCGCGAACTCCGATCGTGGGCGAATCAAGCCGATCCGATCATGGCGCACCCGTGAGCCCGAAGGGGGCAAACGGTCCGGTGGGTCCGGTGGGTCCGGTAGCTCCGTCCAGTCCCGTGGGACCCATGGGACCCATGTCTCCGAGCGGTCCCGTGTCACCCTGCGGCCCGGGTGACCCCGGCGCGCCGGTCGGTCCGGTGAACCCGAACCCGGACGGCCCGGTCGGACCGATGTTCCCGGCCGGTCCCGTGGATCCGAACCCGGACGGTCCGGTCGGACCGATGTTCCCGGTCGGTCCCGTGGATCCGAACCCGGACGGTCCGGTGGGTCCCATCGTTCCGGTGGGTCCGGTCGAGCCGACGCCGGCCGATCCGGTGGGCCCCATTGTCCCGGTGGGACCGGTCGATCCGACGCCGGCCGAGCCGGTGGGTCCCATCGTTCCGGTGGGTCCGGTCGAGCCGACGCCGGCCGAGCCGGTGGGTCCCATCGTTCCGGTGGGTCCAGTCGAGCCGACGCCGGCCGAGCCGGTCGGTCCCATCGTTCCGGTGGGTCCGGTCGAGCCGACGCCCGCCGAGCCGGTGGGTCCCATCGTTCCGGTGGGTCCGGTCGATCCGACGCCCGCCGACCCGGTGGGTCCCATCGCTCCGGTCGGTCCGGTCGAGCCGGCATTGCCCAGAGGGCCCGTCGGGCCGGCGGTGGTGGCGATCGCCCACGCGGCGCTGACGATGCGGACATTCGGAGCGAGCATTTCGCCGTCGACGGTCACCTGAAGGAAACGCACGGGGCCGTAAGTGTCGGTCGGCGGGCCCTGGAACAGCGCTGCCGACAGGGCCGTCACCTTGCCCAGCAGGACACTGAAAAAGCCGTTGGTGACCGCGACGCTCTGTGTCTCGGTCCAGCCGAGCGAGCCTCCGACCGAATCGACGATGCCGAAGGTCATCGAGAACGTGCCGTTGCGCGGCACGCCCCCGGCGTCGGTCAGCCGGCCCTGATAGTTGAGCAGTCGCGGCGCATCCTGCCCGAAGGCTTCCAGCGCGGCGCCGGCCCACGTCGCCGACAGCGTCCAGACCAGCGACCGTCCAAGGAAGTCACGCCGCGAAGTCACCATGTCGATCCCCCATCCCCGCAATGATTCGCGACATCATATACGCGAGAGCGGGCGCCGCCAAGTCCATTCGCTTGCGATTCCCATTCGCGTCCGATGCGGCTCCCGGGTCGATGCCGGAGCCGATGGCTGCGCTCGCCTCCGGGCGCCACCGGCGGGGGCTCAGCCGGGCGACGGCTGCCGGGCAGTCGCTTCGAGCGGCCGCAGGGCGGCGCGGACCGCGCCCGAAGGAATCGTCGCCAGCCACGCGGAACGATCGTCGGCGCCGAAGCTGACGAGCAGTGCGTCGCCGTCGCCGCAGGTCGTGAGTCCGGCGGCGAACTCGATCCCAGGCGCGCGGAAGCAGAACGCGTCGGTCGCCGCCGTCGGCGCGCAGCGCGCGTCGAGCGCCACCAGGCGGTGCGCGTACGGGCGTCCGCGCGGCGTGTCGACCGCCTCGTGCACGACGGCGAGGTAGCCCGAATCCCACGCCAGCAGCGGCGAGCCGCCCCGCCAGTGCTCGACCGCAGCACCGTGCCCGGTGCTCATGTCGACGGCGACCGGGCCGTCGCCGGCGCCGGCGTCGAGCACGACCGCGGGCGCCAGGCCATACACGAAGCGCAGGCGGCCGTCGCCGGTCAGCGGCATCCAGTTCTTCTGGTGCAGCCCGTCGCCGTGGCCGCCGAGCGGCCGGGCCTCGACGACGTCGCCGGCGTCGTCGAGCTGCAGCAGCAGCATCGTTGCCAGGCCCCGCGCATCCAGATCGCGCGCCGTTGCCGAACACCACCAGCCGTCGTTCCAGCGGAACAGCCGGCAGTCCTCGAAGCCGACGATGCGCGATGCTCCGAAGCGCGGCAGCGAGGACAGATCGCGCATCTCCCGCAGTTTTTCGATCGCCAGGTCGGGCCCGAGCTGCACCAGGAAGTTGCGCGTGCGCACGCAGCCGTCGTCATCGGGCATCCAGTATCGGCCCTGCTCCAGCCGGTAGTTGACGCCGCGGACCACGCCGCGATAGCCGGATCCGTCGCGCGTGAACGACGGGTTGGTCGGTGCGCAAGGCGCCGGGAGCGCGATGTCGATCGGGTGGATGCGGGCACCCGGGAACAGCGCCGTCAGAGGCTGTGCGTAGAACATCAGGTTGCGGCGCGCGGTCGCGCGGCGCTCGGGGGCAACGCCGGCGTCGATGGCGAGCGCTTCGCAGGCGCGGCGCCCGGCGACCTGCCGCTCGGCCAGCGCGCTGTAGAAGCCGTTGATGGAAATCGCCTCGCGCACGCCGTCGCCGTAGGCGTCGCGCTCGACGAACAGGCAGTCGGCGTCCGGCCAGGGCATTCTTGCCACCTGCTCCAGCAGCAGCAGTGCGGCGTCGTGTTTGCCGCTTTCGGTGTAGTAGCGCGCGAGCCGGAGCAGCGGTTCGGCGCGACTCGGACGCAGTGCGTAGGCGTCGAGGCAGCCCGACACGAAGCCCGGCCCGTCGCCCGTCCGGAGCTGGCAGAGCGTCATCTGGTAGCGCGCGTACCAGCGCTCTTCTTCCCAGCCGCCGGCGGCAAAGCGCCGCGCGTACCAGTCGGCGGCTTCGGCGTGCCGCCCGGCGTCGCGCAGCGTCTGGGCAAGGTAGAACATCGATCGGGTGTCGTCGGCGTCACGCTGCAGCGCGGCGCGCAGCAGGCGCTCGTCGCGCTCCTGCTTGGCGGGGCGGGCCGCGCCGTCGGCGTGATCGACGAACCGAAGACCGTCGAGGCGGACGACCTCGCCGGCGACTTGCAGCACCTCGTGCGTGGAACCGACGTAGCGCGCGTCGGCGTTGCGTCGCAACAGGCGCACGTTGTCGTAGGAGAGCGACGCGCTCTGCTGCCGCAGCAGCGCGGCGTCGGCGCGCAGCGTCGCCATCGCGGCCGGATCGTCGACTCGCAGTTCCATGTCGGCGTCGAACAGCAGCAGGTAGTCGAATTCGAGCGCAGACCGGCGGGCGCGCTCCAGCGCTTCGTTGCGCGCCTGCGCGAAGTCGACGAACGCGAACTCGTGCAACTCGCAGGCGATGCCCTCGGCGGCGCAGAAAGCCAGGATCAGCGCCCTGGTCGAGTCGGTCGAGCCGGTGTCGCAGATCACGCAGCAGTCGACGCTGCCGACGACCGAGCGCAGCGCGCGTTCGATGATCGCGGCTTCGTCGCGCACGATCATGTTGAGGCAAAGCTTCGGGGAGGCAGGCATGGTCGGGCCGATTCGGGCGACGGGAGCTGGCGGGCGTTATGATAGCGCCACCCGTGGCCCGGGGGGGCGCGGCGGTCGCAGGCCCTGTCCGGCATCGTCGCGGCGAACGAGTTTCCCGGCGCCGCGCCGCGGGGCTCTTGACTTTGAATCGGTCGCAAAGGCTCAATGGTGGCCTTGGCGCCACTCCACGGAGACCAGCATGCCGATTCGATCGTTGCGTTCCATCGTCGCGGGGCAGCCGCCGGCGACCGCGGCCACGTCGGCCACGGTCTACGAGGCGGCGCTGCTGATGAAGGAACGCGGCAAGGGGGCGCTGCTGGTCCTCGACGGCAGCAAGCTCGCCGGGATCTTCACCGAGCGCGACGCGCTGTTCCGCGTCGTCGCCGCCGGTCGCGACCCGACCACGACCCGCGTGGGCGAGGTGATGACGCCGCAGCCGCAGAGCATCCATCCCGACGAACCTTTCGTGCATGCGTTGCGCGTCATGCACCGAGGGGGGTTTCGTCACCTGCCGGTGGTCGAGGACGGGCGGCCGCTGGGCATCGTGTCGTCGCGCGATGCCCTCGACAGCGACCTCTACGACCTGCGGATGGATCTCGAACTGCGCGAACCCGAGCGTGAGTGACGCGGCGGTCACCGGCGCTCCGGCTCGCGGCATCGTGAAAACGGCATGAAATACAAGGACTACTACGCGGCTCTCGGCGTCGATCGCAGCGCGACGCCCGACGACATCAAGAAGCGGTACCGCATCCTCGCCCGCAAGTACCACCCCGACGTGTCGAAGGAGCCCGACGCCGAGAAGCGCTTCAAGGAGATGGCCGAAGCCTACGCCACGCTGAAGGACCCGGAAAAGCGCGCGGCCTACGACCAGCTCGGCACGCAACGGCCGGGCGAGGAGTTCCATCCGCCGCCCGAGTGGTCGACGCAATTCGGCAGCGGCGGCGGGGCGTTCGACGACATGGATCTGGCCGACCTGTTCGCCGGTCT
>CAIWHR010000108.1 GCA_903912485.1 uncultured beta proteobacterium | reverse complement strand
GGCGCCCGAGCCGGCGGCGCCCGAGCCGGCGCCGATCCGGCTTCCCCCGCGCGTCGATCTCGCGTACAAGGTGTTCCTCGGCACGCAGGGGTTCCTGATCGGCGAAGCGACCTACCGCTTCGAGCACAGCGGCAGCCGGTACAGCATTGCCACGGTCGGCCAGGCGCGCGGGCTTGCCGCGCTGCTGATCCGCGGCCAGGGCAGGCTCGAAAGCCGCGGCATCATCACGCCGACCGGGCTGCAGCCGCAGGAATTCGCGATCGAGCGCGGCAGCAGCGACCGGCGCGAGGTCGCATCGTTCGACTGGGACCTGGGCGTCGTCACGCTGCACGACCGGATCACCGCCGCGCTGGAGCGGCCGACGTACGACCCGCTGGCGCTGATGTGGCAGGCGTACTTCACGCCGCCGACGTCGGACCGGCAGTCCTTCAACATTGCGACAACGCGGAGAGTCATGCATTACACCGTCACCCGTGAGGGCACCGAAACGATCGCCTGGGGGCAGGGCGAGATCGACACCGAGCGCTGGCACCGGAAGAGCGACGACGGCAAGACCGACGGCTACGTCTGGCTGGCGCCGTCGATGCACTACGTCCCGGTGAAGATGCGCGTCGTCGCGACCAACCGCGGCACGCTCGAAGCGCTGCTCGACTCGATCCGCGTCGACGAACCGATGGCGCAGCAATGACGCTGCGCCCGCACCACGTCGCGATGCTGGCCACGGCGATCGGCGACCTCTCCCGGCTGGGCTCGCCCGCCGACGCGCTGCTGTACCAGTTCTTCCGCCGCCACCCGAGCATGGGGCCGGAGGACCGCGCTTTCGTCACCGAAGGCGTGTTCGCCTGGCTGCGCCGGCGCCGCTCGCTGGAACAGCTCGCCGGCACCACGCACCCGTCGAAGCTCGCCCTCGCCGTCGCGGTGCGCGAGCGCGGCTACAGCCTGCGCGACCTCGAGCCGGTGATCAGCAAGGCCGACGGCGAATGGGTGCGCGCGTTCAAGGCGCGCCTCGACACCGAACTGCCGCCCGCGGTCGCGGCCGACGTCCCCGACTGGCTGTGGGAGCGCCTCGGCGAAGCCTACGGCGACGAGGAGCGCACCGAGCTCACCCGCGCGTGGCTGGCGCCGGCGCCGCTCGACCTGCGCATCAACCCGCTGAAGACGACGCGGGAACAGGTGCGCGAGCAGCTCGCGGCGTCGGGCATTGCGGCGGAACCCACGCCTTACTCGCCGCTCGGCCTGCGCATCGCCGGCCGGCCTTCGCTCGGCCGCCATCCGCTGCAGCTCGAGGGCGCGATCGAGGTGCAGGACGAAGGCAGTCAGCTGGTCGGCTACCTGGTCGCGCCCAAGCGTTCGGACATGGTCGTCGACTTCTGTGCCGGCGCGGGCGGCAAGACGCTGCTCCTGGGCGCGCTGATGCGCTCGCAGGGGCGGCTGTACGCGTTCGACGTCGTCGACAAGCGCCTGGCCAACCTCAAGCCGCGGCTGAAGCGTTCGGGGCTGTCGAACGTGCACCCGCAGCTGATCGCCTCCGAGCGCGACACCAAGGTGAAGCGCCTCGCCGGCAAGATCGACCGCGTTCTCGTCGACGCGCCGTGCACCGGCTTCGGGACGCTGCGGCGCAATCCCGACCTCAAGTGGCGGCAGTCCGAGACGGGACCGGCCGAACTCGTCGTCAAGCAGCGCGCGATCCTCGCCGCGGCGGCGACGATGGTCAAGCCGGGCGGGCGGCTGGTCTACGCGACCTGCAGCGTGCTGCCCGAAGAGAACGAGGCGATCGTCGACGCCTTCCTCGCGACACATCCCGCATTCGCGCTGGGCGACGCCGCCGCCGAGCTCGCCCGCGCCGGCATCGCGCTCGACACCGGGCCGACGCTGAAGCTGCTGCCGCACCGGCACCACTGCGACGGCTTCTACGCGGCGGTGCTCGAACGGTCGAAGTGAGCGCGTGATCGCCGACCCCGGGCGCGCACCTGGCGATGCCGGGGCGCGCGTACCGCTGCCGGCCGCGCGCCTCGCGCAACCCGGGTTGCGATCCACGCCACGGCCCCATCGGCTAGACTGGCACCCATGTTCGCACCCATCGACTACAGCCGCATCGAGACCGCTCTCGCCTCCGCCGCGGGGTGGATCGAGCTCGGCATCGTCGCCGCGTGCTTCCTCGCCGGCTGGCTGCTCGACCGCCGCGTGCGGATCACCTCGTCGTCCGAGGCCGAACTCGTCCGGCGCGGGCTGGGCGGGGTCAACCGGGTGCTGCTCCCTCTCGCCACGCTGATCCTGCTGGTCGTCGCCTTCGCCGTCTTCCGCCACTGGCACCGGCCGTTCTTCATCTCGATCGCGCTGCCGCTGACCGTCGCGCTCGCCGCCATCCGCCTCCTCGTCTACGCGCTGCACGGGCTGTTCGGTGCGCCGGCGTGGCTGCCCGCGTCGGAGCGCGTGATCGCGTTCGGAACCTGGGGGCTGGTGCTGCTCTATTTCACCGGCGTACTGCCCGAGATCGGCGCCGCGCTGGCGTCGATCGAGCTGCCGGTGGGCAGCAAGCACGTGAACCTGCTCGAGATCCTGCACGGCACGCTGGCCGTCGTGCTGACGGTGTCGATCACGCTGTGGCTGTCGGGCCTGGTCGAGCAGCGGCTGCTGCAGGCGACCAAGTTCGACACCAACGTCCGCGCGGTGCTGTCCAAGTTCATCCGCGCGATCCTGGTCGTCGTCGGCGTGCTGGTCGGGCTGCAGGTCGTCGGCATCGACCTGACGCTGCTCACCGTGTTCGGCGGCGCGCTGGGCGTGGGCATTGGCCTCGGCCTGCAGAAGCTCGCCAGCAACTACATCGCCGGCTTCGCGATCCTGCTCGACGGCTCGATCCGGATGGGCGACATGATCAGCGTCGACGGGCGCATGGGCGTGGTGTCCAAGCTCAACGCGCGCTACGTCGTCGTGCGCGGCCTCGACGGCATCGAGGCGATCGTCCCCAACGAGACGCTGACCACGACGACGGTGCTCAACCACACTTACTCGAACAAGGACCTGCGGATGACCGTTCCCGTGCAGGTCAGCTACGACAGCGACGTCGACCTGGCGCTGAAGATCATGGCCGACGCGGCGCTGGCCGAGCCGCGGGTGCGGTCGACCCCGGGCGCCCCGGAGGCGTTCGTCGTCCGCTTCGCCGACAGCGGCATCGACCTCGAACTGGGGCTGTGGATCAACGACCCCGAAAACGGACAGCTCAATCTCAGGAGCGCGATCAACCGTCGCATCTGGACCGCGTTCCAGGCGCAGGGCATCAGGATCCCGTTCCCGCAGCGCGAGACCCGGATCCTGCCGCCGGAGGCAGGCTCCGGGCCCCGTGTATAATTATCGGTTAGTCATTTTCAGGCCCGCCGTGTCGCGCGGGCCGCTCCGGGAACCTTGATGCCATTCGATCTTCTCTCCTTCGCCGCACACGGACTGCTGCCGCTGCCGTGGTGGGGCTACGTCGTCGTCGCGCTGGCAGTCACGCACGTCACCATCGCCTGCGTGACGATCTTCCTGCACCGCGCGCAGGCGCACCGCGCGCTCGACCTGGCGCCCGTCGCCAGCCACTTCTTCCGCTTCTGGCTGTGGCTCACGACCGGCACCGTCACCAGGGAGTGGGTCGCGATCCACCGCAAGCATCACGCCAAGGTGGAGACGCCCGACGATCCGCACAGCCCGCAGACGCGCGGCATCAGGACGGTGTTCTGGCAGGGCGCCGAACTCTATCGCGCCGAGGCGAAGAACCGCGAGACGCTCGCCAAGTACGGGCAGGGAACGCCCGACGACTGGCTGGAGCGCAACGTCTACACCCGCTGTTCGTGGCACGGCATCTGGCTGATGCTGGCGATCGACCTCGTCCTGTTCGGGCCGATCGGCCTGACGATCTGGGCGGTGCAGATGGCCTGGATCCCGGTCACCGCCGCCGGGATCATCAACGGCATCGGCCACTACTGGGGCTACCGCAACTTCGCCTCCGCCGACGCGTCGACCAACATCGTGCCCTGGGGCATCGTCATCGGCGGCGAGGAGCTGCACAACAACCACCACGCCTACGGCTCGTCGGCCAAGCTGTCGTCGCGCTGGTACGAGTTCGACATCGGCTGGATGTACATCCGGCTGCTGCAGACGTGTCGGCTGGCCAGGGTGCGCAAGCTCGCGCCGAAGCTGAAGCTCGCTCCCGCCGGCAAGGCCGTGCCCGACGTCGCGATGCTGCAGGCGGTCATCAATAACCGCTACACCGTCGCGTCGACGTACGCGCGCGCGCTCAAGGCCGCGTGCGCGGCGGAACTCGCGCGCCTGCGCGCGCCGGGCACCCCGCGCGGGGAAGTGCCGAGCGTGGGCCGCCTGAAGCGCTGGCTCGCCGTCGACGACGCCAACGCGCTGCCCGAGACCGAGCGCGCCACACTCGCCAAGACGCTCGAGAACAGCAACGCGCTGCGCACGATCTACGCGATGCGGCAGGACTTGACCGCGCTGTGGGAGCGCTCGACCGAGTCGCGCGAGCAGCTGCTCGCCCGGCTGCAGGACTGGTGCCAGCGGGCGGAAACCTCGGGCATCGCGCCGCTGGCGCAGTTCTCGCTGCGGCTGAAGCGCTACGCGTAACACGGGCTTCGCGGCATCGCGCCGCTGGCGCAGCTCTCGTTGCGGCTGAAACGCTACGCGTAACACGGGCTTCGCGGCATCGCGCCGCTGGCGCAGCTCTCGTTGCGGCTGAAACGCTACGCGTAGCCCGGGGCTCGCGCCCGCCAGCGCCGACTGCCAGCCACCGGCATCGACGCGCGAAACCCGGGGACTGCGGCAATCGGCTCGCGACCCCGGACTGAGTAGTTGGCTCAACGCCAATCTACCAAGGGCAAGAGTTCATCCGCAGTTCAGGGATGCGCCGAGCACCAGCGGCGCCACATCTGTCGATACGCGGCTTCCAGATCCGCAACGAATCGCGGCGCGTCCATGAGCGGAGACGCGGCAAGCCTCGGGCGCAACGATGCCCGCAGCGCCTGCCGCCAATTGGCATCCCTCGCGAGCCGGACGTTCAATTTCACGTAGTCGTCTTCGCTGCCAGCCACCAGCTCAGGCATGCCCAACGAACTCAGGATACTGCAGCTGCTCCGCGAAATACCGCGCCCCCCCCGCAGAGCGACCAGCGGCACGCCCATCCAGAGCGCATCGAGAGTCGTCGTCGCGCCATTGTGCGGAAGGGTGTCCAGAGCGATATCCGAATCTGCGATGGCGGCATGGTAGTCGTGGATCGCCAGGCGAGCGTGCACACCGACTCGCGCCGGGTCGACGCCTCGACGCGCGAAGCGATCGAGGATCGTCTCGCGCAGCCCGGATTCGCGCACGTCGTAGACCTCGATGCGCGAACCCGACACGACGGCAAGGATCCGGCACCACAGGTCGAGCGACGCATCGCTGACCTTCGCGTATTGATTGAACGAACCGAAAACGATCGCAGCTGGGTCTGCGGGATGCGGCTGCGCGACCGACTGCACTTCACCCCACGGCTCGTAGCACCACTGACTGTCCGGCATCCGCCATAGCTGCTCGGTGTGTAGATGCTCTGTCGCCCCGACGGGGTCGGTGAGCAGATCGCAAATGCGGTAATCCATCTCCCGCAATCCGCTGGTATTGAGATAACCGAGCCACGTGACCTGAATCGGCGCCGGGTGCCGCGCGAACACCCCGAGCCGGTTTCGTTCAGTGTGCCCCGAGAGGTCGACGAGGACATCGATCCCGTCGGCGCGAATCCCTTCCGCCACGCGCTGATCGTCGACGCCGGAGATCTCGCGCCAGCCGTCGACCAGCGTAAGGAACTCCCGGGCCTGTGCACTTTCCTCGCCAGTGCTCGAATAGCAGTAGACCTCGAACGACTTCCGGTCGTGGCGCGCCAGAATCGGGCGCAGAAACAGCGCGACCGGATGGTTACCGAAATCACCGGAAACATAGCCGACGCGAAGCCTGCGTTCGGGGAACGGGGGGTTGGTCCAGGCGCCGAACGCGGGCCCGGCGGCACGCGCCAGCGCGGCACCGACGCGAAAGTGCTCGCGGGCGAGGGCTTCGGGGTCGACGTCGCCGCGAAACGCGGCCGAGAACAGCAGGAAGCTTTCCGCATCCAGAACCTTGTCGACCATCCCGGGCTGCAGCCGCAGCACGTCGCGCAGCTCGGCCTTTGCCCCCTCGCGATCGCCGATGACGGCGAGCAGCGTGGCGAGGTTGAAATGGGCGTGCGCGTAACCGGGGTCGATTTCGAGCGCGTCGCGGTAGGCTCGGGCCGCCTCGCCATCGAGATGGAGTTGCCGCAACGCATTCCCGACGTTCAGGTGTGCCCGTGGGTGCTGCGGGGCGGCCGCGACGGCTTCGCGATAGCAGTCCAGCGCGGCGGCGAACTCGCCCCGGTCCTCGAGCGCATTGCCGCGGCCGATGGCTTGATCGGCCTCGACGGACGCGTGCGGCGCTTTGGAGGCGAGCCGCGACATCGGCACTTTCAGGTCTCCGATGCGCGGAGCCCGAGCGATTCGCGCTGTGGGCTCGTCGGCTCGGACTTGAAGGCGAGCGCGCGAATCTCGAACGCCTCGACCGAAGTCGATACGAATGATCTTGCGAACCCCGCGTGCTCCAGTGCCGAATTGAGCGATTTCGAAGTGTATCCCGCCTTGTGCGCGTAGAAGTCGTTGCCGGAGGCCTGGATCTCTTTGCCGTAGCCGTAGATGACGTCGTGCACGGCGATGGGTCCGGCGGGCGACTGGTAGAGAATGTCCTCCAGTTCCATGCCCGCTCCGACCGCGTGACGGATGACTGCCTGGACGTCCGGGACCCTGATTTCGGCGAAGCCATCGGGCTTCAGAACGTGCAGAAAGCCCCGCAGCACCGCGGCGCCATCGTGCCGATGGTAGTGCTCGAGGTTGTGCGAACAGTAGACCGCGTCGAACTGGCACGCTTCCAGCGACTCCAGCGCGCGCGCGTCGCAGACAATGTCGGGGTTGCCGCGGGGATCGATGTCGAGCAGCAGGTGCTCCCAACCGTCGAAATGCCGCGGAATCGGAATCGACTTGCTGCCGCCGCCGACGTTGAGGACGCGCGGCCGCAGCGACACGGGTGGCGCCGTGCGCTTTGTCGGCCGCAGCAAGTCACGCAGCAAGGTTCCGAGCAAGGCAATCACCGATCTGGGGTGCGATGGTCGCATTGTCGCATGGCGCGACGACGGCCGACTTGGATGTTCCGGCCGCCCAAAAGGCAGAAGGCCCGCGGTGACGCGGGCCTTCCAGGATCCGGTATCCCCTGCAGCGGCGCCGCTCAGGGGGACCGAGCGGTGCAGCAGTTCACTTCAGCTTCGTTTCCTTGTACAGGACGTGCTTG
Source organism: uncultured beta proteobacterium (assembly GCA_903912485.1). GTDB lineage: Bacteria > Pseudomonadota > Gammaproteobacteria > Burkholderiales > Casimicrobiaceae > CAIWHR01. Next base: position 11,578 of record CAIWHR010000108.1, on the reverse strand, counting down.
CGGGCGACGGGATCGAACTTCTTGATCTCCATCTTTCCCGGCATCAGCTTCTTGTTCTTCGACGTCGTGTAGAAGTGGCCGGTTCCGGCCGACGATTCGAGCTTGATCTTTTCACGCATGATGGGCTTCCTGGGGTAACGGTCGGCGCGAGCGCGGCGGCGTCAGAAATCCTGGCCGCGGGAGCGCAGGTCGGCGAGAACCGCTTCGATGCCGTTCTTGTCGATGAGACGCAGGCCGGCGTTGGTCAGCCGCAGGTTGACCCAGCGGTTTTCGCCCTCGATCCAGAACCGGCGCCGTTGCAGGTTCGGAAGGAAGCGCCGCTTGGTGCGGTTGTTCGCGTGCGAAACATTGTTGCCCACCATCGGGGCCTTGCCGGTAATTTGGCAGACTCGAGCCATGGCTCGCTCCTTATCAGTGCCTGAACGGCGGTCCGGGTCGATCCCGGGCCGCATTGTTTGTGCGAAGTCGGCGATTATAGCGTGTTTTCCGGTCGCAATTCAACCGCTTGTCGAGCGCATGTCCCGCGCCTGTCTCGGCAGCGGGAGACCGGCTCTCAGAGCAGCCCCCGCTCGGCGAACGACACCAGATGGCTGCCGGCGACGACGAAATGATCGAGCGTGCGGATGTCGACCAGCGCCAGCGCCTGCTTCAGCGCCTGCGTGAGGAGTTCGTCCGCGCGGCTGGGCTCGGCCACGCCCGACGGGTGATTGTGGGCGAAGATCACCGCCGCGGCGTTGCGCGCCAGCGCCGTCTTGACCACCTCTCGCGGGTACACCGACGTCTGCGCCAGCGTGCCGCGGAACATCTCCTCCAGCGCGAGCAGCCGGTTCTGGCTGTCGAGGAAGATGCCGACGAAGACCTCGTAAGGGCGGGCCCGCAGCGTGAGGCGCAGGTAGTCGCGCACCGCCTGCGGCGAAGTCAGCGCGTCGGCCGCCGCCGCCTCTTCCACCAGCGAGCGGCGCACGATCTCGACGACCGCGGCGAGTTCGGCCGCCTTGGCCGGGCCCAGCCCACGGATCGCCGACACCTCGCGCACCGGCGCGCCGAACAGGCCGGCGAGGCCGCCGAAACGCGCGATGAGATCGCGCGCGATGGCGAGCGCGCTGCAGCCGGCGACCCCCGTGCGCAGCAGCAGCGCCAGCAGTTCGGTATCGGACAGCACGGCGGCGCCGTGGCGCAGCAGGCGCTCCCGCGGACGCTCGTCCACCGCAACGTTGGCGACATTCATGGTTCCCTCCCGATTCGGTCCGAATCGCCGTCGCGTCAACACGCCGGCGTTACCCAGGCGAAGTCTGGGCAGCTTCGGGCGCCGATCCAATCCGTCGCATGGCCGATGCCTTCGACAGCGTCGGCTTCCGGGCCGCGCAGCGCCCGCCGGGGAGCGTGTAAACTGCATCGGTCAGCGCGAACAATCTGCGACAGGGACGACCAGGTGACAAACGAACCCCGGCGGCTCGCCCGCATCGTGTTGGGTCTCACCGGCGGCATCGCCGCGTACAAGGCGGCCGAACTCGTGCGGCTCCTGGTCAAGGCCGGCATCACGGTCGACGTCGTCATGACCGAGGCGGCGCAGCGTTTCATCACGCCGACGACGCTGCAGGCGCTGTCCGGCAGGCCGGTGCTGACCGACCTCTGGGCCTCCGGCGCCGACAACGGCATGAGCCACATCGATCTGTCCCGCGGCGCCGACGCCATCGTCGTGGCGCCCGCCACCGCCGATTTCCTCGCCAAGCTCGCGCACGGCCACGCCGACGACCTGCTGTCGACGCTGTGCAGCGCCCGCGACTGCCCGCTGTTCGTCGCCCCCGCGATGAATCGCCGGATGTGGACGAACCCCGCCACGCGGCGCAACGTCGCGCAGCTCGAAGCCGACGGCGTGACGGTGCTGGGTCCCGGCGTCGGAGAGCAGGCCTGCGGCGAGACCGGCGAAGGCCGCATGCTGGAGCCCGCCGAGATCCTCGCTGCGCTCATCGCATGGGCGCAGCCGAAAGTGCTGGCCGGCAGGCGCGTGCTGCTCACGGCGGGCCCCACCTTCGAGGCGGTCGACCCGGTGCGCGGCATCACCAACCTCAGTTCGGGCAAGATGGGCTTCGCGCTGGCGCAGGCGGCGGCCGAAGCCGGTGCGGCGGTCACGCTGGTCGCCGGCCCGTCTTCGCTGGCGACCCCGGCGAATGTGACGCGCGTCGACGTCCGCAGCGCAGCGGACATGGCGGCCGCAGTGACCGCTCACATCGACGCCTGCGACGTGTTCGTCGCGGTCGCCGCCGTCGCCGACTACACGGTCGCCGAGCCGTCGGAGCGCAAGCGCAAGAAGGACGGCAAGCCGCTGACGCTCACGCTGGCCCCCACCGTCGACATCCTGGCCGCCGTCGCGGCGCGTCCCGATGCGCCGTTCTGCGTCGGTTTCGCCGCCGAGAGCCACGACGTCGAGCGGTTGGGCGAAGAGAAGCGGCGGCGAAAGAAACTGCCGCTGCTGGTCGCCAACCGCGCGCAGGACGCGCTGGGCAGCGACGACAACGAAGTGATCCTGCTCGACGACGCCGGGGCGCATCCTTTGCCCAGGATGGACAAGCTGGCGCTGGCGCGGCGGCTGGTGGGGGAGATCGCGGCCAGGATGCCGCAATTGACGCCATGACCGCCGCGACGATCTCCCTCAAGATCCTCGACGAGCGGATCCGCCCGCATCTGCCCGCCTACGCCACGCCGGGTTCCGCCGGCATGGACCTCCGGGCCTGCATCGACGCGCCGCTGACGCTGGCGCCGGGGGCGACCGAACTGATCCCCACCGGCGTGGCGATCCATATCGAGGATCCGGGGTTCGCGGCGCTGATCCTTCCCCGGTCAGGGCTCGGCCACAAGCACGGCATCGTGCTCGGCAATCTCGTCGGGTTAATCGACTCAGATTATCAGGGGCCGTTGATGGTGAGCTGCTGGAATCGCGGCCAACAACCGTTCACCCTGCAGCCCCTCGATCGGTTGGCGCAGTTGGTTCTCGTGCCGGTGGTGCAAGCTACGTTCCATCTCGTGGAACAGTTCGGGGCAAGCGCGCGGGGAGTTGGCGGCTTCGGCAGCAGCGGTCATCGCTAGCCGCCCGTTGCCTGTTCTGTCCGGCAGGGCTCACACGCCGGCCCAGGTTCAATCCCGATTCACACTGCCTTACCGAGAGGGATCGCTGGCCATGATGACCACGTTCCAGCACAGCAGGCGCAAGGGTGGGAATAATGCCAGCAGAATCGCATCCAGCCTGCTCAATGGCTGATAGAGAGGTTCCCAACGTTCGCTCTCTCTCACGACAGCCTTCCAGAATCGTTCGCGGTTCGGATTTCGCCTTTGCACCAACGCCATGAGAACGAAGATCGAAAGCGCCGTCAGCCAAAAATATTTGGTATCGACGCGCCTGAACTCGCGGTGGAACAGGCGAATATCTCCCCACTTGAGCGGGTGCTCGTCCGGCGTGCGTACCGCTGTGGCGATCGCCCGGTAGACGTTGATGATCGGGTTGTAAGCAAGGGGATCCCAGCTTACGAACACGCCATCGGGGGCAAGATGCGGCTTCAGCAACCGAAGGGTTGCGGCGATATCGACGTGGTGCAACAGATTGCCGGCATAGACGATGTCAAACAGATCGTCCTCGGACAAGTTCGTTTCTTCCGCAGCGGCCTTGTGTGTGCGAACAGCCACGCCATTGAGGCTTGCTAAGCGCGAGGTCGCGTCGAGCATACCCTGCGAGAGATCCATCGCAGTGACGGCCGCGCCCTCAAGTGCAAAATAGACACTCGCCTCGCCCAGACCGCATCCGACGTCGAGAAGTTTCCGTCCACGAAGCTCTCCCAACCGCGCCCGGATGTAACCCATTTCCGGGCTCGTGCAAGCCTCGTTCGCTCTCCGAACATCGATGGCCATCGGATCTTCCGCTGACGCCCATTCGTCGTGAAACATCTCTTCCGCCTTCAGCCTAGCGGCATCGGCACAGCGGCCCGCGACGAGTTTGGCCGCAAGATCGATCCCCGCGCCGGTTGCCACCTGCATCACGGCCGATCGGAAATAGGCCGCGTTCCTCGCCCGAATCCCGTCACTGGCAGGCATCGCCTCGGGGGCTCCCGCCCCGGCGCCACCCAGTCCGCCATCGCCACGATGATGGAGATCCGCATCTCTCAGTGAAAATGCGAACCCACCGCGGACATCGCCCTCCCAACCAACGAGTGCGTTTCCGCGCTCGTACCGAAAGCGGAGCGATGCGACGAATCTCGACCAACGATCACGTTCGAACCGAGTCAGCGATCGGCCAATCGTCTCCGCCTCGGCCAAAAAGCGGTAGACAAAGCTTTCGTATCTAATCTTCTTGGCCATTGGAACCGCCGAATCGGATGGTCTTGCCGCGTTCCAACTTCGCTCGCTGCCTCGGCTCACCTCGGATCGTCTCCGCGATCTCCACGAGTTGCTCGTAGCGTAGCGGCCAGTTGTCTTTGGCTACCGGAGCGGTGAGAAACGTCCTCATGCGTTGCAGCTTCGCGGCCAGGAAGCGCATTGCAATCGTGATCTCCGGATAGCTTCCGTACATACAGCCTTCGCAGGCGCTCACGACGTCCTTCACCTCGACACGAAAGCGCGCGTCCCTGTAGACGTTGGGAAAGTCCGGGGCGAACGTCGATGCCGCATTCGACAGGCGATAGTCGCAGCACGGCGCGAAGTCACCGTTCGGCAGGACGGCGAAGTACAGATTCGGACTGTCGCAGACACCCCCGTTCTTGTCGCGCCATGTGGTCGGCTCGCCTCGCACGAATCGCTTCATATCCTCCAGATACCGATCACTGTCATACAGCAGGTATCCTTCACGCTGCATCGCGCGAACGCGCTCGATCACGCCATCGACGGCCGCAAACTCGCTCGGCAGGAACCGCAGACTCTGATCGAACGTCCGGAAGCCCCGGGGATGGACATAATCGGAGACGTGGATCGGAACAAGCGACGTGTACCACTTGATCGCGGTGCCGAAGCGCACTACGTCCTCGATGCTTCCGATGCTATCCGGCTGAAGGACGCACCCGAGTGAAGCGAAGCTCCCCTCCTTGGGAAGCCGCTGGGTAAAGAAGGCAATGGCCTTAAGGGCACGGTGCCACGACTTGGCGAAGCCGCCGTTGATGTCGTCCTGGGCATCCGGGCGTAGCGTATCAAGAGAGATCGAAATATCCTTGCCGCCGGCTGCGATCGCCGCCTCGATCTGTGCCTCCGTGGCGAAGCCGTTCGTCTGCATGCGCACATGCACGCCCCGCGACTCGAAGGCGGCGATAATTTCGGGCAGATCCTTGCGCGCGAAGGGCTCGCCGCCGGTCAGGAGGACAATCGCCACGCCCATCTTGGCGAAATTTTCAGCGATGCGATGTATTTCGCCAATCGTGCACTCGCGCACGTCGGAATTGGCATAGATGATGTTGCATTGCTTGCACGTCAAGTTGCAGCGCGCGGTCACGTAGAACTGCACGTAGACAGGCGCATCGTGAAAGATCGCGGCCTTGGCAAGGGTGGCCTTCGAGAGCGAAGAGAACATGTGGTAGCGGAGCTGCGGCACTGCCGCCGTCTCACAGATTGCGCGTTTCCGAGATGACGTAGAGGGGCCGCCCCTTGGCCTCCTCGAAAATCCGCGCCACGTATTCGCCAACCAGTCCAATGAGGGAGATCTGAAGTCCCCCGAAGAATACAATGGTAACCAAGATCGACGTGAGACCGGGGACCGGAATGTCGGAGAAGAGCTTGAGGTAGAGCATGTAGAAGGCCCCCAACGCACCCAAGAGCGCCATCAACAATCCAAACTTGGTCGCCAGAGCCAGCGGTTTCGCCGAAAACGAGACGATCGCGTTCGCCGCGAAACGTAACATTTTTGACAGCGGATACTTTGTTTTACCGGTATAGCGCTCATCGCGATCGTAGAGATAGGCCTCACTTCTGAAGCCGGTCCACGGCACCATCCCCCGGAGAAAGCGGTGACGCTCCCGCATGCCACGTAGCGTTGCTACGACCCTCCGCGACATCACACGAAAGTCGCCGGTGTCCTTCGGAATATCGGTGTCGGACAGCATGCTGATCACGCGGTAGAATGCGGCTGCACTCACTCTCTTGAACACCGTTTCCCCTCGGCGGCTGCGCCGCTGGCCGTAAACGACGTCGACCCCCGCGAGCCCGCGGTGGAACATGTCGGCAATCGCCTCCGGGGGATCCTGGAGGTCGGCATCGATCACCGCGACCCAGTCACCGTCGGCGTTGTCGAGGCCCGCCGTTACAGCCAGCTGATGCCCGAAATTCCGCGACAACGCAATGAGCTTGACAAAGGGTTGCTCGTCGGCCAAGGCGGAGAGGGCAGGTACCGATTGGTCGTGCGAGCCATCGTCGACAAACAGGAACTGGACGTCAGCCTCAGCGCTCAGCTGCTGCCGCAACCCGAGCAGCCGAGCGAAGAGCGCCTCGATGCAGTCTTCCTCATTGAAGACGGGCACGATGACCGTCAGGATCGGTTGCGCGCGTAGCATGCGGTGATGACCCCCTGTCGTTGCGCACATCCGGCTTCCACCCCGGCGAATGCAAGCGCGGGCAACGCGACCAACGGCAACAGCGCAAGGTGTGCTGACGTGAGCAGCGGGCGATCCTGGCCGGACCTGCGCTTCAGCCGGTAGTACAGGTAGTTGTGCCCGCCGCCGACAACATTGATCGTTCCCTGCACCCAGCCGAACAGGTTATACACCCAGGACCGCGCCAGGGCTTGGCGGGCAAGTCCCGCGCTTGCCATGACGAGATCTAGCGATCGCATCGAGAACTGGTGGTGATGGTTTGGCACGTCATAGAAGGCGTATTTTCGCCCAAAAATCCGATACTGTAGCGAACCTGCGTTCGGCACCGAGATAATCACCCGTCCGTAGTCGCCGAGCCTCCCGGAAATGCCGTTGACCACGGTCGGCAGGACTTCCCTCGGCAGATGTTCCAGTGAATGCCAGCAGGTGACAACATCGATTCCCGCTGGCAGGGCGTCGACCGTTGCTCGGACATCGAGACCGAGCGCGTGTCGCGAAAATTCCGCCACCTCAGCCGTGACTTCAACGCCAATCAGGTTATCAAAGAAGCGTCTGTTCTGGTGAAGAAACCTTCCCGACGCCGACCCGAAATCGACCAAGATTCCGCTTCCCTGCATCCACCGCTGAAGGATCGCGTTCTTGAAACGGTCGAGCGCCGTCACGCGGTCAGGAGCATCGCTCTCTAACGGGTCGTTGACGATGTAAGTCTGCCCCGTATCCGCAGAGAGCGCTTCGTGCCCGCAATCCAGGCAGCCGATGTAGTCGTGCCTCGGCACAAGTCGTGAGTTCCCGCAGACGATGCAGCTTGCACCCAACGGAAGTCTCCTACCTCATGGTGGTCATGAGATGACCCCAAACCCGAATTGCCAGACCGCGTGGCAGGAGTCGCGCGAACAACGCCATCGCGCGGGCGCGCGACGACACCACAAGGATCGTCCGCTGACGGGCAAGCCCTTGCATAATCTCGCTCGCGACGTCCGCAGGCCTCATCAGTTCCTCCGTTGGGTTCTGCTTGACGTGCGCCGTGACCTGGAAGTTCGTCTGCATCCCCCCCGGACAGATTGTCAGCACATGTATCCCTCGGCGTGCAGATTCGTAGGCGATGCCTTGCCCGAAGAACAGCACGGCGGCGTTGGATGCGGCGTAGGCAGACATCAGCGGCAGTGGCTGAAAGGCCGAGGACGATGCCACAAGCACAATGCGGCCGAACTGAATTTGGGTCATGTCGGCGATTGCCGCGTGCGCGAGCCGCATTCGCGCCAGCAGGTTGACACGCATCATGGCGAGCTGCACAGTGATCGAATCGTTGGCGAAGTCGCCCCTGCGGCCAATGCCAGCGCAGGCATAGAGTTCTGCCACCGGATGAGCGGTCCATTCCGGACCGGCGAGCAACGCTTCCCATGCGGTCGCGTCGGCGAGATCGGCGATCCGGCAACGGGCATGCGGAATTCGCTTCGAAAGTTCGGCAAGGCCGTTTGCGTCACGGTCGATCAGTAGCAGGCGACTGCGCCGCGGCGACAGGATTTCGGCCATCGCGCGCCCCAGACCGGACGCCGCACCGGTGATCACGGTCTGACCCAGCGGGGGCTCGATGAACGGGTCGAAACGTGCACGCTCCCGTTGGATCGCTGGTTCCATACCTTGCATTGGCGATTTCGTGGATTGCCAGCCCAATCGACGGAGTGCGCTGTCGTCCACGACGAGCGCCGCGAACAGCAATGATTTCAGTTGGAACGGCATTGCAGGGGCGGCAATCCGCAGCAACGATTGGAAGGGGCGGAGCGGGAGCCGGAAGGCAGGCTTGAGCGCGGCAAGAAAACTGCCCAATTCAAGGGGGCTCCCGCCGCACAGGTAGGTTCGTCCCGCGGCATCAGGGTGTGTCGCGCAGAGCAACAACGCTTCGACAAGGTCATCGACATCCACGACCGAGAAGCAACCCGTCCAAGCGATGCGGCCGAGCGGATGGCCCGCGAGAACCCAACGCGCGAACACGGAGAAATGGCTCTCAAAGCGCATGGTAGCGCCCGTCACGAGGGCGGGCCGCACGATGACAAACGGCAAGCCCGACGCTGCAACTAGCGCCTCGGCCGCCACCTTCGATCGGCCATAGTCCGAACTGGGACACAGCGGGCTGGATTCGTTCAGCGGCTCTCCGCAGGAGTCCGCCGGCGCACGATCCACGGCCCCCACTGTGCTCACAAAGACGAGTCGCTCGAGATGTGGTGCTTGGACACGAATCGCGGCCAGCAGATTGGCCGTCGTTCCAACATTCTCCTGCTCGTAGTTCGGCCCGTTTCCGAATCGCGGATTGGCCGCGCAATGGATAACGAACTGCACGTTCTTCAGCGCGTCTCGCCAACCTCCGGGGTCGCCAAGATCACCTGAAACACATTTGACACCGAGACAGCCGAGCGACACAGCATCACCTCGCACAAGCCCTAACACTTGGTGCCCACGCGCATGCAGCACTGCGCAGACATGGCGACCGATGAACCCGTTGGCGCCGGTGACGAAATAGGTTGCCTGGTTCAATTCTCATGCTCCCGCGGAGGAGGACCCGTATGCGGGTTACGCGGTATGAAGAGGCGACGAAGTCCCGCTTCCTCATCGCGAAATACGCCCTGCGCACGACAAAGCTGCATTGGCACAGCCGGATGCCCCAGTGCCAAGATCACTCTCGCTCGACTGCCCGCGCCTTGCGTCCAGAGTGACAGACAATGAGCGCCGGAAGCACATTGTAGTACGTCCGAATGTTGAGAGCCGCGTCGAGCAGAAGAGAGTCGGTGGGTCGTTGCGTGCATTGATAACTCCCCGCATCGGCGATTCCCTTTGCCGCGGCGAGAACCTCCGCTGTTGCCGGCCCGGCCAAGATCAGATATTCCGGCTGCCGGGCCGCCAATCGCGTCGCCAACATCCGATAAGCAAGAGCACCACCGGTGAAATGCATGAAGATCATGTCCGTATCCGGTTGCGTATCCGTGGCGAAATAAATCCAGGGATGGGCGCCGATGATCATGACCCGACTGTTCGGGGCAATATCGGACAGAGTTCGGCGCATCAGCGCTATGGCTTCGGCTTTGGCTTTCGTGATCCTGATATAACGCATAGCAGGGACACCGTCAGCCGACTCGTGCTGCCGCCAGACGCCTTCATCCTGGTATGGATTGGCGATATACAACGTGACGAATACGGCGACGATGCCACTACCGAATGCTGTAATCCCAGGAACACGGGAGGTTGCGGGAACGGTGATTACCTTGGTCCCCCGAGATGCGAGTGCAAAATAGAATGGCGCGGCAAGCATGGCCGCTCCTTGGATTTGCTTGAGGCCGTTGCCGCTGGTAAACACCATAACGGAACCGATTGCGATGAACATCACAGTGAGCCACGTTCGGGTCCGCCGATCTTCGTCACTCGCCACACAGAAGGTCAGCACGAAGCCGGTCAGTGCCATGACAACTGTGGCCAGCCAGACCTCCTTGATCGCCGCTTGCCTCGTGGCGAAAAGGGATACGACGGCTACCAGTATGCTGACGAGGACAGCGGCGCGGCTGCCTAAGACTGGCGCGCGACCCACGATTGGCAGACGATCGAGTGCAATTCCTGCCACGAGGACACACCAAAGCAGCACAAGCACGGGTAATCCAGCCTGGAATATCGCCGTGCCGACGCCGATCGCGCGTGTAAACGCAACCGCCTCGATATAGTCGTCAATCGTCGTGAATTGGAGTACACCCCACGCGATCCCCAACCCCGCCCCGCACCCAAGGAAAGCAATCCGGCCCAGTGATCGATAGTCCCGTTCGATTAGAAGTCGCGCCATGACTACCAATCCAACTCCCAATGCCAGCGGCGGATACACCAAGAGCAACACTGCGCCGGCAACGGTCCAGAAAACGACACTGGGGGCGCGGCCGTTACGCCGCCATACGAACAGTTCGGCGAAGCACACGGCGGCCACGCCCAACGCCACCGTGTTGTAGCTGAACGCATAGATGTTATACATCGGCACGGCGAGAGTAAGCGCCAGTGCGGACACCGCTGCCGCCGTGGCCCCGACGTCAGCATCGACCAATCTGCGCCGCACCCGACCGTAAATCCAGAGAATGTACGCGGCAAAGAGCATTCGACTGACAACGATCAGATTCTCCGTACCCCAGAGCGTGATCATCGGCTTGAGCACTGGGTAGAGGAGCAGATAAACGGTCTGCTGCAAAAACAGGTCCGTCGAGAACAAACGGCCGCTGTTGACGAGCGAAATAATCTCCCCGTAGTACTGCATCTCATCGTTGAAGTCGATGCCGTGGAAGATTCGCACGATCTGGATAGCACAGGCGATCGTCAAGACGAGAGGCTGGATATGCAAACTGGGGCACCTCGCGTTCAGATCCTGCCCGCGCTCCTTGCCATCTGGCAATGCCTGCATGTCACCCACGCCGACTACTTCCACTGTTGCCAGTAGCCCACGGCGTGCCACAGGTCGCGCATTGAGTCATGGATGCCCCCCCGGTTGCACGACCTCTCTGAAATTCACTCTGGCGGAGCGAGGCGGTCATGGTTTGAACCTCGGCTTGCTACGCGCTACCACTGCCAAAACCATTCGTGCCAAGTCCTAACCCCTGTTCCGTCCGGCGAAGCGTCCATTCTAATACCATCGGACGTCGCCAATGGTCGACTCTGTGCTTCAGCGTAGGCTTCCATGGCCCGAGATGCGGTCCGTTTAGCCTGCATATTTCACCCTCGGGCTAGATTTGTCGCGAGCACGAGGGTTTTGCGGGCGAGACGGGTTCGCGGTGGTCAGCAGCACGACTTTTGAGCCGATTGCCGAATTCTTGGCGGACTACCCCCAACCCCCGTTGATCATCATCGCGCACGGGGACGGCACTCTGCGGTCATTATCCGAACGCGAAGCGCTGCGCGGCAAGGAGGAAGGCGGCTTGATGCGGGAAGGCACTGGCGAGGAAGAAGCGGACGCGGCGCGTGTTGCGCACGATGACGGCGCCGACCTTGAGCAG
>CAIWHR010000107.1 GCA_903912485.1 uncultured beta proteobacterium | reverse complement strand
TCCGGCCCCGCCGCCGCGGCTGCCGGCTCGCGGTCGACGCCCGCGGCATCGCGACACCGGCGCTGCAGGCGGCGTCCCCGAATCGCGACGCGCGCCCCGCGGGCGCCGGGATCACGCTGATCGTCGTTCACGGCATCTCGCTGCCCCCCGGCGAGTTCGGGGGCGACGGGATCGTCGAACTGTTCACCAACCGCCTCGATCCCGGGGCGCACCCTTACTACGCGACGATCGCGGGACTCGCCGTGTCGGCGCATTTCCTCATCCGGCGCGACGGCGCGCTGGTTCAGTTCGTCGCCTGCCTCGAACGAGCGTGGCACGCCGGCGCATCGGAGTGGAAGGGCCGGCAGCGGTGCAACGACACCTCGATCGGCATCGAGCTCGAGGGCACCGATGCGATCCCGTACACCGCCGCGCAATACGCGATGCTGGCGCGACTGGTGAAGGCGCTGCGCCGCCGCTACCCGATCGCCGACGTCGTAGGCCACAGCGACATCGCCCCGGGCCGCAAGACGGACCCGGGACCGGCGTTCGACTGGCTCCGGTTTCACCGCCTGGCGACGCCGGCACGACGCCGGCGCTAGCAGCCGCGACGCGGTGGCGCGACCGAAGTCTGGCAGGGTATACTTAGCGGTTATGCAACTTCTTGCGGACTACTTTCCGCTTCTCCTCTTCTTCATCGCGTTCAAGTGGCAGGGGATCTACGTCGCGACCGCGGTGGCGATCGTCGCCTCGGTCGTGCAGATCGCGTGGCTGCGCTGGAAGCGCGGCCGCGTGGCTCCGGTGCACTGGCTCTCGCTCGCGATCATCGTCGTGTTCGGCGGGGCGACGCTCATCCTGCACAACGAGGTGTTCATCAAGTGGAAGCCGACGGTGCTCTACGGACTCTTCGGCTCCATCCTCGCCGTCGGTCGCCTGGGCTTCGGCCGCAACCTGATCTCGTACGTCATGCAGGGCATCGCGCTGCCGGCGACGGTCTGGACTCGCGTCACCTGGTCGTGGGTGGCTTTTTTCGCCTTCATGGCGCTGCTGAACTCGTACGTCGCGTTCAACTACTCGACCGACACCTGGGTCAATTTCAAGGTGTGGGGCGGAATCGGGCTGTTCCTGGCGTTCGCGCTGGCGCAGGGCCTCTTTCTGTCGCGCCACCTCGTCGAGGAACCGCGGTGAGCGCGAAGGGCCATCCGGAGCCAGCGAGCGCCGCGGGCGCACCCTTGAGCGCGGCGATGGTCGAGGTCGCGGCCACGCTGCGCGCACGACTGGCGCGCCTGTCTCCGTCGGTGCTCGAAATCCGCGACGACGGCGCCGCGCATGCCGGACACGCCGGCGCTGCCGGCGGCGCCGGGCACTTTTCGCTGCTGATCGTGTCGAATGCCTTTTCCGGAGTTCCGCGCCTCGCCCGGCATCAACGGGTCCTGCGCGAGGTCGCCGACCTGCTGCCCCACCCGGTGCACGCGCTGTCGATCAGGGCGCTGACGCCGGAAGAATTCCCTTCCTGAAACCAACCACAAAGGACTACCCGTGATGATCAAGCAAGCCATTGCCGCCGTCGCCCTCGTCGCGCTCGCCGGCCTGCCCGTGGCCTACGCGCAGACCAAGGGCACGGCCAAGGGGGCAGCCGCAGCCGCGCCCGCGGCGCCCGCCGCGCCGTCCTCGGGCAAGGAACTCTACCCCAAGGCCTATTTCGACTTCCTGCTCAAGGAACGCATCAGCCAGAACCAGCCCGATACGCCCGAACTGCGCAACGCGCTGCGTGAGGAACTCAACACGCGCGAACTGCTCGTGCGCGAAGCCAAGAAGAAGGGGATAGAAAAGAGCGCCGACATCAAGAATCAGATGGACCTCGCGGCGCAGACGGTGCTCGTTCGCGCCTACGTCACCGAGTGGGTGAAGGACAACCCGGTCCCCGATGCGGCGCTGCGCAAGGAATACGACCAGATCAAGTCGCAGATCGGCGACAAGGAATACAAGGTCCGCCATATCCTGGTCGAGAAGGAAGGCGACGCCAAGGAGATCGTCATCGCGCTGCAGAACGGCGACAGGTTCGAGAAGCTTGCCGAGCGCTCGAAGGATCCGGGCTCCAAGGACAAGGGCGGCGACCTCGACTGGAACGCGCCCGGCAATTTCGTCAAGCCTTTCTCCGACGCGATGGTCGCGACGCCCAAGGGCAAGTTCACGGCGCAGCCGGTGCAGACGCAGTTCGGCTGGCACGTGATCATGGTCGAGGACGTCCGCGATGCCAAGATCCCCGCCTACGAGGAAGTGAAGCCGCAGCTGCAGCAGCGGATGCAGGCGCAGATCCTCGACCAGTACTTCAAGGAGCTCCGCACCAAGAACGGGGTCTGATCGCCCGCCATGGCGTTCATCCGCCACCCGAAGGACTTCTACGCCGGACTGCTGTTCATCGCGTTCGGCGTCGCGGCCATCTTCATCGGGTCCGGCTACGCGCTGGGAACGGCGGCGCGCATGGGGCCCGGCTATTTCCCGCGCATCCTCGGCATCCTGCTCTTGGCTCTCGGCGGGATTCTGGCGGTGCGCGCGACGCGGCTGAACGGAGTCCCCGTGACCGCGTTCAAGTGGCGGCCGACGCTGGTGGTGCTGGGCAGCGTCGTGCTGTTCGGCTTCATCGTCGAGCACGCGGGCCTGTTCGTCTCGACCGTCGTGCTCATCGTCGGCGCCAGCGCGGCGAGTCACGAGTTCCGCTGGAAGGAGGCTCTCGCCAGCGGCGTCTTTTTCGCGCTGCTCGCCATCGCCGTGTTCGTGCTGGGCCTGAAGCTGCAGCTGCCGATCTGGCCTCCTGCGCTGTACGGCCCCCACTGAGCAGCCTCCGGTGGAGCTCCTCAACCACCTGGCACTGGGCTTCTCGGTCGCGCTGACGCCGGTCAACCTGCTCTACGGATTCATCGGCTCGCTGCTCGGCACGCTGATCGGCGTGCTCCCCGGCATCGGGCCGGTCGCGACCATCGCGATGCTGCTGCCGACAACCTACGCGCTGCAACCGGTGTCGGCGCTGATCATGCTCGCCGGCATCTACTACGGCGCGCAGTACGGCGGCTCGACGACGTCGATCCTGCTCAACATGCCGGGCGAAACCTCGTCCGCGGTGACCTGCCTCGACGGCCACCAGATGGCCCGCAGGGGACAGGCGGGGGCGGCGCTGGCGACCGCCGCGCTGGGTTCGTTCTTCGCGGGAACCGTCGCCACCGTGTTCGTCGCGACGGTGGCGATCCCGCTGTCGGAATTCGCGCTCAAGTTCGGCCCCGCCGAGTACTTTTCGCTGATGGTGCTGGGCCTGATCGGCGCCGTCGTGCTCGCGCACGGCTCGCTGCTGAAGGCGATCGCGATGATCGTCCTCGGACTGCTGCTCGGGATCGTCGGCACCGACGTCAACTCGGGCGCCGCGCGCTTCGCATTCGGCGTCCCCGAACTGACCGACGGGCTGGGCGTGGTGAGCGTCGCGATGGGCCTGTTCGGCTTCGCCGAGATCATTTCCAACCTCGAATTCAAGGGCAAGCGCGAGATCATCACCAGCAAGGTGCGCGGTCTGTGGCTGACCCGCGAGCAGTTCGCCAAGGCGTGGCCCGCGGTGCTGCGCGGCACCGGACTCGGCTCGTTTCTCGGCCTGCTGCCCGGCGGCGGCGCGATGCTGTCGGCGTTCGCGTCGTACGCGCTCGAGAAGAAGATCGCCAAGGATCCGGGCGAGTTCGGCAAGGGCGCCATCCAGGGCGTCGCGGGACCCGAGTCGGCGAACAACGCCGGCGCGCAGACGTCGTTCATCCCGCTGCTGACGCTCGGCATCCCGGCCAACGCCGTGATGGGCATCCTGCTCGGCGCGCTGATGATCCACGGGATCACGCCCGGCCCCATGATGATCGAAAAGAACCCGGAGCTCTTCTGGGGCACGGTCACCAGCTTGTATCTGGGCAACGCGATGCTGCTGGTCCTGAACCTGCCGCTCATCGGCCTCTGGGTAAAACTGCTGCGCATGCGCTACGCCGTGCTGTTCCCGCTGATTCTCTTCATTTCGCTCATCGGCGCCTACGTCATCAACAGCAGCGAGATGGATCTCTACCTGATGCTGTTCTTCGGTGTCGTGGGGTACCTGATGCGCAAGTTCGAGTACGAGCCCGCTCCCCTGATTCTGGCGTACGTGCTGAGCCCGATCCTGGAGGATTCGCTGCGCCAGTCGCTGATCAT
>CAIWHR010000106.1 GCA_903912485.1 uncultured beta proteobacterium | reverse complement strand
GCAGCAGCGCGAGGCGCTGCGGATCGAGTCCTACCGACAGCCGCCGGGGGTTGGCGCCCTGAACCGGGTCGACCAGCGCCTGGATCTCGACCAGCAGCGGGCGCGAGCCCTCGAGCGTGGCGACGACCGCCGACCCGGGAACCGCGTCGGCGTGCTGCGACAGAAACAGCGCCGACGGATTGGCGACCCCCTTCAGGCCGCGCTCGGTCATCGCGAACACGCCCAATTCGTTGGCGGCGCCAAAGCGGTTCTTGATCGCGCGGACCAGCCGGAAGCTCGAATGGGTGTCGCCTTCGAAGTAGAGCACGGTGTCGACGATGTGTTCCAGCACGCGGGGGCCGGCGATCGCGCCGTCCTTGGTCACGTGGCCGACGAGGACGACGACGGTGTCGTGCTGCTTGGCGTAACGGGTGAGCCGCGCCGCGCATTCGCGGACCTGCGCGACGCTGCCGGGGGCGGAGGTCAGCGTCTCGGTGAAAGCGGTCTGGATCGAGTCGATGACGACGACCTCGGGCGCCTCGGCGTCGATCGTCGCCAGGATGGTTTCGAGCTGGACCTCGGCCAGCAGCGACACCGGCGCGTTGAGGAGCCCCAGCCGCTGCGCGCGCAGCGCGACCTGCTCGACCGACTCCTCGCCGGTCACGTACAGCGCCTTGCGCGAAGCGCCGATCGCCGCCATCGCCTGCAGCAGCAGCGTCGACTTGCCGATGCCCGGATCGCCGCCAAGCAGGATCACTCCGCCGGGAACCAGTCCTCCCCCGAGCACGCGGTCGAACTCCTCGATGCCGGTCGGAAACCGCGGCGTGTCGCGGGGCTTGATCGCCCCCAGCGCACGCACGGGGCTGGCGGTGCCCGACAGGTTCTGGAACCGCGTCGGCCGCGGCGCCGCGACCGTCTCGACCAGCGTGTTCCAGACGCCGCAGTGCGGGCATTGGCCCTGCCACTTGGGGCTCTGGCCGCCGCACTCGGTGCAGCTGTAGAGGGTCTTCGGGGGTTTCATCGCATCGATCCGGCGCTGCGTTCGAGTCGCTGGCGGTTCGGGGGCGGATCGGCAGCCACCGGCGCCGGACGTCAGGACAGTTCGCCCGGCGTCACCACCGCCGTGCCGAGCTTGGCGACGACGACGCTCGCCGCCTGGTTGGCGATGTGCACGGCGGCGGCGAGGTCGGCGCCTGCGCCCATCAGCACCCCGGTCGTGGCGATCACCGTGTCGCCGGCGCCGGAGACGTCGTACACTTCGCGCGCCTGCGCCGGGATGTGCAGCGCGCCGCCGGCCGTGTACAGGCTCATCCCCTCTTCCGACCGGGTGACGAGCAGCGCCTCGAGTGCGAGCTCGGCGCGCAGCACCTGCGCCTTCGCCGTCATTTCGGCTTCGTCGCGCCAGCGGCCCGCCACCTGCCGGAACTCGCCCCGGTTCGGCGTGAGCATCGTCGCGCCGCGGTAGCGCGCCCAGTCCTCGCCCTTGGGATCGACCAGCACGCGCTTGCCCGCCGCGCGGGCGCGCCCGATCATCATGGCGATGTGCGCCAGCCCGCCCTTGCCGTAGTCGGACAGGATGACGACGTCGCAGTCGGGGACGAGGCGGTCGTAGTCGGCGAGGCTGGTGGCCAGCACCTCGTGCGACGGCGCGGTCTCGAAGTCGATGCGCAACAGCTGCTGCTGGCGGCTGATGACCCGCAGCTTGACCGTCGTCGGCAGCGACGGATCGCGGTGGAACGACGTGCGCACGCCCTCGGCGACGAGCATCGTTTCCAGCGCGGCGCCCGCTTCGTCGGCGCCGGTCACCGACAGCAGCGTCACCGCCGCACCCAGCGCCGCCGCGTTGCGCGCCACGTTGGCGGCGCCGCCGGGACGTTCCTCGGT
>CAIWHR010000105.1 GCA_903912485.1 uncultured beta proteobacterium | reverse complement strand
GCTCGCCTTCGTCGGCGTTGGCGCAGAGGAAGTGCGGCTGGTTGTCGTTGAGCTTGACGACGCCCCACTTGCGGCCCACCGGGAACGCGGCGCCGCCGTGGCCGAGCAGGCCCGCCGCGGTCACTTCCTTGGTGATGTCGGACGGCGCCATCGTCAGCGCCTTTGCGAGCGCCTCGTAGCCGCCGCGCGCCCGGTAGTCCGCCAGCGTGTGCGACGTGGCGGTGACCGGGAAGGTCATGATGAGCTGTCGGCCGGGCATGGCTATTTCAGTCCTTCGAGCAACTCGTCGAGCTTCTCGATGCTCATGTTCTCGTGGTACGTATCGTTGACCATCACCACCGGCGCGGTCCCGCACGAACCCAGGCACTCGACGGTCGACAGCGTGAAGCGGCCGTCCGCGGTCGTGTTCCCCGGCGCGACGCCGATCTTCTTCGCCAGGTGGTCGATCAGCTTCTCGGCGCCCCTCATCGAGCAGGTCACGTTGCGGCAGGTCTGGACGTGCCAGCGGCCTATCGGCTTGCGGCGGAACTGCGTGTAGTACGACAGCACTTCCTCGATCTGGATGCGCGGCACGCCGAGGTAGGCGGCCAGCTCGCCGACGTCGCTGTCGGCGACGAAGCCCCGGTCGTCCTGGATGCGGCGCACGCACAGCATCACCATCGCCGAGTCGAAACCCGGGGGGAAGCGCTTCTTCCACTGCTCGAATTCGGGGATCAGATGCTTCATCGCGCAGTTGCGTTATATCCGGGGTCAGCGGTCACATTCGCCGCCGATCATGTTGATCGAGCCGAACGTCGGGACGATGTCGGCAAGCTGATAACCATCGAGCATCTTGTGCGCGCCGCCCATGTGGACGTACGACGGTGCGCGGCAGTGGACTTTCCACGGCACGCCGCTGCCGTCGCTGACGACGTAGAAGCCGAGCTCGCCGTTGGGAGATTCGTGCGCGGCGTAGGCCTCGCCGGCCGGCGGCTTCGGGCCGTCCATGACCAGCTTGAAGTGGTTGATCAGCGACTCGATCTCGGTGTAGACGAGTTCCTTCTCGGGCAGCACGCAGCGGCGGTCGTCGACGTTGATCGGACCCGCCGGCAGCATCTCCATCAGCTGGCGCATCATGTAGACGGACTCGTCCATTTCGCGCATCCGGACGAAGTAGCGGTCGTAGTTGTCGCCCTTGATCCCCACCGGCACGTCGAAGTCGAGTTCGGCGTAGGCAAGGTACGGCGTGTCGCGGCGCAGGTCGCGCGCGGCGCCCGTCGCGCGCAGGATCACGCCGGTGTAGCCGTAGCTGATCGCGTCCTTGGTCGAGATCGTTCCGACGTCGCGCATCCGGTCGATGAAAATCCGGTTGCGGTCGACCAGCCCGTGGACGCGGCCGATGAACTCCTCGTACTGCTTCAGGATCTCCTCGAGCCGGACGAGCCAGCCGTCGGGCAGGTCGCGCGCCAGCCCGCCGATCCGTCCGTACGAGTACGTCACGCGCGCGCCGGTCAGCGCAGCGAGGTGCTCGTACATGAAGTCGCGGACCATGACCAGGTACAGGAACGCGGTCATCGCGCCCAGTTCCATCAGGCCCGCGGCGACGCAGGTCAGGTGGTCGACGAGGCGCGAGTACTCGGACAGCAGCGTGCGCAGGTAGCGGCAGCGCGGCGTGATCTCGATGCCCATCAGCGTCTCGACCGCCTCGCAGTACGTGAAGTCGTTGATCAGCGCGGAGACGTAGTTCAGGCGATCGACGTAGGGGATCAGGTTGTGCCAGGTGTGCGATTCGCACTCCTTCTCGAACCCCCGGTGCAGGTAGCCGCAGTGGATGTCGGTGCGCAGCACGCGCTCGCCGTCGAGCTCGGCGATGATCTGCACGGTGCCGTGGGTGCAGGGGTGCGACGGCCCGATGTTGACGATGACGGTGTCGTCGCGCTCGCCGGCGGTGAACGCGGGCCGGACCGGGTTGGGGAGCCTGGTTTCCACGGGGGTCATTTGATGTAAGGCACGAGCGGCTGCTCGCGGTCCTTCGGGTAGTCCTTGCGCAGCGGGTGGCCGACGAAGCCCTCGTAGAGCAGCATCGGGCGCAGGTCGTCGTTGCCGCGGAAGACGATGCCGTACATCTCGTGGCACTCGCGCTCCATGATGCCGGCCGAGCCGTACCGCGGCCGCAGCGAATCGACGACCGCGTCGGACTCGGCCACGCGGGCCTTGATCCGGATGCGGACGTGGTGCTCGGTCGAATAGAAGTGCCAGACGACCTCGAAACGGGGCGTCTGCGGCAGCCAGTCGATCGCGGTGACGTCGAGGAACAGGTCGAAGCCGAACTCGGACTGGAGCCGCCCGACGACGGGCGTCAGCGCTTCGGGGGCGAGCGTCAGCACGAGAATGCCGTGCGCGATCGCCGCCGAAATCGCGGTCGGGGCCAACGCTTCGGAGACGCGATCGAGGATGCCGGCGGCCACGGTCAGAAGTCCTTGTTCACGATCGGATGGCGCGAGCGGGCGATCAGGTCCTGCAGCTGCATGATGCCGTCGATCACCATCTCGGGCCGCGGCGGACAGCCGGGGATGTAGATGTCGACCGGGACGATCCTGTCGACGCCGGCGACGGCGGCGTAGTTCTGGTAGAAGCCGCCGGAGGTCGCGCAGGCGCCGAAAGCCATCACCCACTTCGGCTCGCACATCTGGTCGTAGACGGTCTTCAGCACCGTCGCCTGCTTGTGGCTGATCGTGCCGACGACCATCAGGAGGTCGGCCTGGCGCGGCGAGAACCGCGGCAGCGCCGCGCCGAAGCGGTCGGTGTCGTACGGCGACGAACTGACCGCCATGAACTCCATCGCGCAGCAGGCGGTGACGAACGGGTACGGAAAGATCGAGAACTTGCGCGCCCACCCGAGCAGTTCGTCCTTTTTGGTCGTCAGGTATTCGAAGGCGGACGACTTTTCGCCCACCGCGTGAATCGGGATCGTGGCCAGGGACGCGTTCGTCGGCGTGCTCATTCGGTGACGCCTTCCAGCAGCTTCGCCTTGTACACGTAGAGCAGCATCAGGACCAGCAGCGCGACGAAGATGCCGAACGTGAACAGCATGAACCCCGTGACCGGCTGCGCTCCCAGCGCCCAGAGGAACAGAAAGACGGTTTCGAGGTCGAACAGGATGAAGACGATCGCGACCGCGTAGTACTTGATCGGGATCGCCTTGACGTTGCGCAGGTCGACCGGGGTGGCGCCGCACTCGAACGGCTCCATCTTGGCCGCCGTGGCAACGGGCTTCGGACCCAGATAGCGGTTCATGAGCAGCGTCGTGAACACGAAGCCCATGATCGCGAGCATGTACAGGAGAAAGATGACGTAGGGATTCATCGCGGGACGGTTGCGGCCTCGGTGCGGCCAGTTGGTGTTCTGTTCCCCTGCTGTCGCTCGGACCGGCAGGCGCTGCCGGCGGTACGTTCTGCGAGAGTCTAATGACGTTCGTCGGCGCGCAGTTGATGCAGGTCAAAGCGGCGCATCGCGCGGCGCCCTGCGCGCCCATCTTTCTGCACGCGACGGGGCCCGGCACGGGGAAACCCCGATGGCGGCCCGGCGACGGGCCGCCGTCGGCTCACCGGTCGACGTAGCTCGGGTAGTGCGGGTCGTACATCTGCGCGCGCATGAAGGAGAGCAGATCCGCGGGCTGCGGCACCGTGGCGAATCCCTGCGCGTAGACGACCGCAGCGACCGCCGTCGCGATGTGCGCGGAGACTTCGCGCACCTTGGGCAGCGGCGGGTAGAGGCTGCCCTGCGCCAGGTCCTCCTCGCTGACCTGCGCCGCCAGCGCGCGCGCCGCCGCCATGAACATCTCGTCGGTGACGCGGGTGGCCCGGGTGGCGACCGCAGCGAGGCCCACGCCGGGGAAGATGTACGAATTGTTGCCCTGGCGGGGGACGTGCATCCTGCCGCCCTGCGTGACCGGGTCGAAAGGACTGCCGCAGGCGAACAGCGCGCGGCCGTCGGTCCAGCGATACGCCTCCTCGGCCGTGCATTCCGACTGCGTCGTCGGATTCGACAGCGCGAACACGATCGGACGCTCGTTGATCCGCGCCATGTCCTGCAGGACCTCGGGAGTGAAGGTGCCGCCGACGGCGGCGACGCCGATGATCGCGGTCGGCTTCAGCGTCCGCACCGCGGTCGGGAAATCCGAGATCGGCGCGTGCTCGTGCGCGTAGGGCTGCTTGTGCGCGACGAGCCCGGTGCGGCTGGCGACGACGAGGCCCTTCGAATCGACCAGCCAGCAGTTCCTGCGCGCGTCGGCCAGCGAGCATCCTTCGCTCACCATCGCCGCCACCGTCAGGTCGGCGATTCCCGTCGCCGCCTCCCCGGCGCCGAAGAACAGGATCTTCTGCCGGGAGAGTTTGCCGCCGGTGATGCGCAGCGCCGACAGCATGCCGGAGAGCGCGACCGCGGCGGTGCCCTGGATGTCGTCGTTGAACGTGCAGATGCCGTTGCGGTACTTCTCGAGCAGCCGGAACGCATTGTGGTTGGCGAAGTCCTCGAACTGCACGACGGAGCCCGGGAACACGCGCTGCGTCGCGGTGATGAACTCGTCGACGATCTCGTCGTACGCGCTCCCGGTCAGGCGCTTCTCGTGCAGGCCGATGTACAGCGGGTCGGAGAGCAGCGCCTCGTTGTTGGTGCCCATGTCGAGCACCACCGGCAGGCACTGCGTCGGGTGGATGCCGGCGCAGGCGGTGTAGAGAGCGAGCTTGCCCACCGGGATGCCCATGCCGTTGGCGCCGAGGTCGCCCAGCCCGAGGATGCGCTCGCCGTCGGTGACGACGATCATCGCGACGTCGCGGTACGGCCAGTTGCGCAGGATGTTGCCGATGCGGCCCTTGTCCTTGGCGCTGATGAACAGCCCGCGCGGCCGCTGGAAGATGTGGCCGAAGCGCTGGCAGGCCAGACCGACGGTCGGCGTGTAGATGATCGGCATCATCTCGTCGGGATTGTCCATCACGATGCGGAAGAACAGCGCCTCGTTGCGGTCGTGCAGCGCGGCGAGGTTGATGAACTTCTCGAGGTTGGTGGGCTTCTGGCGGAAGTTCTCCAGCACCCGCGCCACCTGCTCCTCCTGCGACAGCACGTGCGCCGGGAGGAGGCCGCGGATGCCCAGCGCGTCGCGCTCGTCCTCGGTGAACGCCATCCCCTTGTTGAGCGTCGGGTCGCGCAGCAGCGCGACGCCCTTGGGGAACCACTCGGGAACGCTCAGACGTGCACGGCCCTGGCTGCTCTGGTTCATCGCTTCTCTCCTCCGGCTATGGGGTGGTTCGGGGTCGGCGCAACCCGGGGGGAGCGCCGGCGAATCCCGGTCAGATCGTTTCCGGCACCATCTTGATCGCGCCGCAGGGGCATTCGGAAACGCAGATGCCGCAGCCCTTGCAGTAGTCGTAGTTGAACTCGAAGCGGTTGCCCGGGCCGAGCTTGATCACCGCGTTGTCGGGGCAGACGCCGTAGCAGTTGTCGCACTCGAAGCAGTTGCCGCAGGAAAGGCAGCGCCGCGCCTCGAACAGCGCGTTCTTCTCGTCGAGGCCGCTGACGACCTCCTCGAACGTCGACTTGCGCCGCATGATGTCGAGCAGCGGACGCACGGTCTTCGGCGCGTCGCTGTAGTACCAGGTGTTGAGGTTGCCGAAGGTCGCGATCTCGTGCTTCTGCGGCGGCACCCAGGCGTTGCCGGAGAGCCAGCCGTCGATGTGGCGCGCGGCCTTCTTGCCGTGCCCCGCGGCGACGGTCACCGTGCGCTCGGAAGGCACCATGTCGCCGCCGGCGAAGACGCCCGGGTAGCCGGTCATCATGTTCGTGCCGACCTGGACGACGCCATCCTTGATTTCCAGGCCGGGAACGCCCTCGAGCAGCGACAGGTCGACGTCCTGGCCCAGCGCCATCACCAGCGAGTCGGCCTCGAGCGTCTCGATCTCGCCGGTCGGCTGCGGGAAGCCCTTGTCGTCGAGCGCCATCTTCTCGACGGTCAGCGTGCCGCCGTCGGCCATGTTCTTGATCGTCGACAGCCACTTGATCAGGATGCCTTCCTGCAGCGCCTCCTCGACCTCGAAGTCGTGCGCCGGCATCTTCTCGCGCGTGCGGCGGTAGACGATGATCGCCTCGCTGGCGCCGAGCCGCTTGGCGGTGCGCGCGACGTCGAGCGCGGTGTTGCCGCCGCCGTACACGACCACGCGGCGGCCGAGCATCGGCTTGTCCTCGCCTTCCATGCTGCGCAGCACCGAAACCGCGTCGAGCATGCGCGCGGCCGAGCCCGCCGGAATGAACGCGCGCTTGGCGATGTGCGCGCCGACGGCGAGGAACGCGGCGTCGAAGCCGCCCGCGGCCATCGCTTCGCGGATGTCGGCGACCTTGGTGTCGAGCTGGAGCTCGATGCCCAGATCGAGGATCCGCTGGATCTCGCCGTCGAGCACCTCGCGCGGCAGCCGGTACTTGGGGATGCCGAAGCGCATCATGCCGCCGGCGAACGGGCCGGCCTCGACGATCTTCACCGTGTGGCCGAAGCGCCTCAGGTGATACGCGGCGACGAGGCCCGACGGGCCCGCGCCGACCACCAGCACCCGCTTGCCCGTCTCGCGCGCCGGCGGCTCGAACTTCCAGCCGCGCCGCAGCGCCTCGTCGCCGAGAAAGCGCTCGACCGAGTTGATGCCGACCGGCTCGTCGAGCTGGCCGCGGTTGCACGCTCCCTCGCAGGGGTGGTAGCAGACGCGGCCCATGACGCCGGGAAGCGGGTTGTCCGCCGTCAGCGCGCGCCAGGCGGCCTCGTAGTGGCCGCCCTCGGCGTGGAACAGCCAGTTCTGGATGTTCTCGCCCGCCGGGCAGGCGTGGTTGCAGGGCGGCAGGCGGTCGAGGTAGACCGGACGGCTGGTGCGCCACGAGCCGGTCTTGTTGGCAAGGCTCGAACCGACGTCGAGCGTGATGGCAAACGGCTTGTCCATGGGCATTCCCTAGTCGCCGAGCAGGCCGAAGCGCGCGATGTTCCGGTCGGCGGTCGCCTGGACCTGCGCGATGCGCGCGGTGTCGGGCTCCTTTCCGAACAGGTGCGCGAAGCGCTTCTGCAGTTTGAGGTATTCGTCGACCGGCACCCGCTGCCGGATCGGGGTGCGGCCGGTGACCTCGCCGTGTTCGGCTTCGAACAGCGGAAAGAGCCCCGATTCCACCGCGAGCCGGGCGATCCTGATGGTGTCGGCGGGCGCCGAGCCCCAGCCCAGCGGGCAGGGCACGTGGATGTGGATGTAGCGCGCGCCGTGGATGCCCATCGCCTTGGTGACCTTGAACTCGAGGTCGCGCAGGTTGGCGACGCTCGCGGTCGCGACGTACGGAATGTTGTGCGCCATCGCGATCAGCGGGACGTTCTTGCCGGTGCCCGCGACGTTGCCCGGGTCGGGGCCGATCGCCGGCGTGGTCGCGGTACGCGCGGCCGGCGGCGTCGCGCTCGAGCGCTGCACGCCGGTGTTCATGTACGCCTCGTTGTCGTAGCAGAGGTACAGCACGTCGTCGTTGCGCTCGAACATCCCGGACAGGCAGCCGAAGCCGATGTCGGTGGTGCCGCCGTCGCCGCCCTGCGCGATGACGCGGATGTCGGTCTTGCCGGTGACGCGCATCGCGGCGACGACGCCCGACGCGACCGCGGCGGCGTTGCCGAACAGCGAATGGATCCAGGGGATCTGCCACGAAGTCTCCGGATACGGCGTCGAGAACACCTCGAGGCAGCCGGTCGCGTTGACGGCGATGATCTGGTTGTTGGTCGCGCGCATCGCCGCGTCGATCGCGTAGCGCGCCCCGAGCGCTTCGCCGCAGCCCTGGCACGCGCGGTGCCCGGAGTTGAGCGAGTTGGTGCGCTCGGTGTTGGCCTGGACCGAGCGCTCGTCTTCGGCGAGCAGCCGGTTGCCGACGGTGAACGTCCCGGTCTGGTAGAACTTGACGGTCTGCAGTTCCATGGCGTTTCGTCCTTGCTAGCCGACCTGCGAACCGACGGTGCCGAGGCGGCGCAGGATGGCCTCCGCCGTGGGGCCGGTCCGTCGCGTGTGGGTCTCGCGCTCGAGTTCGTGGCTGACCACGTCGGCGTTGAGATCGAGGAAGGTCATCTGTTCCAGTTCGTCGGCGCCCGCGTCCTCGAACAGCTGGCGCAGCGACGCCTTGGTGATCGAGCGCCCGCCCAGTCCGGCGACCACCGTGTAGCCCTTCAGCTGGATCCCGGACAGCGAATTCCTCACGCCGTCCGAAACGATGCCGCCCAGACCGACGGCGAAGCACTTCTCCAGCACCACGACCCGCTTCGCGTGCTGCAGCACGTCGCGCAGCGCGGCCAGCGGGAAGGGGCGGAACGAGCAGATGCCGACCGATCCGATCGCGGTGCCGGCGTCGCGCATGTCGTCGATCACTTCCTGCACCGTGCCGTTGACCGAGCCCAGCGAGACGACGATCGTCTCGGCGCCCTCGGTGCGGTAGCTGCGGATCAGCCCGCCCGAGTCGCGGCCGAACTGCTGCTTGTAAAGCGCGGACAGCTGCGGAATGAGCTGCAGCGCGCGCAGCTGCTTGTGGTGCGCGAGGTAGCGCACTTCCATGAAAGCCTCGGGGCCGACCATCGCGCCGATCGACACCGGGTTGCCGGTGTCGAGCACCTGGCGCGGCTCGTAGGGCGGCAGGTAGGCGTCGACCTGTTCCTGGCTCGGCACGTCGACACGTTCGTAGGCGTGGGTCAGGATGAAGCCGTCCATGCAGACCATGACGGGGAGGCTCAGTTCCTCGGCCAGCCGGAACGCCTGGATGTGCAGGTCGAGCGCTTCCTGGTTGGTCTCGGCGAACAGCTGGATCCACCCGGCGTCGCGCATCGACATGCTGTCCGAGTGGTCGTTCCAGATGTTGATCGGCGCGCCGATCGCGCGGTTGCCGATGGTCATGACGATCGGCAGGCCGAGGCCGGCGGCGTTGTAAACCGCTTCGGCCATGAACAGCAGCCCCTGGCTGCTGGTCGCCGTGTAGGCGCGTGCGCCTGCCGCCGACGCGCCGATCGCCACCGACAGCGCGGCGAATTCGGACTCGACGTTGATGAACTCGCAGTTGGTGAGCTCGCCCGCCTTCACCATCTCGCCCAGGCCTTCGACGATGTGCGTCTGCGGCGTGATCGGATAGGCGCAGATCACCTGCGGGCGGGACAGAGCGATCGCCTCGGCGACCGCGCGCGAACCTTCGATCTGTTTACGCATGGGTTCCCTCTCTCGCCGCGGTGACCAGCGCGTGCGCCTCCGTCGCGGCGGCGACGTTCTTCTCGGCGATCGCTGCGGGGAATTTCTCCCGGATCGCCGCCACCACCGAAGCGAGCCGGATCTCGCCGCTGACCGCGGCGAAGCCGCCGAGCAGCGCGGCGTTCGGCACCGGCCGGCCGACGTGCTTCATCGCGATCTCGGTGGCCGGCAGCGTGCACAGCCGCGACGCGCGGAAGCGGCGCGTGAATTCGGTCAGGCCGAGCGCGGCGAAGTCGCGCGTCGAGTTGATCAGGATGTAGCCGTCCTTGGCCAGGCCCTTGAACAGGTCGACCTGGTGCAGCAGCGTCGGATCCTGGATGATCAGCGCGTCCGGCGTGATCACCGGTTCGCGCAGCCGTATCTCGCGGTCGTCGATGCGGCAGAAAGCCATCACCGGTGCGCCCATCCGCTCCGAACCGAAGCTGGGGAACGCCTGCGCGTAGCGGCCCTCGAGAAAAGCCGCCACCGACAGCATCTCGGCGCCGGACACCACGCCCTGGCCGCCGCGGCCATGAATGCGAACCTGAAACATCGACCCCCTCCATTTCCGCCATCCGAGGATCCATGGTGCCGGTCACCCTGCCGGCCCCTGTCCACGATCCGTGCATGCTGCCTTCATCGCTGCGGGACCCTTTGATGCAGGTCAAGAGACACTTGCGTGCGCGGCATAAGCTTCGGTCTGGCGTCGGCCGGACCCGCAGGCGAGCGGGCGGTTGTCCGCGATCGACAGCCACATAACGACGTTGCAGGTCCGCCGACATCCGGCGGCAAAAGCAAGGAATCGACCCTATGGAATCGAGCAACCAACTGATTGCCGGCATCGGGCTGGCCGGAACGGCACGCAAGAGCCGGTGGCCCGCGCGCCTCGACTTCATCCAGAGCGGGACCGGTCTCGTCCTCGCGCTGTTCATGTGGGGCCACATGTTCTTCGTGTCGACGATCCTCATCAGCAACGACGCGATGTGGACGATCACCAAGTTCTTCGAAGGCTATTTCTTCTTCGGCAAGTCGTACCCGATCATGGTGTCGTTCGTCGTCGCCACGGTGATCACGCTGCTCGTCGTGCACGCGTTTCTTGCAGTGCGCAAATTCCCGATCAACTACCGCCAGTTCACGACCTTCCACGGCCACATGAAGATGATGCGGCACGAGGACACGACGCTCTGGTTCTGGCAGGCGCTCACCGGGTTTGCGCTGTTCTTTGTTGCGGCGCCGCATGTCTACATCATGCTGACGCATCCGGAGCTGATCGGTCCGTTCGAGTCCGGCGATCGCGTCTGGACCGGCCACTACTGGCCGCTGTACATCCTGCTGCTGCTCGCGGTCGAGCTGCACGGCGGCATCGGCCTCTACCGCCTCGCGGTGAAGTGGGACTGGTTCGCCGGACCCGACCCCGCCGCGACGCGCAAGCGCCTGAAGACGCTGAAATGGGCGCTGACCGTGTTCTTCCTCGCGCTGGGCTTCGCCACGCTGGCCGCGTACGTCAAGATCGGCATCGCGCACGCGCCCGATTACGGCAAGCCCTACGTTCCCGCGGCGCTCCAGGCAGCCCCGCAGGGGGTAAACAAATGAGCGCGCCGGGCCGCCCCAAGCGCGAATTGCTCCCCCTCGGGGGGACGGTGCGCAGCACCAAGGGGGTACAGCAATGAAAATCATCTATACCGACGTACTCGTGATCGGCGGCGGGCTCGCGGGCCTGCGGGTCGCGATCGGCGCCAAGCGCCGCGGCCACGACGTGGTCATCCTGTCGCTGGTGCCGCCCAAGCGCTCGCACTCCGCCGCGGCGCAGGGGGGCATGCAGGCGTCGCTCGCCAACGTGATCAAGGGCCAGGGCGACACCGAGGACATCCACTTCGAGGACACCGTCCGCGGCAGCGACTGGGGCGCCGACCAGAAGGTGGTGCGGATGTTCGTCAACACGGCGCCCAAGGCCGTGCGCGAACTCGCGGCCTGGGGCCTGCCGTGGAGCCGCGTCCGCCGCGGCGACCGCACCGTCATCATCAACGGCCAGAAGGTCACGATCACCGAGCGCGACGAAGCGCACGGACTGGTCGCGCAGCGCGATTTCGGCGGCACCAAGAAGTGGCGGACCTGCTACGTCTCCGACGGCACCGGCCACGCGATGCTGCAGACGGTGAGCGACCAGGCGATCGGCGCGCAGATTCCCGTGCACGAACGCACCGAGGCCATCGCGCTGATCCACGACGCCGGCCGCTGCTACGGCGCCATCGTGCGCAACCTCATCACCGGCGAGCTCGTCGCCTACGTCGCCAAGGCCACCTGCGTGGCCAGCGGCGGCGCCGGCCGCATCTACCGCGTGACGACCAACGCGGTGATCTGCGAGGGCATCGGCAGCGCGCTGGCGCTGGAGACCGGCATCGCCCGGCTGGGCAACATGGAAGCGATCCAGTTCCATCCGACCGGCATCTTCCCCGCCGGCATCCTGGTCACCGAGGGCTGTCGCGGCGACGGCGGCCTGCTGAAGGACGTCGACGGCCACCGCTTCATGCCCGACTACGAGCCCGAGAAGAAGGAGCTCGCTTCGCGCGACGTGGTGTCGCGGCGGATGGAGGAGCACATCGCCAAGGGCAAGGGCGCCAAGAGCCGCTTCGGCGACCACATCTGGCTCGACATCACGCTGCTGGGCGAACAGCACATCCGGCACAACCTGCGCGAAGTGTTCGAGATCTGCCACTACTTCATGGGCGTCGACCCGACCAAGGACTGGATCCCGGTGCGGCCGGCGCAGCACTACACGATGGGCGGCGTGCGCACCAACCACACCGGCGAGAGCCCCGACCTCAAGGGCCTGTTCGCCGCCGGCGAGGCGGCCTGCTGGGACATGCACGGCTTCAACCGGCTGGGCGGCAATTCGGTCGCCGAGACCGTGGTCGCCGGCATGATCGTCGGCGAATTCATCGCCGACTACTGCGACCGCCTCGACAACGAGGTCGACATCCCGACGTCGCTGGTGCACGATTTCCTGAAGCGCGAGCAGGGCAAGCTCGACACGCTGGTCGACGGCCGCGGAACCGAGGACGCCTCGGCGATCAAGGCCGAGATGCAGGACCTGATGACGGCCAAGGTCGGCATCTTCCGCCGCGGCGAGGACCTGCAGGCGGCGGTCGACGAACTGCAGCGGCTGCTGGTCAGGAGCCGCAACATCGGGCTGCGCGAAAAGGCGCGCGGCGCGAATCCCGAACTCGTCACCGCGTACCGCGTGCAGAAGATGCTCAAGGTGGCGCTGTGCGTCGCCTACGGTGCGCTGGTCCGCACCGAGAGTCGCGGCGCGCACTTCCGGCAGGATTTCCCGCGCCGCAACGACGCCGAGTGGCTGAAGCGCACGCTGGCCTCGTGGAAGGGCGAGGAGACGCTGCCGTCGCTGGCGTGGGAAGCGCTCGACGTCGGCACCATGGAGCTGCCGCCCGGCTGGCGCGGCTACGGCGCCAAGGACTACGTCGACCACCCGGACACGCCCGGGCGCGCCGCCGACGTCGACGCGGTGAAGGCGAAGATGGCGGACGCCTCGCGCTTCGACGTGCAGGAGGCGCTGATGCCCTACGACGAGCTGCTGCCCGAGCCGCTGCGCGGCCGCAACGAGCGCATCGACGAGCCCATGGACAAAACCTGCGAGTCCGGAAAATGAGCGACGCCAACAGCAAGATCATCCCCATCGCCAAAGCCGGGAACGGCGGCGACGGTGGCAGCGCCGCGCACCGCCAGCTGAAGATCAGCGTGCTGCGCTACAACCCGCAGGAGCCGTCGCAGCCGCCGCGCATGCAGACGTACCCGCTGGAGGAAGCCGACGGCATGACGCTGTTCATCGCGCTCAACGAAATCCGCGAAAAACAGGATCCGTCGCTGCAGTTCGACTTCGTCTGCCGCGCCGGCATCTGCGGCAGCTGCGCGATGGTGATCAACGGCCGGCCGACGCTCGCGTGCCGGACGCTGACCAAGAGCCTCGGCGCCGAGTTCACGCTGGCGCCGCTGCCGTTCTTCGAGCTGATCGGCGACCTGTCGGTCAACACCGGCAAGTGGATGCGCGGGATGAGCGAACGCCTCGGCGGCTGGCTGCACATGAAGGAGCCGAACCCGGACCTGCGCCGCGCCGAGCAGAAGATGGATCCCGATCTCGCCGACAAGATCTACGAACTCGACCGCTGCGTCGAGTGCGGCTGCTGCGTCGCCGCCTGCGGGACCGCGCGGATGCGCAAGGATTTCGTCGGCGCCGTGGGGCTGAACCGCGTCGCGCGCTTCCGCCTCGATCCGCGCGACGCGCGCACCGACGACGACTACTACGAAGTGATCGGCGACGACGACGGCGTGTTCGGCTGCATGTCGCTGCTCGCCTGCCACGATGTCTGCCCCAAGGACCTGCCGCTCGCGACGCAGATCGCGTTCGTGCGCCGCAAGATGGTGAGCCTGGGCTGGTCGTAGCGCGGCTGCGCGCCGCCGCGGCCGCGCGTCTGCGGCGGCGCGGCCGCATCCCCCGCCCTGCTTGAGGCGGATCAATACGCCGGCGAATCGCCGGCGGAAAATAAATCGGACAGGGTTCCGCGGCGGCCGCGGGCGACGGGCGATGTCCGCTCGCGGCCGGTGCGTGCGCCCGGCGCAATGCCGTTGTCCGTGCTCCGCGCCCGGACGCCCACCCGAACCAAGGAGCCACACCATGCCCCCACGGATCGAAAAGGACTTTCTCGGAGAACGCCAGCTTCCCGACGACGCGTACTACGGCGTGCAGACGCTGCGGGGCAAGGAGAACTTCCACATCACCGGCATCCCGATGGCGACCGAGCC
Organism: uncultured beta proteobacterium; assembly: GCA_903912485.1. GTDB lineage: Bacteria > Pseudomonadota > Gammaproteobacteria > Burkholderiales > Casimicrobiaceae > CAIWHR01. The sequence continues at coordinate 2,709 of CAIWHR010000105.1, read as the reverse complement.
GTACTTCATCAAGGCTTTCGGCTACGTCAAGAAGGCCGCCGCGCTGGCCAACCGCGATCTCGGCGTGCTCGACGCCAGGGTCGCCGGCGCGATCGTCGGCGCCTGCGACCGGCTGATCGCCGGCGAGATGCGCGAGCAGTTCGTCACCGATTTCATCCAGGGCGGCGCCGGGACGTCGACCAACATGAACGCCAACGAGGTGATCGCCAACCTCGCGCTCGAGAGCCTCGGGCACAAGAAGGGCGAGTACCAGTTCGTCAACCCCAACGACCACGTCAACTTCGGGCAGTCGACCAACGACGTCTACCCGACCGCGTTCCGCCTCGCGCTGATCCTCAGGCTGGCGAGCTACATGGAGGCGCTGACCCGGTTGCAGGAGGCGTTCTTCGCCAAGGGCCGCGAATTCGACAAGGTGCTGAAGATGGGCCGCACCCACCTGCAGGATGCCGTGCCGATGTCGCTCGGGCAGGAGTTCCACGGCTGGGGCACGACGATGGGCGAGGAAGTGCAGCGGATCGGCGAAGTCCGCCAGTTCCTGCACGAGATCAACCTGGGTGCGACGGCGATCGGCACCACGGTGACGGCGGCGCCAGGCTACCCGGAACTCGTGACCAGGCACCTGTCCGAGCTGACCGGCGCCACGTTCATCCTGGCGGGCGACCTGGTCGAGGCGACTTCCGACACCGGCGCCTACGTGCTGCTGTCCGGCGTGCTGAAGCGGACCTCGTCCAAGCTCACCAAGATCTGCAACGACATCCGCCTGCTCGCCTCGGGGCCGCGCTGCGGCTTCAACGAGATCAAGCTGCCGCAGATGCAGCCGGGCTCGTCGATCATGCCGGGCAAGGTGAACCCGGTGATCCCCGAGGTCGTCAACCAGACCGGTTTCCTGGTGATCGGTCTCGACCTCACCGTGACGCTGGCCGCGTCGGCGGGGCAGCTGCAGCTCAACGTGATGGAGCCGGTGATCACCTACGCGCTGTTCACGTCGATCTCGACGATGGAGAACGCCGTCAACAGCCTGCGCGTCCACTGCATCGACGGCATTACCGCCAACGCCGAGCGCACGCGCGACATGGTGCTGAACTCGCTGGGCATCGTGACGGTGCTCAAGCCCTCGCTCGGCTACAAGCTGTGCGCCGAGATCGCGCGCGAAGGCTACGAGTCGGGCAAGTCGCTGCACGACATCGTCGTCGGCGAGCGCAGGCTGCTGACGCAGGAGAAGTGGGACGAGGTGTTCTCGTTCGAGAACCTGATCAGCCCCAAGTTCGAGCAGTAGGCGGTCCCGGAGCGAACCCTCGGCAGGGAGAGAAGCCATGACGCTTTCGATCGTTCTGCAGTTCGTCGTCGTGCTGGCGGCGATCTGGATGGGCGCCCGCTACAGCGGCGTCGGCCTCGGGTTGTGGGGGGCCGTGGGTCTCCTGGTGCTGGTGGTGGCGTTCGGCGTCAGCCCGACGTCGCCGCCGATCGACGTGATGCTGATCATCCTCGCGGTCATCATGGCCGCGTCGGTGATGGACGCCTCCGGCGGCATCGACTTCCTGGTGCGCATCGCCGAGCGCATCATCCGCGCCAATCCGAAGTACGTGACCATCGTCGCGCCGCTCACCACCTGGTGCTTCAGCTTTGTCGCCGGCACCGGGCACATCGTCTACCCGCTGTTGCCGGTGATCTACGAGACGGCGCACCAGAACGGCATCCGCCCGGAGCGGCCGATGGCGGTGGCCACGATCGCGTCGCAGCAGGCGATCACCGCCAGCCCGGTGGCGGCGGCGACCGCGGCGATGATCGGCCTGTTCGCCGAGAAAGGGATGACGCAGTGGGGGCTGCCGCAGATCCTGATGGTCTGCGTGCCGGCGACGCTCACCGGCGTGTTCGTCGCTGCGATCGTGTCGATGTTCGTCGGCAGGGACCTGAAGGACGATCCGGAGTACCAGGCGCGGCTGAAGGCGGGAGCGATCCCGGCGCCGATCGCCGCCGCCGACCGCCCGCCGCTGAAAGCCGCGGCGAAGGCGTCGGCGCTGCTGTTCCTCACCGGCGTCGCGCTGGTCGTGGTGTTCGGGTTCTTCCCCGAGCTGCGCAGGCTGCCGGGCGCCAAGGCGCCGCTGCAGATGCCGATCGTGATCGAGATCGTGATGATGGCGGTGGCGGCGGTGATGCTGCTGGTCAGCAAGGTCGACGTCGACGAGATTCCCAAGACGTCGACGCTGCGCGCCGGCGTGGTCGCGGTCATCGGCATCTTCGGGCTGGCCTGGCTCGGCGACAGCTTCATCGCCGCGCACAAGGACGTGATCGTGCCGGCGATCGGCAAGTGGGCGGAAGCCGCGCCGTGGACCTTCGCCTTCGGCCTGTTCTTCGCGTCGGTGCTGCTCTACAGCCAGGCGGCGACGACGCGCGCGCTGATGCCGCTGGGCATCGCGCTGGGCATCCCGCCGCAGTTCCTGATCGCGATGTTCCCGTCGGTCAACGGCTACTTCTTCATCCCGACCTACGGTTCGCTGATCGCCGCGATCAACTTCGACCTGTCGGGCACGACCAAAATCGGCAAGTACGTGCTCAACCACTCGTTCATGATCCCGGGCGTGGTCGCGACGGTGGTGACGGTCACCACCGGGCTGTTCCTCGCGCGGCTGATGTTCTGACCCGGCCCTCCGGCCACCGGCCCCTGCGCCGGAAGCCGGGGCCGGGGCCGGGGCCGGGGCCGGGGCCGGG
>CAIWHR010000104.1 GCA_903912485.1 uncultured beta proteobacterium | reverse complement strand
TCGCAGTGCGCGCGGAGCCGCCGCTGCCGCAGGTCGCGCTGGGGGCGCCGCCGCGCCTCGACAGCGGCGACTGCGGCGACTGGCGCGCAGCGCTCGGCGCCGCCTTCGCCGACCGTGCGGCCGGCGCCCGCGCGACCTTCGCGGGTCGCTACCCGGCACGCTGCGCCGAGCGGGACTGGTACGTCGCGCTGCTCGACGCCCCGCATTACGCGCTCGGCATGTTCACGGCGTATTTTCGCGAGGCGGGCGGGCGCTTCGACGGTGACGTGCGCGAGGGCCGCGCGCCGGCGGGGGCGACGCCGTTCGCGACCTTCGCCTCGCCGCCGCTCGCCGAGATCGTGCGCGACATCAACAAGCTGTCGAACAACGTGATGGCGCGCCAGCTGTTCCTGACGCTGGCGACGGCCGCGCATCCGCCGCCGGCGACCCCTGCACTGGCCGCCGACGCGGTGCGCCGGTGGCTCGCGCAGCGCCGGATCGGCATGCCCGGGCTGGTGCTCGACAACGGCTCGGGCCTGTCGCGCGCGGAGCGCGTGACCGCCGACGGACTGGCGCGCCTGCTGCTCGCGGCCGACGGCAGTCGCGTGCGGGAAGAGTTCGCGAACTCGCTGGCCGTGGCCGCGGTCGACGGCACCGTGCAGCGGCGCTTCCAGAACGGCGCCGTGGCCGGGCAGGCGCTGCTGAAGACCGGCACGCTCGACGGCGTGCGCGCGCTCGCCGGGTACGTGATCGACGCCGGAGGGCGGCGCTGGGTCGTCGTCGCGCTGATCAACCACCCGGGCGCGGCGCGCGGCCAGGCGGCGCTCGACGCGCTGGTGCAGTGGGTCTACCGCGACGCCTCGGGCTGGCGCGAGACGCCGGGGCGCTGAACGCGCTACATGCCGGGAACCGGCCGGCTGTCGTTGAACAGCAGGTAGCCGCGGATGACGCGGTAGAGCACCCAGATCGACGCGGCGCCCCAGATCACGACGGCGAGCAGCGGCCCCAGCAGAAAGACGACGAAGAACAGCACGAAGACGATGCCGCCGACCGCGCCCCAGAGCAGCGAATACCAGAAGGTGCGGATCAGCCAGCGGAAGTGCGACGCGACCCAGGTTCCGCGCGCGTCGTCCCGCTTGACGTAGGCGACGATCACGCCGGCGATGCCGATGACGCCCATCAGCGGCGCGATCACGGGAAAGCCCGACGACACCAGCCCCGCGAGCGCGCCGACGCCGAACAGCGCGTAGGCGAGCAGCGCCGCGGTCACCGGCGCTTCCGGCGGGAGTGAAACGGGATTTTCAGCCATGACTCGAACTCCGTGGTTGGCGCGCCTGCCCCCGCGCGGCACTCCATTCTAGGGGTTCCGCGCCGCGGCCGTCACCGTCGGAATGTTGCGTGCGATCAACGCGAGGGATCGCAACACGCGACCGGCAGTCGCTATAATGAACTGCGGTACGGCTGTCCGAGGGGTGGCGCCGTATCCATTCGATTCGTCCAGGAGCCTTGCCATGACTGACAGCACCGAACAATCCCGCACCAAGCTGGTCGACGAATTCTCCGCGGTCCTGACCGAGGCGGAGGACATGCTGAAGCGCGCCGCCAACAAGACCGGCGAGAGGGCGAAGGACCTGCGTTCGCAGGTCGAGGCCAAGCTGCTGACGGCCAAGCTGCGCCTGCAGGAACTCGAGGGCCAGGCGGTCGACCGCGCCAAGGAAGCCGCGCGCGCGACCGACGACTTCGTGCACGAGCATCCGTGGCAGTCGATCGGCGTCGCCGCGGCGGTCGGCGTGGTCATCGGCCTGCTGATGAACCGCCGCTGACCCGTATCGCGACGTGAGCGAAGGGACCTCCGGAACCGGGCCGGCAGGCGGCCTGCGCGGCGCGCTGATGCGCGCCGGCGGGGCCGCCGTCGAACTCGTCCGCACGCGGGTCGAGCTTGCGGCGCTGGAGTTCTCCGAGGAGCGCGAACGCGCCAAGCATCACCTCATCCTGGCCGTCATCGCCGCGACGTTCTTCGCCTTTGCCGTGCTCTGCGCTTCGGCACTGGTGGTGGTCGTGTTCTGGGAATCGCACCGCGTCGCGTCGATCGCCGCGGTGACCCTCGTGCACCTCGCGATAGGCATCGGCGCACTGTCGCGCCTGCGCACCGGCCAGCGCACCGCGCCGCCGCCTTTCCAGGCGACGCTGGCCGAGATCGAGCGCGACCGGCAATGGCTGGCCGGCGAGATCCGCGATGGCCTCGGACGCTAGGAGGCGACGATGAGCACGGCGCGTCTGACCGCCATCGCCGAGCGCAAGGCGCTGCTCGCGACGCGGGCGCAGGTCGATCGCGCGCGGCTGACGCTCGCCGCGCACCAGATCGGCTCCGTCCTCCACCCGGCGCCGGACCCCGTCCGCCGCGCGGCGACGCGGCCGACCGCCGCGATGATCGTCGCGTTCGCCGCGCCGTTCATCGGCATGCATCGCTTCGCGCGCTGGGTGCGTTTCGGATCGCTGGCGCTGACCGCGTACCGCGTCGCCAGCCACTGGCGGGGAAACCGGTAACGCCCAAGTCGCGCAGGCAGATTCGTAGCCCGGGTTGCGCCGCCACCAACGTCGATTGCAACCCACCGGCCCCGCCCGGCGCAACCCGGGGCAATCGTGGCCATTGCCGCGCCCGCCCGGGCTTCGCGCTTCCACGGCGGGGGCTGACGGCAGGCGTTCGCGGCCGCGAAGCCCGGGCTACGGCGACTGACCGCGTGCCGCGTCGCCAGCAACTGGCGCGGAAGGCAATCGCGGCCATCGCCGCGCCCACCCGGGCTTCGCGCTTCCACGGCGGGGGCAGACGGCAGGCGTTCGCGGCCGCGAAGCCCGGGCTACGGCGACTTCGCGCTTCCACGGCGGGGGCAGACGGCAGCGCCGTAGCCCGGGTTGCGCCACCACCAACGTCGATTGCAAACCGCCGGCCCCGCCCGGCGCAACCCGGGGCAATCGTGGCCATTGCCGCGCCCGCCCGGGATCCGGGTCGACGGCGGTCACAGGCCCAGTCCACCCCACAGCGCGTCGACGCGCGCCTTGACCGCGGCGTCCATCGCGATCGGGCGCCCCCACTCGCGGGTCGTCTCGCCCGGCCACTTGTGCGTCGCGTCGATGCCCATCTTGCTGCCGAGACCCGAGACCGGCGACGCGAAATCGAGATAGTCGATCGGCGTCGACTCGACCAGCAGCGTATCGCGCGCGGGATCGACGCGCGTCGTCAGCGCCCAGACGACCTCCTTCCAGTCGCGGATGTCGACGTCGTCGTCGGTGACCACGATGAACTTGGTGTACATGAACTGGCGCAGGAAACTCCAGACGCCGAACATCACGCGCTTGGCGTGTCCCGGGTACTGCTTTTTCAGCGCGACCACCGCCAGCCGGTACGAGCAGCCTTCCGGCGGCAGGTAGAAGTCGGCGATCTCGGGGAACTGCTTCTGCAGGAGCGGCACGAACACCTCGTTCAGCGCCACGCCCAGCACCGCCGGTTCGTCGGGCGGCTTGCCGGTGTACGTCGAGTGGTAGATCGGATCGCGGCGCATGGTGATGCGCTCGATCGTCAGCACCGGGAAGCGGCCGACCTCGTTGTAGTACCCGGTGTGGTCGCCGAAGGGGCCTTCCAGCGCGGTCTCGTAGCCGCTGGGGTCGCCGGCGTCCGGCCGGATGAAGCCTTCCAGCACGATTTCCGCCGTCGCCGGCACCTGCAGGTCGTGACCGATGCAGCGGACGATCTCGGTGCGCGCGCCGCGCAGCAGCCCCGCGAACTGGTATTCCGACAGCGTGTCGGGCACCGGCGTGACGGCGCCGAGGATCGTCGCGGGGTCGGCGCCCAGCGCGACCGCGACCGGGAACTTCGTCCCCGGATGCGCCAGCGCGTGGTCGCGGAAGTCCAGCGCGCCGCCGCGGTGCGCGAGCCAGCGCATGATCACCTTGTCGCGCGCGATCACCTGCTGCCGGTAGATGCCGAGGTTCTGCCGCGCCTTGTGCGGCCCGCGCGTGACCGTGAGCCCCCAGGTGATCAGCGGGCCGGCGTCGTCGGGCCAGCAGGTCTGCACCGGCAGCCGCCCGAGGTCGACGTCGGCGCCCTCCCACACGACCTCCTGGCACGGGCCGGAGGACCGCTCCTTCGGCGCCATGTTCAGCACCTGCATGAACACCGGCCGCGTGTTCTGCCACGCGTCCTTCAGCCCCTTCGGCGGCTCGGGCTCCTTCAGGAACGCCAGCAGCCTGCCGACCTCGCGCAGTGCGGCGACCGAGTCCTCGCCCATCCCCATCGCGACGCGCTGCGGCGTCCCGAACAGGTTGCCGAGCACCGGCATCGTATGCCCCTTCGGCTGCTCGAACAGCAGCGCGGGACCGCCGGCCTTGAGCACCCGGTCGCAGATCTCGGTCATCTCCAGCCGCGGGTCGACGGGCGCCGCGACGCGCTTCAGCTCGCCGCAGCGTTCGAGCTGGGCGAGAAAGTCGCGGAGGTCGGCGTATTTCACGGAGTCGGTGTCGGCGAGAGAGGGGGCCCGGTCTCGTCGCCCGGGTCGAGCGCAGCCAAAATCGGGTTCGAACGTCGCCGAGCCATCGCAGCATGCTACCAAACGCCCGCCGGTACAATGCCGGATGACCTCGCTGCAGCCCCAGGCTTCGTTCGTCCGCGCGCGCCGCGTCGTGTTCGGTATCGTGCTCGCGAGCTTCGTGCTGTCGTTCTTCCACCGCACCGCGCCCGCGGCGATCGCCGGCGAGCTCACGCGCGCTTTCGCGATCAACGGCGCCGTGCTCGGCGCGGTGGCCGCCACCTACTTCTACGTCTACACGCTGCTGCAGATTCCGGTGGGCGTGCTCGCCGACACGCTGGGACCGCGGCGCATCCTGGCGGCGGGCTCGGTGATCGCGGGCATGGGCTCGCTGCTGTTCGCGCTGGCGCCGACCTGGGAGGTCGCCGCCGCGGGGCGGACGCTGGTCGGCGTCGGCGTGTCGGTGGCGTTCATCGCGATCCTCAAGATCAGCGCGGTGTGGTTTCCCGCCAGCCGCTTCGCCACGCTGAACGGCGTCACGATGTTCGCCGGCAACCTCGGCGCGGTCGTCGCCGGCGCGCCGCTGGCGTGGATCGTCACCTGGGCATCGTGGCGGACGGTGTTCGTCGCACTGGCGCTGCTGTCGACGGCGCTCGGGCTCGCGACGTGGTGGAAAGTGCGCGATCGGCCGGAGGAGATGGGCTTCGCGCCGGTGCACGCTGCCCCCGCCGGCGGCGCGGTGGCGGCGCACTGGACGCAGGCGCTCGCCCGCGTGCTCGCCAACCCGGCGACCTGGCCCGGCTTTTTCGTCAACCTGGGAATCGCCGGCAGCTACCTCGCGTTCGCCGGGCTGTGGTCGGTGCCGTATCTGGAGCAGGTCCACCGGCTGCCGCGGGTGACCGCAGCGCAGCACGCAAGCCTGCTGCTGCTGGGCGTGGCACTCGGCTCGGTCGTCGTCGGCGTGATCTCCGACCGGCTGCGCAGCCGCCGCGGCGTGCTCCGCGTCTACGCGGTTCTGTACGCGCTGTCGTGGCTACCGTGGCTGCTGCACGTCCAGTGGCCGCTGGCGGCCACGCTGGGCTGGTTCCTGCTGATGGGTCTGCTGACGCCGGGCTTCACGCTGTCGTGGACGATCGCCAAGGAGGTGAACGAGCCCGCCCACTCCGGCATCGCCACGTCGGTCGTCAACGTCGGGATCTTCCTCGGCGCCGGCATCCTGCAGCCGCTGGTCGGCTGGGTGCTCGACCGCGGCCGCGCGGCCGGCGATCTCGATGCCGCGTGGGAGCGCGGAATCCTGCTGCTCGCCGGGGCGGCGGCAGTCGGCGCGCTGGCCACGCTGCTCGTGCGCGAGCCGCAGCGCCGCTAGCGGCAGCGCGTCACCGCCCGCGCCCGGCGCGGCCCAGCGCCAGCATCGCGCGGATCAGTCCCGGATCGTCCCAGGGCACGTCGGTCGGCAGTTCGCGCAGGTGGCGGCTGCCCGGATCGCGCAACCACTCCTGAGGAAACAGCGCCAGAGTGCGCCCGGTTCCGGCCGGCAGATCGGCGGGGCCGTCCCAGGCGCGGCCGGCGGCCACCGCGGCGAGCGCCGCGGCGAGGTCCACGCCCGCCCAGCGCCCGGTGGGCGTCGCCGGCGTCATCCGCCGGTTGCTCTCGATCAGGTACGGCAGGCCGGTCGCGTCTTCGATCAGGTACTGCGTGCTGACGAAACCGGTGGCGCCGAGCGCCGCCAGCAGCGTCCGGTTCATCGCCGCGATCTCCGGCTGCTCGACGTAGCGCGTCACCGACCCCGCACCGAGCTCCGCCGGATGCCTTTCCAGCGCGGTGCGCGTGAACGCGGCGATCTCGCGGCCCGCCCATGCGAGCGCGGGCCGGTTCATGCCCTTGCCTGCCACGAAGCGCTGGACCAGCGCGCGCATCCGCGACGGCGGCGCCCATCCCGTCGCCGCCGGCAAGGCGCGGATGGCGGCGCGAACCGTCGTCGCATCGGTGCAGCGGGCGACGCCGGCGCCGCCCGATCCGCAGGCGGGCCGCACGATGACCGGGTAACCCAGCGAGTCGGCCAACGCGACCGCGGAGTCCTCGTCGTCGACCTCGCCGCCCTCGGGCACCCGCACGCCGGCGGCGCGAGCGACCGGCATCAGCCGCGTCTTGTCGACCGCCGTGTCGAACCGCGCGGGGTCGCCCAGCGAACGAACGATCAGGTCGGCCAGCTCGGTCCGGATCATGCCGCGCAGCATGGGCGGCGGATCCAGCGCCAGCTGCGCCAGCACGCCGACCGTCACGTCGTCGCCGGGCAGCAGCAGCTGCGGCCGCACCGCGCGCACCACGCCCGCCAATGCATGGATCCACTCGAACAGCGTCGCCCGCTCGGGGAAATGCGCGACCCGGTCGAGGTGACGCGTGTGCGTCGCGAGCGCATCCCTGGCCGCCAGCAGCGTGACGTCGAAGCCCGCGGACCGAAGCTCGCGCGGCATCCGGGCCGGTGCGACGTAGTCGATACCCATCGTGACGATCAGCAGCCGGGGCCGTTCCCCCGGCGCCGGAAGCGCCGGCGGGGAGGTCATCGGCCGCCCCGGCGTGTCGACGGCATCCGCATGAGGCACGCGCTCGCTACCCGGCCCGCAGCCCGATCTGCCGGACGAGCCGCGCCCAGGCTTCGTAGTCCGTCCGCATCTGCCGGGCAAACGCTTCGGCCGTCCCGCCGATCGGCTCGAGGCCGCGCGAGCGCAGCCAGTCGGCGACGGCCGGCTGCGCCAGGACCCGATTCGCGTCGCGATTGAGCCGATCGACGACCTCGGCGCGCGTACCGGCGGGCGCCGCCAGCCCCGTCCACGTGCGCAGGTCGACGCGGTCGAGACCGTCGAGGCCCGCTTCGCTCGCCGTCGGCACGTCGGGCAGCAGCGGCGATCGGCTGCCGCCGAACACCGCCAGCGCGCGCACTTCCCCACCGCGCAGATACGGCAGCGCGGCGCCGACGCTGTTCAGCGCGACCTGCACTTCACCCGTGCGCAGCGCGACCAGCCCCTGAATCGACCCGCGATACGGCACGTGGACGAGGTCGACCCTGGCGATGCCCTTGAAGAGCTCGGTGTCCAGATGCTGCGACGATCCGACACCGGCCGAGGCGTAGTTGAGTTCGCCCGGACGGGCACGGGCGTAGGCGACGAATTCGCCCAGCGTGCGCGGCGGCAGCGCAGCGGCGACGAGCAGCAGCTTCACCGTCGACGCAAGATTCACGATCGGCGCGAAGTCGCGCAGCGGATCGTAGGGCAGGCGCTCGACCACGTGCGGCGCCATCGCGTGCGTGTTCGACGACGCGGCCAGCAGCGTGTAGCCGTCCGGCGCCGCCCTGGCCACGGCTTCGCAGCCGATCGCGCCGCTGGCCCCGGCCCGATTGTCGACGACGACCGCGACGCCCAGCAGGGGCTCGAGATGGTCGGCGACGAGCCGCGCCAGCAGGTCGTTCGAGCCACCGACGGCCTGCGGGACGACCAGCCGGACGACACGCGACGGATAGGACGGCGCGGCGGCCGCGCGCATGCCCGCTCCCGCCAGCGCCAGCGCAGCCCCCGCGCACAGCACGCGGCGGCGCCGTTGCAGGCCGCCGCCGTCACCCACGGTCGGCAGCCCCCCGGCAACCACCGAGCGCCTCGCCGATCGCCTGCCACGCGGCCAGCTTTTCCGCCAGCGGCCGCGTGTACGCCGGCGACGTCGACGGCAGCACCAGCGTCCGATAGCCGGCCGCGCGCCACCGGCCTTCCGCCCGCGCGGCGGTCTTGCCGTTGAAGCAGACGACCTCGAGCGCCGGTGCCGCGCGGCGCACGCGCTCGACCTCGCCGCGCTCGGCGTTGCGGATCGCGCCGTCGAGGCTGCCCCGGCGCTCGCAGGCGACGATGGTGTCCCACAGCCCGACGCGATGCCCCAGCATCCGCGCCAGGCGCGCCCGGTAGCCCAGTTCGGCCAGCGGCTCACCCAGCACCGCCCCGAGAATCGGCCAGAAATGGTTGCGCGGGTGCGCGTAGTACTGCGCCGCGGCGAGCGAGACCTCGCCGGGGAAGCTGCCGAGGA
>CAIWHR010000103.1 GCA_903912485.1 uncultured beta proteobacterium | reverse complement strand
GCTTCGGGCTTGGGCGCTTCGGGCTTGGGCGCTTCGGGCTTGGGCGCTTCGGGCTAGGGCGCTTCGGGCTTGGGCGCGTTCCCCGCATCCCCGGTCGGCTTCGCACCGCGCGACGCATGACATTTCTGCGCCAGCCACGGCCCCAGCAGCTCGTCGCGACACTGCCCGGCTGCGTACTTTGCCGCTTCCACCACGCTCATCTTCTGGTAGAGGCCCTGCAGGAAGTAGTAGCCGACGAAAGCGCACCACGCCGCCACCACCGCCTGCTTTCCGAGGCGCGCCTGCAGCAGGTCGGCGATCTTGTCGGCGTCGACCACCTGCCCTTCGAGAATGGAGGGAATCTGGCCCAATTGATTCCACGCCCAATCCTCGGCCGACTTGCCCTCCTGATAGCAGTTCAGCGCATCGATCAGCGCCGATTTCAGCTGTCCGGCGCCGATGGCCGCGATCGGCCCGAGAAACGCCCCCGCCACCGCGTTGAACGCCAGGTCGCCGGCCCACTGCGCCCACTCCAGCACCGTGATCGCGTTGTCCCACCACTTGGCCTCGTCCTCGTAGGCCTTCGCCTCGGCCAGCAGCATCTTCATCGCGATGTTCCAGATCATGTGGCGCATCTGGTACATCCCTTCGGCGCCGAGCGCATCCTTGCGCTCGGCGACCAGCTTGCGCAATTCCGCCTTGCGCGGCCCGAAGACGTACTTGTCGATGATGTCGTAGCAGCGCTGGACCTCCACCTCCTTCATCTTCGATTCGGCTTCCTTGAGGTCGTGGCCCAAACCGAACGTCACGTACCCGGTCAGTTCGACGTTGTTGCCGCTCGTCACCGAAGCCTTGTACTTCACCTGCACGATTTCCATCCCCAGCGGCAGGGGTTTCGCGATCGACGCCGCGTATTCGCCCTGCGACAGGTTCGACTCGACGATGCGCACGAAGTGCGGACCCAGTTCGCCGAACTGGGCAAGCTTCTTCGGCAAGTCCTCCTCGGACACGACCTCGAACGCGACAGCCTGCGGCAGCGTCTTGCTCGCCACCAGCTGCTGCTCGCCCTCGTCCCACGCCATCACCATCAGCCGGAAATTCGTCTCCTTCTTCCCGCCGTCGCCGGTCACGTGGAAGCTGCCGTCGCTCGCCATGTTGTACTTCGCGTCGACGACGATGCCCTCCGCGCCGACCTGCACCAGGACCGAACCCGGGACCTGGATTTCCTTGTCGGCCTGCTCGGCGAAAACGGTGATGCGGCCGGTCTTGCGCTCGCCCGAAGCGATCTTGTTGCGCTTTTCCGTCAGCGTCAGCTTGACGAGGCCCGGCTGCACGGCCGTCATCGCGGCCGTGGCGATCTCGTCCTCGCCCTTCTCCCATTCCGTGCGCCACGTCCACGACCCTTCCGCAGGATTCTCGATCCAGCAGGTCACCTCGACGCTCGCGCCCGAGTCGGCCAGAAAGCTCACCTGATCCGGCTTCGTCCAGACTTCGGGCATCGGCTTGAGGGTGAATGGCAAATCCTTCGACAACGGCTGCTCTCCCAGCTGCGCCGTCACCTGCACCGTGAAGCCTTCCGGCGGCTTGCCCTTGCCGCCTCGCACCGCGTTGGCGTCGTAGAACTCGCACAGCCACGCCATCCACTCGCCGCTCTCCACGGGCTTGTTGTCCGGAATCCACTCGCCGCCGCCGAGCGGACTGAACCTGATGCTGTCCTTCACCGCCTTCATGTCCACCGCGCCGGACTGCACCAGGCTTTCCGGAACGTTCACCTTGGCATAGATCCACACCTGGTCCCTGCCCACCGGCGACAGCCAGTTCTTCCCTTCCGGATTGAGCGTGGTGTCGATTCCACCGGGCACGACGTCGACCTCCACGGGAATCGACGCGGTCATCGGCGAGCCCTCGACGTAGACGCTCACCTGCACCGTCAGATCGCCGGCGGGCTGTCCCGGCGGCGGCGGGCTCAGCACGAAGCTGAGGTAGCGGTAGCCGCCTGACATCCCGTCCTGTTGCTGCGCCAGCGCCACGGCGCTGCCCTGCAGGCCGATGCCTATCGAGCCGGTCAGGCCGCCGGTGTCCACCTTGGGATCGGTGCAGGCGACCCGCGCATGCACGGTGCCCGTCGTCTTGCCGTCCGGCGGAACCCGCAAGGGGCTCGGGGTCGTCTGGATGTCCAGCGTGTACTGCACCGGCGGCTGCTCGCCCCCGCCGCCGCCGGACGCGGTGCCCGGCGGGCGCAGCACCAGCCGGGCCACCGCCATCCCGTTGATCAGGATGACGCCGATCACGCCGACCGCCGTCCCCAGCGCCTGGGCAAACCCGGCCGTGCGCAAGCAGTCTTCGGCCCGGCGCCAGTCCCGGTTGCAGTCGTCGGCGAAGGCCAGCGAGGCGCCGAAGATGAACAGCACGTGCGCGAGCAGCAGTTGGCCAAGCAGCGTCCACGCGAGCGCCTTGCCGAGCCGCGCGCGCGCGCCGGGTCGGCAGATCGAGGGGCTCATCACGCTGCCCCTTGCTGCGGCGACACGCCGGACGGCGCCACCATGCGCCCGCCGTACGGTGTTCTCAGGATGACGTAGGACAGCAGCGTGCTGTACACGTACGTCTTGAACATGAAGGGGAACTGGCTTACGCCGCTGGAGTAGAGATAGTTCGCCACCAGAAACGGCACGGCCACGCCGACCCCGGCCAGAACCATCGGCGGGACCTTGCTGCGGAACTTGTCCAGCGGCCGGAGCAGCTTGTCGAGCGGGCTGCGGAACACGATCAGCAGGACGGGCAGCACCAGCATCGCCACGCAGGTCTTCACGTCCGCCTGCGTCTCGGCCATGCCCGAATACCAGTACCATGCCGCCGACATCGCCGCGCTGCCGACCACCGACAGAACGTCCCAGGTCCTCTCCCCCCACGAGGTCAGCGGCTGCCCCCCCGCCGGGTTCGCGGTCTCGGCCGGGCGCGCCGACTGCGAAGGTTCCGCCGCCTGCTGCACCTGCGCTGCCGCAGCCTGCGTCACCCACTCGGCGCCGTTGTACATCATCCATTGCGCGCTGTCGGGGTTCAGGCTCCAGGTGTAGCCCTGGGGATCCACGACCATCAGCTGGCTCACCGCCTGCCGGTACTGCGCTTCGGTCATCTGGCCCAGATCCCGCTGCTGCCGCAGCGTCGCGTACTCGCGGCCCGCTTCTTCGAACGTCATCACCCGGTCTCCCGCTGATATTTGCCTGTGCCAATGGGGGTGTGGCCCGTTGCAGCCACCGATCGCTTCACGACGCACCCTCCGCGACCAGCCGCCCCTCGCTCATCACGAGCCGGCGGTCGGCCAGTTGCGCCAGGTCGGCCCGTTCGTGCGTCGCCATCAGGATGGTCGTGCCGCTGTCCCTGCGCTCGGCCGCGATCAACTCGAGCGCACGCTGCTGCGATCCCGGATCGAGGTTGGACGTCGGCTCGTCGAGGAGAAGAATCGGCCGTCGCGGTGCCAGCGCCCGCGCCAGCGCCACCCGACGCGCTTCGCCGCCCGAAAGCGTCGCCGGGGATCGATGTCCGTAGCCGGCCAGGCCCACGAGGTCCAGCAGCCTCCGGACGCGCGCCTCGCTGCCGGCACGAGGAGCGCCTTCGAGGCCGAACATGATGTTGCCGGCGACGCTCATGTGCGGCCAGAGCGCCGGTGTCTGAAAGAGAAACCCGATGCCGCGCGTGTGCGGCGCGTCGTCGTGGTCGACGCTTCGGCCGGCCAGCCTGACCTCGCCCGTGTCGGGCAGTTCGAGCCCCGCGATGACGCGCAGCAGCGTCGTCTTGCCGCAGCCCGAGGCGCCGGTGACGGCCACCGCTTCGCCTTCCCTCACCTGCAGGAAGAGGCGGTCGGCCACGGCCCGGTCGCCGAAGCGCTTCGTCAGGTCCCGGATCTCGATCACGCCGCGTTCGCCGTCCGTTTGATCACCCATGCCGGGAATGCGGCGCCGAGGCCGGCCAGCGCCATCAGAAGCAGGCACAGACCGGCGGCGGCCTGCGAGCCGCCGTAGTGCAGGTAGTTGTACGCCTTCATCGTCAACGTCGCCTCGCCGGCCGGTGTGACCAGCAGATTCGCGCCGATCTCGCCGAGCGAGAGGACGAACGCGATTCCGGCCGCCGAGATGAGGCCCGGGGCCGCGAGCGGGATCACCACTCCGGCCATGGCGCGGCGCAGTGAGGTCCCCGCAATCAGGGCAGCATCGATCAGGATGAAGTCGGTGCGCAACATCCAGGTCGACAGAACGACGATGGCGATCGGCGTGAAGCGCGAGAGCTCCGCGGCGACGGTCATCAGCAGGCTGCCGTAGATGTCGACCGAGTGGACGGGACTCCACAGCGCGATCAGGCCGATGCCGGTGAACGCCGGAGGAACCAGGAACGGCATCAGACAGACCATCCACAGGAATTGCCGCGAACGACCGCCGCGGGCGAGTTCGACCGCGGGGCCCAGCGCCAGCGCCAGCGCGATCAGCGACGAAAGGCCGCTCGTGACCAGCGTGTAGCGCGCTTCGCGCCAGCTCGCCGCAACGGTGCGCCCGAGACCGGTCGGGTCGGCGAAAGCGGGCAGCAACGACAGCAGCGGAGCCAGGAGAGCGGCGCCCGAGGCAAGCGCGCAAAGAACGATCAATGCGTTCAACGCCCAGGGAAGCGGGTATTTGCGCGCAACGACCGGATCGGTGCTCTGTGCGAGGCGGCGCGGCAGTCCGGACAGCAGCGCCACCATGGCCAGCGCGCAGGCGACGAGCGGCAGCGACAGCCAGAAAGCGTCCGCAATGCGGCGCGTGGCGCCGAAGGCGACGAAGATCTCGAGCGAATAGACGTTGACGCCGAAGATCGAGGGAATCGTGTAATCGAGCAGCGACAGGAGAAAGATCAGTGCCGCCCCGGACACGAGCGTGGGCGCCGCCAGCGGCAGCGTGATCCTGAGCAGCACGCGGCCCGGGGATGCGTTGATCCGGCCGGCGTCGACCAGTTCCGGGTCGGCGTCTCTCAGCGCCGCCATGGAAAGCCCGGTGGCGAACGGCAGCACGGCCATGGCCTGCGCCAGCCCTGCGTGCAGCCAGCTGCCGACCGCTCCGGATCCGGTCAACGACGACAGCAGCGCAAAAAAGTGACTCCACGCCAGTGCCGGCACCGTCGGCGGCAGCGCAATCGATGCGAGCATCAGCCATTGCAGCCGTCTGGCGCTGCGTGGGAGGAACTGCAGGATCGCCAACGCCGACAGTGCCCCGGCGACCATCGTGAAGGCGCTGATGGCCGACGAAAACGCCAGGCTGTTCGCCAGCAGTTGCGCCCTTCGCAGCGATACCACATCGGACCAATGAACTGCCGGTTCCGACAGAACTCCCGAAAGCGCGCCCGCAACGGGCGCGTAGGCAACGAAGACGAAGACCGCAAAGGCCAACAGTCGCGCGGATCGGTATTTGAGCAACAGCGGATCCATCGATGACCCTGGAGTTCTCGCATCGGAACAACGCCTTCTTCATCGGACGGTCTGCCGAATCGGGTCGAGCGACGCGCGCAGGAACCCGACGAAGGCGCTGTTGACGGTCCGGGTCGACCGACGGGCGAACGCTCACCGTCGCAGCTGCCCCGGACCGCCCCCCCCTGATCGCCTTCGTCACTTCACGGGCGATCCCTTCTCGACGCCCTTGTCGTTCAGCTTTTCGTTGCCTTTCCCCTGGACCGGCTTCACCGGCTCCGGCGGCGCTTTCCCCTGCGCTGCACTCTGGCCCTGCGGCGCGGGCGCCGGAGCCGCCGGAGCCG
>CAIWHR010000102.1 GCA_903912485.1 uncultured beta proteobacterium | reverse complement strand
CGCGCAGGCGGGGCGCCGCCCCGGCGACAAGCCGATCGCGTCGCCGGCGGTGCGCCGGCGCGCGTGGGACCTCGGCATCGAGCTGCAGTTCGTTCCCGGCAGCGGTGCGGCCGGACGCATCACGCACGGGGACCTCGACGCCTTTGCCGCGCGCGCTCCGGGGGCGCCGGCGTCGACCGCAGACGCCCGCTACGCCGAGCGCAACACGGAGGACGCCGTTCCCGTCGTCGGCCTGCGGCGCAAGATCGCGCAGAGGATGCAGGACTCCAAGCGCCGGATCCCGCACTTTGCCTACGTCGAGGAAATCGACGTCACCGAGCTGGAGGCGCTGCGCGCCCGGCTCAACGCGCAGTGGGGCGCCGGGCGCGGACGCCTGACGGTACTGCCGCTCCTGGCGCGCGCGATCGTGCTGGCGGTGCGCGAGCATCCGCAGGTCAACGCGCGCTTCGACGACGAGGCCGGCGTCGTCACCCGCCACGGCGCCGTGCACCTCGGCATCGCCACGCAGACCGCCGCCGGCCTGATGGTGCCGGTCGTGCGCCACGCCGAGGCGCGCGACCTGTGGGCCACCGCGGCGGAGATCGCGCGGCTGGCCGACGCTGCGCGCAACTCGCGCGCCACGCGCGAGGAGCTCGGCGGCTCGACGATTACCATCAGCAGCCTCGGCGCGCTGGGCGGCATCGTCTCGACGCCGGTGATCAACGCCCCCGAGGTGGCGATCGTCGGCGTCAACCGCATCGTCGAGCGGCCGATGATGCGCGGCGGTCTGGTCGTGCCGCGGCTGATGATGAACCTGTCGTCGTCGTTCGATCACCGCGTCGTCGACGGCCTGCACGCGGCCGAGTTCGTGCAGGCGCTGCGCGGCCTGCTGGAGTGCCCCGCAATCCTGTTCGTGGAGTAGCCGATGGACGCGCGATCGACCACCCTCCTCGTCATCGGCGGCGGCCCCGGCGGCTACGTCGCTGCGATCCGCGCCGCGCAGCTCGGCATCCGCACGACGCTGGTCGAGGGCGACAGCCTCGGCGGCACCTGCCTCAACGTCGGCTGCATTCCGTCGAAGGCGCTGATCCACGCCGCCGACGAATTCGAGAAGGCCTGCCACTACGCGCGGGAGTCGCCGCTCGGCATCCGCGTCGAGTCGCCGCGCATCGACATCGCGCAGACGGTGCGGTGGAAGGACGGCATCGTCGGCCGCCTCACCGACGGCGTCGCCGCGCTGCTGAAGAAGCACGGCGTCGACGTCGTCAAGGGCTGGGCCCGCGTCGTCGACGGCAAGACGGCCGAGGTCACGCTCGGCGCCGCGACGGACGCCGTGCGCATCGTCTGCGAGCACCTGCTGCTGGCGCCGGGTTCGGTCGCGGCGGCGCTGCCGATGATGCCTTTCGGCGGCCGCGTCGTCTCGTCGACGGAGGCGCTGGCGCCGCAGGTGATCCCGCAGCGGCTGGTCGTCGTCGGCGCCGGCTACATCGGGCTGGAACTCGGCACCGCGTACCGCAAGCTCGGCGCCGACGTCGCCGTGGTCGAGGCGATGGATCGCGTGCTGCCCGCCTACGACGCCGAACTGGTCAAGCCGGTGGCGGCCTCGCTGCGCCGGCTCGGCGTCGAGCTGCATCTGGGCTGCTCGGTGCAGGGCTTGAGCGCGAGCGGCGACGCGGTGCGCGTTCGCGGCGGCGACGGCGGGGAATTCGCGCTGCCGGCCGACCGGGTGCTGGTCGCGGTCGGGCGGCGGCCACGCACCGAAGGCTGGGGGCTGGAAACGCTGGCGCTCGACATGAGCGGCCGCGCGGTGCGCGTCGACGACCAGTGCCGGACGTCGATGCGCAACGTCTGGGCGATCGGCGACCTGACCGGCGAGCCGATGCTCGCCCACCGCGCGATGGCGCAGGGCGAGATGGTCGCCGAGATCATCGCCGGACGGCGCCGGCGCTTCGCGCCCGCGGCGATCCCCGCCGTGTGCTTCACCGACCCCGAGGTCGTCGTCGTCGGCCGCAGCCCGGCCGAGGCGGCCGACGCCGGGCAGGACTGCATCAGCGCGACGTTCCCGTTCTCGGCCAACGGGCGCGCGATGACGCTCGAGTCGGGCATCGGCTTCGTGCGCGTCGTCGCGCGCCGCGACGACCACCTGATCGTCGGCTGGCAGGCGGTCGGCCGCGGCGTGTCGGAGTTGAGCGCGGCGTTCGGGCACTCGATCGAGATGGGCGAAGTGCTCGAGGACACCGCGGGTACGATCCACGCCCACCCGACGCTGGGCGAGGCTGTGCAAGAGGCGGCGCTGCGGGCGCT
>CAIWHR010000101.1 GCA_903912485.1 uncultured beta proteobacterium | reverse complement strand
TCGGCGGCGGCGTCGACCAGCCGGCGCCGGCGCCGCGCTTCTCGCGCACGCCGGGCGCCGTGCGGCGGCCGCCGCCGGAGCGCGGCGCGCTGGGCCGCGAGGCACTCGCCGACTGGGGTTTCACGCCGCAGGACGTCGAGCGCCTGCGCGCAGCCGGCTTGGGCTGCGGCGAGGCCTGACGCCGGGCCGGTCGCTGCCCGGCCCCGGGGCGGAGCACGGGGCGGGCGACGCTCAGCGTTTCTTCTTGTAGGCGACGACCTTCTGCTTCTGCTGGCCGAGGCCGGCGATCGAGAGCGTGACGACGTCGCCCGCCTTCAGGTACTGCGGCTCGGGCTTCATCCCCATGCCCACGCCGGGCGGCGTGCCGGTGGTGATGACGTCGCCGGGCATCAGTGTCATGTAGCGCGAGACGTCGGCGATGAGGTCGGCCACGCTGAAGACCATCGTCCGCGTGTTGCCCGTCTGCCGGCGCACGCCGTTGACGTCGAGCCACATGTCGAGGTTCTGCGGGTCCTTGATCTCGTCGGTCGTGACCAGCCACGGTCCGATCGGACCGAAGCTGTCGCAGCCCTTGCCCTTGCTCCACTGCGACGCGCTGCGCTTCATCTGGTACTCGCGCTCGGACACGTCGTTGATCAGGCAGTAGCCGGCGACGTGCTTCAGCGCGTCCTTCTTCTCGACGTAGCGCGCGGTCTTGCCGATGACGACGCCGAGCTCGACCTCCCAGTCGGTGCAGGTGGAGTCCTTGGGCATCATGATCGCGTCGTTGGGTCCGCCGATGCAGGTCTCGGACTTGAAGAAGACGACCGGATGCTCGGGGATCGGCAGGCCCGATTCCTTGGCGTGGTCGGCGTAGTTCAGGCCGATGGCGACGAACTTGCCGACGCCGGCGACGCAGGCGCCGTAGCGCGGCTTGCCCTTGACCAGCGGCAGGCGCTTGACGTCGAGCCGGGCGAGTTCCTTGAGGCTGGCCGGCGCCAGCGTGTCGGCGCCGATGTCCTTGACCTTGCGCGACAGGTCGCGCAGCTTGCCGTCGGCGTCGATGAGGCCGGGTTTTTCCTTGCCGGGGGGGCCGTAGCGTACGAGCTTCATGCGTTCTTCTCCTGGTGAAAGGTCTGCGTTCGGGGCTTCAGATGGTCATGCCGCCGTCGACCGAGTACACGTTGCCGGTCGCGTACGCCGACTCGTCGGAGGCGAGGAACACGACGACCGGCGCGATCTCCTCGGGCTTGGCGATGCGCCCCATCGGCTGCCGGGCGACGAACATCCTGCGCGCGTCCTCCGGGTCGGGGAACGCGTTGATCCGGTCGGACAGCGACGGCGTGTCGACGGTGCCGGGGGCGATGGCGTTGCAGCGGATCCCCTTCTGCACGAAATCGGCGGCGACGGCCTTGGTCAGGCCGACGACGGCGGCCTTGCTCGCGCCGTACGCGAAGCGGTTGGGGATGCCCTTGATCGAGCCGGCGACCGACGCCATGTTGATGATGCTCGCGCCGCGTCCGCTGCGCGAGCATTCGGCGAGCATCTTCGGCAGCGCGCACCTGATCGCCACGTACATCGCGCGGACGTTGAGGCTGAAGCTCGCGTCCCAGTCCTTCGGCGTGCAGTCGAGGATCGTGCCGTGGTGGACGTAACCCGCGCAGTTGAACAGGATCGACAGCGGCGGCAGTTCGTCCATCGTCCTCGCCACCGCGGCGTCGTCGAGCACGTCGAGCAGACGGGCGGTGATGTTGGGCCAGCCCTCGAGGCCGGCGACGAGCTTGGGGTTGACGTCGGTCGCGTACACCTGCGCGCCCTCGTTGGCCATCGCAAGCGCAGTCGCGTAACCGATGCCCTGTCCGGCGGCAGTGATCAGCGCGGTCTTTCCGGCAAGGCGTCCGCTCATTCGTCTCTCCTCGGTTACGATTCCCGCGCCGGCGCGCGCTGGCGCGGGCGGGCGAGATCGGGTTTCAGTGAACGTTCAGGGTCCGCCCAGTCGCTGTTGGGCACCAGCGGGTACCAGCCCGGGCGGCCGGGATCGCGGTCGTAGGGATAGCCGCCCAGCTCGCGGTAGAGCTCGTGGTACCCGGCGAGCTTGTCGCGATCGAGCGCGATGCCCAGGCCGACGCCGTCGGGCACGCGGATCGCGCCGCGCTCGTACTTCATCCGGCCGCCGACGATGACGTCGTCGGCCAGATGGTGATAGTGGGCGTCGGCGGCGTAGCCGAGGTTCGGCAGCACGGCGCCCAGGTGCAGCATCGTCGCGAGCTGGATGCCGAGCTCGCCCGAGCTGTGCACCGCGACGCCGATCCCCATCGTCTCGCACACGGCGGCGGCCTTGATGCACGGCCGGATGCCGCCCCAGAACGTGGTGTCGAGCAGGACGACGTCGACCGCCCGCATCGCCACGTTGGCGGCGAGCTGCTCGAAGTTGACGATCACGGTGTTGGTCGCCGTCGGGATCGGGACGAATTCCTTCAGCCGGGCGAGCTGCGGCATGCCCCAGACGGGGTCCTCTAGGTAGTCGTTGCGCAGGTCCGCGATGCCGCGGCCGAAGTCGATCGCGTCGGCGAGCGACAGCGCGCTGTTCGGGTCGTAGCGGAAACGGTCGCCGGGGAACGCGGCGGCGAGCGCGCGGTAGCATTCGAGCTCGTGCGCCGGCGGGTAGACGCCGCCCTTGAGCTTGTGCACGCGAAAGCCGTGTTTCTTCTTCAGCGCGCGGGCGTTGGCAACGAGCTGCGCAGCGGTGCGGACTTCGCCGCGCCCGGTGCGCGGATTGGCGTAGCGGAAGAACAGGTAGCTCGCGAACTCGACTTCGTCGCGCAGCTTGCCGCCGAGCAGCGCGTGCACCGGCACGCCGAGCTTCTGGCCCATGATGTCGAGGCAGGCGAACTCGATCGCGGCGTGCAGCTGCGTCCGGTTGTTGTACAGGCTCGCGGTCGGGTTGCAGATCGCGAAGCGCATCGCCTCCAGCCGGAACACGTCGTGGCCGCGCAGATAGTCGCCGAGCGCGGCGAAGGCGCGCGCGGCGTCCTCGCCGCCGCCGCCCATCTCGCCCAGCCCGACGTAGCCGTCGGCGGTCTCGACCTCGACGACGGTGCGCACGAAGCGGCCCCAGTGCGCGCCGTTGCTGTGCAGCAGCGGCGCTTCCAGCGGCACGGTGACCGGGGTGGCGCGGATGGCGGCGATGGTCGTGGGGGACATGGGGTCGTGCCCGGGACGGCGGGAAGTTGGCGGGAACGTGCCGCGACCGCGGACGGGGCGCGGGCACACGCCCGCGGATTGTAACGCCCCGGCGCGGAAATTGGTAATACCACTTGACCAATTACCGGGCGGGGATTAGCCTTCGCTGACTTCGGGGAGACCCTTCCGGCGCCTTCGCGGGCCGCGCGGCCGGGCCCCCGGAAGCGCCTTCCCCGTTTGGACGATTCGCGCAAGCTTCCATGCCATTCCAGAGCATCGAACCCCGACGGCTGTACCGGCAGATCGCCGACCAGATCCGGGCTCTCGTCCGCGCCGGCGAGTTCGTCGCCGGCGCGCGCCTGCCGCCCGAGCGCGATCTCGCGCGGCAGCTCGGCGTGTCGCGGCCGTCGGTGCGCGAGGCGCTGATCGCGCTGGAAGTCGAGGGACTGGTCGAGGTCCGCATCGGTTCCGGCATCTACGTGCTGGGGCCGAGCGTGCGCGCCGACGGCGACGAAGCTGCCGGCGCCGCAGTGTCCGGCACGATCGACGCCGCCGCGGGGCCGTTCGAACTGATGCGCGCCCGCTACACCATCGAGAGCGAGTGCGCGGCGCTGGCCGCGAAATCGGCGAAGAAGGCGCAGATCGTTGCCATCGAGGACGCGATCGACGTGATGGAAGGCGAGTTCGCGCACGCCACGCAGCCGATCTCCGGCGACCGCCTGTTCCACCTGCGCGTCGCCGAGGCGACCGGCAACGGCGCGCTGGTCGCGGTCGTCAGGATGCTGTGGGAGGAGCGCCTGGGCCCGCTCTACCAGCGCTTGGAGCATCATTACGACACGCCGGGGCTGTGGACGGCGGCGATGGCCGAACACCGCGCGGTGCGCAAGGCGATCGCCGAACACGACGTCGCCGAAGCGCGCGCGTCGATGCAGCGGCACCTGAACAGGGCTTACAAGCGGTTCAACAAGGGCTGGAACTCGTCGCACTGAGGAATCGTCCGCCCGCCACGCCAACCCAACCCCAGGCGGCGCCGCTCCCGACGCGCCGCCCGACCGAGGAGTCACCCATGCTCGCCTGCCGGATCCACGCCAAGGAAGACCTGCGCATCGAACCCGCCACCATGCCCGACGCCGGCCCCGGCGAAGTGCTGCTGCGCCTGGGCGCAGGCGGCATCTGCGGCTCGGACATCCACTACTACTATGAAGGGCGCAACGGCAGCTTCATCGTCCGCGAGCCGCTGATTCCCGGTCACGAGGCGTCCGCGACCGTGGCCGCGATCGGCGCCGGCGTCACCCGCGTCAAGGTCGGCGACAAGGTCGCGGTGAGCCCTTCGCACGCCTGCGGTCGCTGCGACTACTGCCGCGAAGGCCGCGAGCACCTGTGCCGCAACATGCGTTTCCTCGGCAGCGCCAGCCTCTATCCGCACGTCCAGGGCATGTTCCAGGAATACTTCGTGATGGGCGAGCGCCAGTGCTATCCCGTCGCCGGCGACGTGACGCTGGGCGAACTCGCGTTCGCCGAGCCGCTGGCGGTCGCGCTGCACGGCGTCAACCGCGGCCCCGCGCTGCTCGGCAAGTCGGTGCTGATCACCGGCGCGGGCACCATCGGCTGCCTGACGGTCCTCGCCGCCCGCCTGGCGGGGGCCAGGTCGATCACCGTGTCGGACGTGCTCGACCGGCCGCTGGCGCAGGCGCGCGCCGTCGGCGCCGACCGCGTCATTCGCGCCGACGGGCCGCCCCAGGGCGCGAATTGCGCCCCCTCGGGGGGTGTGGGGGCCGTCACCGGTGCGGATCGCGACGCCGATGCGCTGACCGCGCCGCAGTTCGACGTCTGCTACGAGGTGTCGGGCAGCTTCGCGGCGCTGAAGACCTGCGTCGCCGCGGCCAAGCGCGGCGGCGTGATCGTGCAGGTCGGCACGCTGCCGCACGAGCCGCTGCCGTTCGTCGTCAACGAGCTGATGGCCAAGGAGCTCGACCTGCGCGGCGCGTTCCGCTGGGGCATCGAGTTCGACTGGGCGGTAGACTATCTGGCGTCGAAGCGCGTCGACGTGCGGCCGCTGCTGTCCGGCCAGTTCCCGCTGCAGGACGCGGTCAAGGCATTCGCGATGGCGAAGGACAAGACGCAGAGCACCAAGGTCCAGATCATCGCCTGACGCGTAGCCCGGGCTGCGCGTGCGGGAAGCCCGCCGTCGGCCCGGAGGCATCCCGGCGCAGCCCGGGTTGCGCGCCAGCGAGACCGGGCCACCCACCACCGTTTCACCAAGGAGGAAACATGCGTTTGCTGTCGAAAATCACCGTCACCGCGGTCGCCGCCGCGCTGCTCGTCGCCGCCGGTCCCGCCGCGGCGCAGCAGAAGCTCAAGTGGGCGCACGTCTACGAGACCAGCGAGCCGTTCCACAAGTGGTCGGTGTGGGCGGGGCAGGAGATCGAGAAGCGCACCGCCGGCCGCTATCACATCGACGTGTTCCCGGCGTCGACGCTGGGCAAGGAAAGCGACATCAACCAGGGGCTGACGCTCGGCACCGTCGACGTGATCATCTCCGGGCTGTCGTTCGCCTCGCGCACGATGCCGCGGATCGGCGTCGGCTACTACCCGTACACGTTCCGCGACGGCGACCACATGGTCGCCTGGTCGAAGAGCCCGGCGTTCAAGGAGCTGACCGACGAATACCGCAACAAGAGCGGCATCCAGATCACGTCGATGACCTACTACGGCATCCGCCACTCGACGTCGAACAAGGACTTCAGCGACTGCGCCGGCATGAAGGGCCTCAAGATGCGCGTGCCCGACGTGCCCGCGTACCTCGCGCTGCCCAAGTCCTGCGGCGCCAACCCGACGCCGATCGCCTTCGCCGAGGTCTACCTGGCGCTGCAGAACGGCACCGTCGACGCGCAGGAGAACCCGCTGACGACGATCGAGGCGAAGAAGTTCTTCGAGGTGCAGAAGAACATCATCCTCACCGGCCACATCGTCGACTCGCTGGCGACGCAGGTCGCGCCGCACGTCTGGACCAAGCTGTCCGACGCCGACAAGAAGATCTTCTCCGACGTGATGCAGGAAGCCGCCGCCGGTGCTACCGCCGACGTCAAGAAGCGCGAAGCCGAGCTGGTCGACGAGTTCAGGAAGAAGGGGCTCAACGTCCACGCCATCGAAAGGAAGTCGTTCCAGGACACGATCATGAAGACCGTGTCGCTCGAATCG
>CAIWHR010000100.1 GCA_903912485.1 uncultured beta proteobacterium | reverse complement strand
GTCCCGCGGCGGCCGCGGCTGCGACCTTGAGGAACTCGAGGCGAGTGATGTTCTTCATCGCTGGATTCCGACGAGGGCGCTCCCGCTGCCGCGCCGACCCGGCGTGCGACCGCCGATCCTCAAGTCGAGCTGTAGACGACCTCGCCGCCGACGATCGTCTTCACCGTGGTGACGCTGCGCAAGTCGGCGGGGGCGATCGCGAGCACGTCCTTCGACAGCACCGTCATGTCCGCGTACTTGCCGACCTCGATCGTGCCTTTGACGTCGCCTTCGCCCATCGACTTCGCCGCCCAGAGGGTCCACATCTTCAGCGCCTCGGTGATCGATATGGCCTGCTGCGGCAGGAACGGGCCGCTGTCGGAGTCGCGGGTGACGGCGGCGTAGATGCCGAGGAAAGGATTGATGTTCTCGGGGTAGAGACCGGTCATGTCGCAGCCGGCGGAAGGCTCGAGACCGGCATCGATCATGTTGCGGAAGTTGAACCCGGTTTCGGTTCGCGCAGCTCCCATGTTCGCGTAGTCGGACTTGACCAGGTTCAGCATCCAGTTCGGCTGCACGTTGATCCGCAGCCCGCGGGCGACCAGCGCCTTCGCGCGTTGCAGTTGCGCATCGGACATCTGGAAATCGCCGAAGTGCTCCAGGCGCAGGACGCCGTTGGCCTGGCCGGCCTTCACCAGCGCTTCGTAGGCGTCCAGGCCCATGTCCATCGCCCGGTCGCCGGAGACGTGCAGCATCGGAATGACGCGATTCCGGCTGGCGATCGCCACGAACCGGCTGCAGGCGTCCGCCTCGGTGACCACGGTGCCCCGGTTGCCGGGCGGGTCGGTGGAGAACTGGCCGACGTAGGGGTCGTACATGTAGCCGGTGCGCGCATCGTTCTCGCCGTCGACCCAGACCTTGATGCCGGCGAAGCGGTAGCGGGATCGATCCGCACCCGCCGGCATCGCGAACCGCGAAACGTCGGCGGGCATGTTCTCGCCGTTGGGCGACGCCCAGACCGATACGGTGTAGCGGATGCTGGGCGGCTTGCTGTCGGGATTGCCGGCGATCGCCCGCAGCACGTCGATGGCGGTGTCCGGAGTGATCGCCATCACCGACGTGAAGCCGTGCTGGTTCCAGAGGCGCTGGATGTCCCCGGTGTAGTACGACCTCAGGTCCGATGCGGTCAGGTCGAGGGGGATGTCGCCCATGGCGTCGGTCAGCACGCCGGTGGGATTGCCGTTGGCGTCGAGCTGGACGGTGGCCCCGTTCTTCAGGCGGGCCTGCCCCTTCCGGATGCCGAGCGTGGCGATCGCGGAACTGTTGATCACGGTCATGTGGGCGCCGTTGGCGACGGCGACCGGATTGCCCGGTGCGACGGCGTCGAGTTCCTCCCGGGTCATCAGCCGCTGCTCGCGGAACTTGTTCTGGCTGGCCGACGAGCAGGCGACGTGGACCCACTTGCCCGCGGGCACCGACTTGACCCGGATCCAGTCGGCGATGTTCTGCAGCGCCTTCGCCACCGAAGTCGTGCCCGGATAGCGGCAGTCGACCCAGCCCGCCTCCATCATGGCCGTCTCCATCGGATGGCTGTGGGCGTCGATCAGCCCCGGCACGACGGTCTTGCCCTCGAGGTCGACCAATCGCGTCCCGGCTCCGGCCAGCGCCCTGATCCGGCTGTCGCTGCCGACAGCGGAGAAGGCGCCGTCCTTGACCGCGACGGCGCCCGCCATGCTGCCGGCGCCGTCGAGCGTGACGATCCTGCCGTTGTGGAAGATCGCGTCGGGATTGCCCGGCTTCAAGGCTCCGGCGCAGGCGGTCAGCATGCCCGGCGCGCCGGCCGCCGCGCCCAACGCGGCGACGGCGCTGACGAAGTCCCGGCGGGTCATTCCCTGGCAGCTGCGACGATTTCTCTTCACGGGGCCACTCCTTTGGACGTCGATGCGATGTTCGTGCCAAAAAGCTACGCCTTGGCGTGGTCCGAGGATTGACATGGATCAACGCGCTGCGATCGAGCGACGCCCCCGCCCCGCGCCGCCGGCACGGCGGCTGCGATCGCGGGACGCGAGGCCTCGCTCGGGATCGCCGGTATTGGCGGGCGGCGGCTCCGGGCATATTCTGTCGACAGGCTCCGGCCGACGGTCTCGGCTCCCTTGCGGAACGCAACGGGAACACGGCCGGTCGTCGCGACCGATCCGCCGCAGCGGTTCGCTCGAGTGCCGGCAAATCCACGGGAGTACGTCTGTGAAATCAGCGCAGCCCAACGTCGCGGAATACGCCGTGAGCCGGCTCGCGGCCCTCGGCATCGACCGGGCGTTCGGCGTCCCGGGCGACTACACGTTCCCGGTCGACGATGCCATCGAGACGACGCCGGGCCTGCAGTGGGTCGTCTGTGCCAACGAGCTGAACGCTGCCTACGCGGCCGACGGCTACGCCCGGCGCCGCGGTGCGGCCATCCTCACCACGACGTATGCGGTCGGGGAGCTCTCCGCGCTCAACGGCGTGATGGGCGCGAAGGCGCACCGCCTGCCGGTGTTCCACCTGGTCGGCGCTCCGGCGCTGCGCATCCAGCGGGCCGGGCTGGTGACTCACCACTCGCTCGGGCACGGCACGACGGGCGAGTTCGCGCCGCTGTCGGCGGCGGCGTGTTGCGTCGGCGCGCAGCTCACGCCCGAGAACGCCGTCACCGAGATGGATCGCGTCATCCGCGAAGCGTTCCGGGCCAGCGCTCCCGCCTACATCCAGATCCCGATGGACGTCGGCACGATGCCGCTGCTGCCGG
>CAIWHR010000099.1 GCA_903912485.1 uncultured beta proteobacterium | reverse complement strand
CTGCTGCCGATCGCGCTGCTGCCGCCGCAGCGCGCGCAGCTGCACGAGGCCATCGCGCGCCGCTTCGACGCCATGCTCGCGGCGGGCCTCGTCGACGAACTCCGTGCGCTGCGGCAGCGGTACGCGCTGACCCCCGAACTGCCTTCGATGCGCTGCGTCGGCTACCGGCAGGCGTGGGAGTTCCTCGACGGCGCCGTCGACGCCGCGACGCTGCGCGCGAAGGGGGTCGCCGCGACGCGCCAGCTCGCCAAGCGCCAGTTCACCTGGCTGCGCGGGTGGGCGGCCACGGCCTTCGACCCGGCCGCGCAGGACACCGTCGACGCGGTGACGGCGTTCCTCGTCGCGCAGGGAGTGCGCCGCGGCTGACGCGGGTTTACCGCGGGGCCGGGCCTGACAGCATCATGCTGCTGTGCAATAATTCACGACCAAGATGAAATCCTCCCCACGCTCACGTTGTGCGGCAGAGCCGCATCCCGCCACGCGGGACCGGCTCTCGGCTGTCCTGCGGCCTTCGGCCCGGCGTTCGCCGCGCTCCGCGGGGGCGCAGCCGGCAGCCTTCGGACGACCGGGCGGGTACCGACAAGGAACCGACGCGCGCTCTGCGCGTTCACGATCGCATGCCTAAGCTCGCGCGCACGCTGTACGACAAACTGTGGGACGCTCACGTGGTTCGCGCCGAGGCGGACGGCACGGTGCTGCTCTACATTGACCGCCACCTGGTGCACGAGGTGACGAGCCCGCAGGCCTACGAGGGGCTGCGCCTCGCCGGGCGCCGGCCCTGGCGCACCGGATCGATCGTCGCCACCGCCGATCACAACACGCCGACGACGGATTGGGACGACGGCATCCGCGATCCAATCTCGCGCACGCAGGTCGAGACGCTCGACGCCAACATCGGCGCCACCGGGGCGAAGGCGTATTTCCCGTTTCGCGACAAGCGCCAGGGCATCGTCCACGTGATCGGGCCCGAGCAGGGCGCGACGCTGCCGGGGATGACGGTCGTGTGCGGCGATTCGCACACCAGCACGCACGGCGCGTTCGCCGCGCTGGCCTTCGGCATCGGCACGTCGGAAGTCGAGCACGTGCTGGCCACGCAGTGCCTGCTCACCAGGAAGGCGAAGTCGATGCGCGTCCGCGCCGACGGCCGGCTGCCCGCGGGGGTGACGGCCAAGGACCTGGCGCTGGCGGTGATCGGCAGGATCGGCACCGCGGGCGGCACCGGCCACGCGATCGAATTCTCCGGCAGCGCGGTCGAGGCGCTGTCGATGGAAGGGCGGATGACGCTCTGCAACATGGCGATCGAGGCCGGCGCGCGCGCCGGCATGGTCGCCGTCGACGACAAGACCATCGAGTACCTGCGCGGGCGGCCGTTCGCGCCGGCGCCGGAGCTGTGGGACCGCGCGGTCGCGCAGTGGCGCGCGCTCGCGAGCGACGACGGCGCAAGCTTCGACGAGGTGGTCGCGCTGGACGCGTCGGCGCTGGCGCCGCAGGTCACCTGGGGCACGTCGCCGGAGATGGTGGTGTCGATCGAGGGCCGCGTGCCCGATCCCGACCGCGAAAGGGATGCGGCGCGGCGCGAGGGGCTGGAACGCGCGCTGACCTACATGGGGCTGGCGCCGAACACGCCGATGACCGACGTCCACGTCGACAAGGTGTTCATCGGCTCGTGCACGAATTCGCGGATCGAGGACCTGCGCGCCGCGGCGGCCGTCGCGCGCGGCCGGCGCGTGGCGTCGAGCGTCAGGCAGGCGCTGGTGGTTCCGGGTTCGGGCCTGGTCAAGGCGCAGGCCGAGCGCGAGGGGCTGGACCGGATCTTCCGCGACGCCGGCTTCGAGTGGCGCGAACCCGGCTGCTCGATGTGCCTCGCGATGAACGACGACCGGCTGGAGCCGGGCGAGCGCTGCGCGTCGACGTCGAACCGCAATTTCGAGGGGCGGCAGGGCGCGGGCGGCCGCACCCATCTCGTCAGCCCGGCGATGGCGGCGGCGGCGGCGATCATGGGGCATTTCGTCGACGTGCGCCGGCTGGCGTGACGCAAGGAGACAACGACATGGTCAAGCACGTCGCAGCGCTGGCTGCGATCCTGGGCGCGGTTCTGTTCGCCGCCGGCTGCAATACCATCGAGGGCGCGGGCAAGGACATCAAGGCCGCCGGCAGTTCGGTCGAGAAGGCGGCCGGCAAGGCGAAACCCTACTGAGTCCGCCATGGAACCCTTCCTCACTCTCACCGGGCTGGTGGCGCCGATCGATCGCGCCAACGTCGACACCGACGCCATCATCCCCAAGCAGTTCCTGAAATCGATCAAGCGTTCGGGCTTCGGACCGAACCTGTTCGACGCGTGGCGCTACCTCGATCACGGCGAGCCGGGGATGGACAACGCCACCCGCCGCATCAACCCCGATTTCGTGCTCAACGAGCCGCGCTACCGCGGCGCGCAGGTCCTGCTGGCGCGGCGCAACTTCGGCTGCGGCAGCTCGCGCGAGCACGCGCCCTGGGCGCTTGCCGACTACGGCTTCCGCGCGCTGATCGCGCCGTCGTACGCCGACATCTTCTTCAACAACTGCTACAAGAACGGCCTGCTGCCGATCGTGCTGTCCGAGTCGCAGGTCGACCTGCTGTTCGGCGCGGTGAACGCGTTTCCGGGATTCAAGCTGACCATCGACCTCGAGCGGCAGCAGGTCGCCGCGCCCGACGAGTCGATGGTCTTTCACTTCGACGCCGAGCCGTTCCGCAAGCACTGCCTGCTGCACGGTCTCGACGACATCGGCCTCACGCTGCAGCACGCCGACGCCGTACGCGCGTTCGAGGCGAGGCGGCTGGCCGAACAACCATGGCTCATCTAGGGTGAGACTGTCTCGTCTCGCGGGTCGCGGAGCGGCCTGCAGGCGGTGGAGCAACTGACATGAAAATCGCGATCCTTCCCGGCGACGGCATCGGCCCCGAGATCGTGGGCGAGGCGGTGCGCATCCTCGACCTGCTGCGCCGCGAAGGGCTGCCGATCGAGACCGAGACCGCGCCGATCGGCGGCGCCGGCTACGACGCGGCGGGCCACCCGCTGCCCGACGCCACGCTGGCTCTGGCGCGGTCGGCCGACGCGGTGCTGCTGGGCGCCGTCGGCGGCCCGCGCTACGACGCGCTGCCGCGCGCGCTGCGGCCGGAGCAGGGGATCCTCGGCATCAGGAAGGCGCTGGGACTGTTCGCCAACCTGCGCCCCGCGCTGCTCTATCCGGAGCTCGCCGCGTCGTCGACGATGAAGCCCGAGGTCGTCGCCGGCCTCGACCTGATGATCATCCGCGAGCTCACCGGCGACATCTATTTCGGCCAGCCGCGCGGACGGCGCACCAATGCCGCGGGCGAGGCCGAGGGCTTCGACACCATGCTCTACAGCGAGAGCGAGATCCGCCGCATCGCGGCCGTCGGCTTCGCGACGGCGAGAAAGCGCGGGAAGAAACTGTGCTCGGTCGACAAGGCCAACGTGCTCGACACCAGCATGCTGTGGCGCGAAGTCGTCACCGGCATGGCCGGCGAGTACCCCGACGTCGCGCTGTCGCACATGTACGTCGACAACGCGGCGATGCAGCTCGTGCGCAACCCGAAGCAGTTCGACGTCATCGTCACCGGCAACATGTTCGGAGATATCCTGTCCGATGAGGCGTCCATGCTCACGGGGTCGATCGGAATGCTGCCGT
>CAIWHR010000098.1 GCA_903912485.1 uncultured beta proteobacterium | reverse complement strand
TCGCGGCGTCGACATGGTGGCGGATTATGGTGTCGACGTCGCGGCCGACGTAGCCGACCTCGGTGAACTTGGTCGCCTCGATCTTGATGAAAGGCGCGTCGGCGAGCCGCGCGAGACGGCGCGCGATCTCGGTCTTGCCGACCCCCGTCGGTCCGATCATCAGGATGTTCTTCGGCGTGATCTCCTGACGCAGCGGCTCGGGCACCTGCTGCCGGCGCCAGCGGTTGCGCAGCGCGATGGCGACCGCGCGCTTGGCGGCGTCCTGCCCGACGATGTGCTTGTCGAGCTCGGAGACGATTTCGGACGGGGTCATGGCGGACATGGCGGGCCTGCGGTCGAAGAAAAACGGCCGTCCATGGCGGACGGCCGTCGTATTCTACCGCGGCAGCTTTCCCCTCCCGCGCCGCTCCCCCGGGAGGGTCGACGCACGATCAGTCGGGGATCGTCACCGTGTTGTTCGAGTACGTGATCGCGTCCGAGGCCAGCGGCGCGGTGGCGATCGGCGGCACGTTCGCCCTGGTGATTGCCGGTGCGGCGCCGGGAGTGCCGCCGCGCGGCGTCGTGCGCACGACCTGCGACGGCGGCAGCGCGGTGTTCTGCGTCAGGTTCGCCCACATCCGGTCCATCGCCTGGATGAAGTAATAGTGCAGCGGCACGTACAGCGAGTCGTAGCCGGGGAGCGCGGCGTTGTCGATGAAGGCGTCGAAATGCTGCGCGTTCTGCACCTCGATGTACGACAGCTTGCTCGCGGCGCCCTCGACGATCTTGTTCTGGCCGAAGTAGGGTCGCGCGTTGAACGGCACCGGCACCTGCGTGTCGGCGCGGCCGGCGACGATCAGCGCCGGCTTGCCGTGCAGGTTGGCGCTGCGCAGCGTCTCCTTGATGCCGTTCTGCACGCGCACGGCGTTGGCGTCGCTGCCGGTGACGAGGTTGCGGTGGCAGATCGCGCCGTCGACGTTGAAGTCCTGCAGCCCGGTCGACGGCGTGACCGAGATTCCGGTGAGCTGCGGCCCGCCCGCGGCGTTGTCGTTGACGAGGTTGGCCGTCGCCGTCGGCGGGATGCCGTTGGCGTTGGCGAACACCTGCGCCAGTTGCGCGGCGGCGATCGTCGTCGGCTTGCCGGTGGCGTCGGTCGCCGCGAACGAGTAGCCGCACAGCCGGTCGGTGACGCCGAACTTGCCGTAGCCGCTGGCGAAGGTCACGACGACCGGCGGGATGCCGAGCGCGTAGTGCGACGCATGCAGCACGTTGGACTCGGGCTGGTAGCCGGCGGCGAGCAGCTTGTCCATCGACTCCTCCGCCTGCTCGGCGGTCGTCGACGACGTCAGCAGGCCCTTCGCCTTCAGCGCGTTGCAGCGGTTGGCCGAGATCACCGGGCTCGGCAGGACGACCGCGAGGCCCGGCGAGCCGATCGCCCGCGTCGACAGCGTCGCGCAGGGCTCGTAGAGGTTGGCGAGCGTGTAGTAGTCGAGCAGCGACTTGCCGCCGCCCGCGAGCGACTTGCTGCCCTGCTTCACGACGAGGCTCGGGTTCGGCGCCTGTTCGAGCACCGGCTCGCCGACGGCGACGCCGTCGATCAGCCCTTCGGTGTCCTGCTCGGCGGCGGCGATCGCCGACGCGCCGCCGTTGGAGACCGACGACGCGATGACGATGGTGTTGCCGGCCTGGAACTTGACCGTCGTCCTGCCGTCGGTGGACTTGGGCGCGAACTGCTCGTTCAGCACGTAGAACGCGAAGCGAACGGCGTTGAGCGTGTCGTTGCCCCAGTCCTTCTCCGGATTCTGCTGCGAATGCGCGTGCTTGAAAGCCAGCCGGTTCGGGTAATCGACGTTGAACGCAACGCGCGCGTTGGAGTCGAGCGCCGCGGTGAAGTTCGACTTCGTCCCCGCGGCGACGGCGTCCGCACGCACGCCGTCCTGCTGGTCGACCGTGTTGGTCATCAGGTCGTGCGTGCCCATGCCGGTGCCCTTGTCGGTGTAGGCGACCGCGCAGCCGTGCTTGAGTCCCCATTCGCCGGCGGAGCCGATGGCGCCGTAGACGCCGCGCGAGCCCGACGAGGCGGCGGTGATGATGCACGGCACGCTCTGGCTGAACGACACCGGGACCTGCACCACCATCGTCACGTTCTTCTTGCCGGTGCCGTCGTCGGCGTAGGCGAGATACTCGCTGCCGGCGATCTTGCCTTCGCCCAGCGTGTCGCCGCCGTTGGCGTCGACGTTCGGGCCGTACAGCGTCCCGTAGCCGCCCTTGGGGCTGATGTCGAGAATCGCGCGGTAGTTGTTGAAGATCGCGTTGCGGCGCAGTTCCGCCGCGGTCGGCGCGACGGGGTTGGCGGGCGCCGGCGCGGCGGCGGCGCCGAGGCCGGTCTTGCCGAGGCCCGCGGTGAGCAGATCGTCGCTCGCGCCGTCGTAGGTCGCCTTGGTGACGGTGCCGACGAACGCGGGCTTGACGTTGATGACTTCGGCCGGGCCGCCGTCGCCGCCGCCGCCGAGGCAGCCGGCAAGCATTCCCGCGGCGCCGACGGTGCCGGCCAGACCTGCCAGGCGTCGCGCCGTGGCCATTCCATTCCGGGCGAACGCACCGGCCGCACTGCTCGCTTGCACCATCGACTCCCCCTGTTGGTGTGCCGCGCACCCTTTGGACCGGGTGCGCTGGCGTTGAACCCGCGGCGGATTATAGCCACGTACCGACCGCTGCGGTGGGCGATCTTCGGGCGAAGCGTCGCTGTGGCCTTCGTCGCGGCCATCCCTTATCATTGAGGGCTGTCGGCGATTGGCGCGCCTCGGGCGCGCCGGGACCGAATCCGGAGGATGCAGGATGAATCGATGGGTGGTGGCGGCGATCGGAACCTTCGTCGGCGGCTGCGCAGGCGTGATTGCCGGCGCGCCGTCGGCCACCGCGGTGCTGGAGCCGACGCGCGGCAACACGGCCGGCGGCAAGGTGGAATTCGTCCAGAAAGGCAACAAGGTGTTCGTCACCGCCAGCGTCACCGGGCTCACCCCGGGTCCGCACGGCTTCCACATCCACGACAAGGGCGACTGCAGCTCGGCTGACGGCACCAGCGCCGGCGGGCACTTCAATCCGCTCGGCAAGCCGCACGGGGCGGCGTCGATGCCGGATCACCACGCGGGCGACATGCCCGCGCTGCTGGCCGACGGTTCGGGCAAGGCGACGCTGTCGGCCGAACTCGACGTCGTCACCCTCGGCGCAGGCAGCACCGACATCGTCGGCCGCAGCGTCATCGTGCACAAGGACGCCGACGACTACACGACGCAGCCCACCGGCAATTCGGGCGCGCGCGTGGCCTGCGGCGTGATCAGGAAGGCGTGATCGGCGGCGCGACCGCGGGAGGCCGCTGCGCAAGGCGACGCGTGGCCGCGTTCGGCGCGCTGCTCGCGCTGTCGGCGGCGGTCGCCGTCGGCGGATGTCAGTCGACGAAGGATCCGTCGGCGGCTCCGGTCGCGGCGGCGCCGTCCGAGGCGGCCGGCAATGTCGAGGCGAAGCTCATCGGCACCGGCGGCTCGTCGGCCAGCGGTTCGGCGCTGCTGCACGACGCGCGCGCGGGCGTCGACGTCTCGCTCTGGATCGGGAGCATCGGCCCCGGCGAGTACCGGGTCGCGATCCACGAGCACGGAAACTGCTCGTCGATCAACGGATTCGCCGCCGGAGCGCCGTGGGCGCCGCCGGGCGTGCCGCTGTCGGTGGTGCAGTTTCGCAAGAACGACGACACCAGAACGCTCACCATGTATCTCCCGGGATACCGGGTCGGCGGGCCGACGGGCGTGATGGGGCGCTCGGTCATCGTGCACGACGGCGGGAGCGGTTCGCTGGAAGCGCGGCCCGGCGTTCCCAACAGCCGGATCGCGTGCGGCGTGATCGGATCGCCGGAGCCGATGTTTCCGACGCTGGGTCTCTGAGCCGCCGCCGGGCATCCCGGGCGCATTCAACGGAGTCACGATGGGCTTTCTCGACGGCAAGAAGATCCTGATCACGGGCATTCTCTCGCAGCGCTCGATCGCCTACGGCGTCGCGCGCTGCTGCCACCGCGAGGGTGCCGCGCTGGCGTTCACCTACGTCAACGAAGCGCTGAAGGATCGCGTGACCAGGATCGCCGCCGAGTTCGGCAGCGTGCCGGTGCTGCCCTGCGACGTCACCCGCGACGACCAGATCGACGCCGTGTTCGCGGCGCTGAAGTCGGAGTGGGGAGGGCTCGACGGCCTGCTGCACGCGATCGCCTACGCGCCGCGCGAGGCGCTGTCCGGCGACTACCTGGATGCGATTTCCCGCTCGGCGTTCGCGATCGCGCACGACGTGAGTTCGTACAGCTTCGCGGCGCTCGCCAAGGGCGCGCGGCCGCTGATGCAGGGCCGGGCCGGGTCGCTGCTGACGCTGTCCTACCTCGGCGCGCTGCGGACGGTCCCGAACTACAACGTGATGGGCCTCGCCAAGGCCAGCCTCGAGGCGAACGTCCGGTATCTCGCCACCTGCCTCGGTCCCGAGGGCATTCGCGTCAACGGCATCTCGGCCGGGCCGATCAAGACGCTGGCCGCGGCCGGCATCGGCAACTTCTCGAAATTGCTGAGCCAGTTCGAGAAGGCGGCGCCGCTGCGGCGCAACGTCACCATCGACGAGGTCGGCAACGTCGCGGCGTTCTATTTTTCCACGCTGTCGAGCGCGATCACCGGCGAGATCACCTACGTCGACTGCGGCTTCTCGACCGTCGCCGCGGGGAACGGCAGCGGCGAGGCCTGATGCGCCGCACACGCTGACTCGTGGCCGCGCCGCGCCGCAGTTTCGACGCCGTCGTCATCGGCGGCGGTCACAACGGCCTCGTCTGCGCCGCGTACCTCGCCGGCGCCGGCCTCTCGGTCTGCGTGCTCGAGCGCCGCGGCATCCTGGGCGGCGCGGCGGTCACCGAGGAGTTCCACCCGGGGTTCCGCAACTCGACCGCAAGCTACACGGTGAGCCTGCTCAATCCCAAGGTCATTCGCGACCTGCGGCTGGCCGGGCACGGCCTCGCGATCGTCCCGCGTCCGCTGTCCAACTTCCTGCCGCTGCCGGTCGACGAGGGCGGCGGCTATCTCAGGCTCGGCGGCGGCCTCGAGGCGACGCAGGCCGAGGTCTCCCGGTTCTCGTCGCGCGACGCGCAGCGGCTGCCGGCGTACTACGCGATGCTCGACCGCGTCGCCGACGTGCTGCGCGAACTCCTGCTCGCGACGCCGCCCAACCTTGGGGGCGGCATCCACGCGTTGCTCGACGCGTGGAAGGTGGCCAGGTGCTTTCGCGCACTGGACCTTTCCGGCCAGCGCGACGTGCTGGACCTCTTCACCAAGAGCGCCGGGGACGTGCTCGACGGCTGGTTCGAATCCGCGCCGATCAAGGCCGCGTTCGGCTTCGACGCCGTCGTCGGCAACTACGCCAGTCCGTACACGCCGGGCTCGGCGTACGGGCTGCTGCACCACGTGTTCGGCGAGGTCAACGGCCTGCGCGGCCAGTGGGGCCACGCCATCGGCGGGATGGGCGCGATCACCGCGGCGATGGCGAAGGAGTGCGCGGCGCGGGGCGTGGTCCTGCGCACCGGCGCGCCGGTGGCCCGCGTCCTGGTCGAGGGCGGGCGCGTCGTCGGCGTCGAGCTCGAAAGCGGCGAGACCGTCGCGGCGAAGCGCGTCGCCGCCAACGTGAATCCGAAACTGCTGTTCCAGCAACTCGTCGCGCCCGAGCACCTCGACGCCGATTTTTCCGCCCGGATCGCCGCGTACCGCTGCGCCTCGGGGACGTTCCGCATGAACGTCGCGCTGTCCGAGCTGCCCGACTTCAGCGCGCTGCCGGGCAGGGCAGCGGCGCAGCATCACGCCAGCGGCATCATCCTCGCGCCGTCGCTGGCGTACATGGAGCGCGCGTATTTCGACGCGCGGACGGCCGGCTGGTCGCGCGCGCCCATCGTCGAAGTGCTGATCCCGTCGGTCGTCGACGCTTCGCTGGCGCCGCCCGGCCTGCACGTCGCGAGCCTGTTCTGCCAGCACGTGCATCCGGACCTGGCGGAGGTCGCGCCGGGGCGGACCTGGGACGACGCGCGCGACGAAGTCGCCGACCTGATGCTCGACACGGTGAACCGCGCCGCGCCGTATTTCCGGGCCAGCGTGCTCGGCCGGCGCGTGCTCTCGCCGCTCGACCTCGAGCGCGAGTTCGGCCTGACCGGTGGGGACATCTTCCACGGCGCGCTGTCGCTCGACCAGCTGTTCTCGGCGCGGCCGATCCTGGGGCACGGCAGCTATCGCGCGCCGCTGCCCGGGCTGTACCTCTGCGGGTCGGGAACGCATCCCGGCGGCGGCGTGACCGGCGTTCCCGGGCACAACGCGGCGCGCGAGATCCTGAAGGACGCGAAACGCCGGCGGTGACGGCGAGCGCGGCGACGCCTGGCGCGGGCGGCGCAGCCGCAACCCCCGGGGCGGGGCGCGCAGCTGCTGCGAAAAAGGGGTCGAAGTCAGCCGATAAGCCGGGTTCTGTTACGGCGCGTTTCTAAGGCGCGCTATGGCCGTCATTCCTCTAGGCGCGCCGTTACCGGCGCGCTCAAGCCACCTACCCGCGGACTCGGCGAGCAGCGTCGTCGTCCGCCTACTTGGTGTTGCTCCGGATGGAGGTTGCCGCGTTTCACCCGCTTCCGCGCCGGTGTGACCCGGAACGGAAGCGACTCGTCTCTGTGGCCCTGTTCATCGCCTTCATCGGCCGCGCTAACGGCGACTTATAGCGTCCGGGCGTTACCCGGCATCCTGCTCTGCGGAGCCCGGACTTTCCTCCCCCTTCACCGCTTTCACG
>CAIWHR010000097.1 GCA_903912485.1 uncultured beta proteobacterium | reverse complement strand
CGCGTCGGCCGCGGCCGGCGGCAGCGGCGAGAGATAGCCGATCGCCAGCAGCAGGACGCCGACGCCCAGGAACGCGACGACGCGCGGCAGACCCGACAGCGCGCCCAGGTCGAGCAGGAACAGCTTGCCGACGACGACGGCGAGCAGGCCCGCGCCCACCATCCACAACGGCCGCAGCCCGCGGCGCGTCGCCGCGAACATCACCGCCAGCGCGGTCGCGCTCCAGGTCAGCGTGAGCGCAGCCTGCAGCGGCTTCGACGCCATCAGCGCCGGCAGCCGCCAGGCGATGTCGGCCCAGTGGTGCGCCGTGCGCAGCACGACGCCGTTGAGCCCGACGAACAGCCCCACGCCGAGCCACGCATAGAGCATGCGCTCGGACAGCGGCGCGAACCGCCGGCCCCAGCCGAACATCGCCGCCATCGCTAGCACGAGCGTGAGGTCCAGCGGATTGACCACCGGCACGTAGCGCAGCGGCGAGACGTCGCCGGGCGAGAGCGCGTTCACCGCGAAGAACCACACGGCGAGCAGCGCCGCGATCGGCGTGCCGGCGCCGACGGCGTAGGCGTCGCCGTGCCCAGGGAACGGCCAGCGCGGATCGTCGCGCCCGCGCGTGACCGCCCACAGGCACGCTGCCGCGGGCAGCGCCGCCGCACACGCGACCCACGCGGTGTGCGCGGGCGTCCACCGGCCCACCCACTCGCTCGCCTCCCACGCCACCTGCGCGGTAAGCGCGAACAGCGACAGCGCGTGCACCGCGCGCAGCACCCCGGTCGCGCCGGGCGGGCGGCGCCCGTCCGACCCGTCCGCCGCGCGCAGGACGAGTGCGTGCACGACCCAGGCCGCGGGCCACAGGAGCCAGCCCAGCGCCGTCAACGTCGTTCGCGCCCGCTCGAAATCGGCGAGCGCGGCGACGCCCATCACCGGCAGCAGCGCGACGCCGGCGGTGGCCAGACGCGGCCAGCGCAGGACTCGCCCCAGCGCGAGCGCCAGCGCGACGCTGCCGACGACCCAGCCCAGCGCCGCGTGCACCTCTTCCGCGCGCCCCAGATGGCGGACGACTTCCATGCCGCCGGCGGCGAACCACCACACCGCTCCCCAGCCGAACACCAGCGGCGTCACCGGCCGCTCGCGCGCGGGCAGTTCGTCGCCGGCGCGGTCGGCGAACAGCGCGGTCGCCAGCGCCGACGCCGCGATCGCCGCCGCGCCGATGAAATACCCGTTGGCAAACAGGGGATCGTCGGCGGTGACGCCGCCCGACCAGACGAACGCGGCGCCGGCGGCGAGTTCGACCAGCAGCGCGAACGCCCGCGCCAGCGGCGAAGCCTGGCGCACGCCCAGCCAGTAGACGCCCGCAGCTTCGACCGCCCACAGCGCCGCCGTCCACTGGTCGTCGAACGCGAACGGGACCGCCAGCGTGGCGAAGATCACCGCCAGCGCGGCGAAGGCCTGCGCCAGGAGCGCCAGCGCGGGTTCGGCGCGCCGGCGCAGCGCGGCATGGAGCGCGGCGTAGACCGCCGCCAGCGCCAGCGCGCTCCACGCGGCGCCGTAGCGGGTGTCGGTCACCAGCGCCGCCTGCAGCACGAAGCCGGCGAGCGGCACGCCGAACACCAGCACGCCGTCGACCGGCCGCCTGACCTCGAGTGCGCCGCGCCGCGCCTCGAGGATCGCGATCGCGACGTAGAAGGCGAAGAACAGCGCCAGGAACGGCTCGACCGTCGCGAAGTGCTCGGGGGCGTAGTAGCGCTGCCCCCAGAACAGTCCCAGCGCGAACGTGAAAACGAAGCCCAGCACGTTCAGCGCCCGCCACGCGCGCCGCCACGCCAGCGCGAGGATCGCGCCGTTGAGGACGGCGAAATAACCGAACAGCGGCAGCGGCGCGCCGGGCGTCGCCGCCAGCATCGGCGCCAGGAAGCCGCCGGCGATGGCGAGGCCGGCGAGCGCCTGCGAGTCCGCGCGCGACGCCAGCGCCACGGTCAGCGCGGCGATGGCGACCAGGAGCGCGATCGCCGCCTCGTCCGGCAGCACCGCGTACAGCCGGAAGGCGGCGTAGGTGGTGAGGTACAGGATGCCCGCGCCCGCCCCCTGCAGCGACAGTCCGTAGCCCGGCCGCGACCGCGCCAGCCGGACCCCGAGCCCGGTCAGCGCCGCGCCCGCCACGGCGACCGCGGCCAGCCGCCATTCGATCGGCACGGTGAAGTGCTCGGCGAAATAGCGGAGCAGGAAGGCGACGCCGAAGAACAGCACGACGACGCCGATGCGCGTGAGCGCGTTGCCGCCGGTCACCCACGCCCAGGCGGGATTGGCGCGCGGCACCGGCGCCGCGGCCGCCGGAAGCGCTGCGCTCGCGTCGGATTCCGGCGTGGCGTCGAGCGACGCGCGTAAGCCTGCGGCGGGCGGCGCCATCGGCGGCAACGGCGACAACGCCACCGAAACGACGGCTTCGCCCGCCGCCGACAGCTCCGACGCGACCACCTCCGCCGCAGGCGCCGCGGCGTGCGGCGCGAGCCCGTCCCGCGCCCCCTCCAACGCCGCGATCCGCGCTTCGAGCGCCTCGATGCGCCGGATCAGCAGCGGATCGGTCGGCACGGTCGCGACGGCGCCCGCAGGCGCCGGCACGGCGTCGGGCCTGCGATGCGCGTCGCGCTGGCGCTTGCCCGCGATCACGGCGCCGCCGAGAAACCCGGCGAGGCCGCCGACGATCGTCCCCCACTCTCCCCACAGCGCGTGGCCGGCGAGCGCGCCGACGAGCAATCCGATCAGTGCAAGCATGGCTTCGCGCCTCGGCGTGGATCGTTCATCGGCGCTCGCCGCGCAGCGCGAGCACGATCGCCTCGAGCTCTTCCGGCGCGACGCGGTCCGGCGGTATCGGCGCCCCGGCGGCGAGCCGGATACGCGAGAAGATCCCGCGCAGCCGGCGCATCGCGCGGCCCCGATGCGAGCGGCTGAAGAAGCTTCCCCACAGGCCCGACAGCGCCAGCGGCACCACCGGCACCGGCGTGGTCTCGATCATCTGCGCGACCCCCGGCCGGAACGGGGAGATCTCGCCGGTCTCGGTGAGCCTGCCCTCGGGAAAGATGCCGACGATCTCGCCGCCGGCGAGCGCCGCGGCCGCCTCGGCGAAAGCGCGATCCTTCATCGTCGGGTCCTCCTTCGCCGACGCGATCGGGATCGCGCGCATGGCGCGGAAGACGAACGACAGCAGGGGAATCGCGAAGATGCGGTGATCCATGACAAAGCGGATCGGCCGCCGCACGCTGGCGGCGATGACCACCGCGTCGACGTAGCTCACGTGGTTGCAGACGACGATGCACGGCCCCTCGTCGGGGATGTTGTCCAGCCCCTCCTCGCGCACCCGGTACATGGTGTGGATCAGCAGCCAGGCGATGAACCGCATCAGGAACTCGGGGACGAGGCCGTAGATGAACACCGCGACCACGGCGTTCATCAGCGCCGTCACCAGGAAGAGCTGCGGAATCGACAGTCCGGCCGCGAACAGGCCGATCGCCACGCCGGCCGAGGCGACCATGAACACGGCGTTGAGGATGTTGTTGGCGGCGATGATCCGCGACCGGAACGCCGGCTCGGAGCGCTCCTGGATCAGCGCGTACAGCGGCACGATGTAGAAGCCGCCGAACATCCCGATCAGCACCAGGTCGGCGGCGACGCGCCAGTGCGCCGGGTTGGCGAAGAACGCGCCGAGCCCGGCGACACCGGTCGCGTGCAGCTGGCGGCTGGCGAGCCACAGGTCGAGCGCGAACACGGTCAGCCCTATCGACCCGAACGGCACCAGCCCGAGCTCGACCTTGCGCCCGGACAGCCGCTCGCACAGCAGCGACCCGACGCCGATGCCGACCGAGAACAGCGCCAGCAGCAGCGTCACCACGTGTTCGTCGCCGCCGAGGACGTCCTTGCTGAAGCCCGGAAACTGCGCGAGGAAGATCGCGCCGTAGTACCAGAACCACGAGATGCCGAGCATCGACAGCCAGACGACGCGGTTGCCCTGGGCGAAGCGCAGGTTCTTCCACGTCTCGGTGAACGGGTTCCAGTTGATCGCGAGGTCGGGCGCCACCGCCGGCGTCAGCGGAATGCCGCGGCTGACGACATAGCCGGCCAGCGCCATGGCGACCGCGAGCGCGCCGGCGACGACCGGACCCGCGCCCGGGATCGCGACGACGAGGCCGCCC
This sequence comes from uncultured beta proteobacterium, assembly GCA_903912485.1. Taxonomy (GTDB): domain Bacteria; phylum Pseudomonadota; class Gammaproteobacteria; order Burkholderiales; family Casimicrobiaceae; genus CAIWHR01. The sequence goes on along the minus strand of CAIWHR010000097.1, from coordinate 10,811 downwards.
GCGATCGTGCCCAGCAGGATCGCGACGAAGGTGCCCATCTCGACCAGTCCGTTGCCGCCGACCAGCTCGTCGGGCTTCAGGTGCTGCGGCAGGATCGCGTACTTGACCGGCCCGAACAGCGTCGAGTGCACGCCCATCAGCGCCAGCGCCAGCAGCAGCAGCACGAGGTTGCGCTGCCAGAAGCCGGCCAGCCCGATGGCCATGATCGCGATCTCGAACAGCTTGATCCAGCGGATCAGCCGCGACTTCTCGAACTTGTCGGCGAGCTGGCCCGAGGTCGCGGACAGCAGCATGAACGGCGCGATGAACACCGCGCCGGCGAGGTTGACCAGCGCCTTCGGGTCGAGGCTCGTCATGCTCGCCGCGTGGAACGCCGCGAAGATGATCAGCGCGTTCTTGTAGACGTTGTCGTTGGCGGCGCCCAGGAACTGGGTCCAGAAAAACGGCGCGAAACGGCGCTCTTTCAGGAGGTCGAACTGGCTGGGCGGGTGCATGCGTCGTCCGGCGGTGCCGCGAAAGGCGGCGTCCATGGGCGAATGTTACGTCAGCGCGGCGCCGGCCGGCGCGCGGGGTGAGCAGTTTCGCGCGGGGGTCCGCGCGCGCCGCAGTCCGCCGCCGGGCGCGCTACAATGCCGCGGCGGCGCCCACCGCGACCAGAGATCCGCGCCGACCGACCCGTTCCCCGCCGCCCGCCCGATGCGCCCCTATCTCGATTTCATGCGCCACGTCCGCGACCACGGCGTCGCCAAGCGCGATCGCACCGGCACCGGCACCGTCTCGGTGTTCGGTCACCAGATGCGCTTCGACCTCGGCGCCGGCTTTCCGCTGCTGACGACCAAGAAGGTGCACACCAAGTCGATCGTCCACGAGCTGCTCTGGTTCCTGCGCGGCGAGACCAACGTCCGTCCGCTGCAGGCGGAAGGCGTCACCATCTGGGACGAATGGGCCGACGCGCAGGGCGAGCTGGGACCGATCTACGGCTACCAGTGGCGCAGCTGGCCCGCGCCCGACGGCCGCCACATCGACCAGATGGCGGCGCTGATGGCGGAGATCCGGCGCAATCCCGATTCGCGCCGCCTGATCGTCTCGGCCTGGAACGTCGGCGACATCCCGCAGATGCGGCTGCCGCCCTGCCACGCGTTCTTCCAGTTCTACGTGGCCGACGGCAAGCTGTCGTGCCAGCTCTACCAGCGAAGCTGCGACATCTTCCTCGGCGTGCCCTTCAACATCGCGTCGTACGCGCTGCTGACGCACATGGTCGCGCAGCAGGCCGGCCTCGGCGTCGGCGACTTCGTCTGGACCGGCGGCGACTGCCACCTCTACGTCAACCACCTGGCGCAGGTCGACCTCCAACTCGCCCGCGCGCCGTTCCCGCTGCCCCGGCTGGTCATCCGCCGCAAGGCCGATTCGCTTTTCGACTACCGGTACGAGGACTTCGAGATCGCCGACTACCAGTGCCACCCGGCGATCAGGGCGGCGGTCGCCGTCTGATCGAACGCCCAAAAAAAACCCGCCAGGAGGAATGTAGCGGGTAAGGGGGATCGGGCGGGCTCGGGGCGGTGGCGCCCTGCAGCCGTGCTTCGGCGACCGGCGCGACGCCGGCCCCGATCGGGGGTTCGCGGCCCCGGCCGCTGTCCTAGAGCACGCTGCGCGCGGCAACGACGCGGTCGACCAGCGCCTCGAAGGCTTCGCGCTGCGTCGCCGACGGCGAATCCTCGCCGCGCCCGGGCACGCTGGCGTCGCCTGCGGGCTCCCGTCGGCCGGCCAGCCAGTATTGGGCGAATTCGGGGGAGAAGGTTTCCATGATCTTGGGGTGACGGGTTTGATGCGTTACCCAAAGCAATTCGCGTACCAGGTCTCGGCCGTCGGCCGGTCCGGGCGGCCGAAACGCGCGTTCCCCCTATGACAACGGCAGCGGCCGCGCCGGCAGCGCTGGCTGCCGTGCGCGATGGATCGGCGCCCGGCTGTCGCAGGTCCCCGACAGCGCCGGGGGGCGATATTGCAAGTCACTGAATTCATTGGATAACCCGGGTCGCCGCTGCCCGACAAATGGCGGCGTCCGTCCCCGGGAGCGGCGGCAGGCGTTGTTTTCGCGGCGGAATCCGGCCGCGCGGCGCGATCGGGCAGCGACCGGCGGCCCAGGCGGCCCCGCCGCGACCTGCCCCGCGGTCAGGGGGCCTTCGCTTCCTTGAACATCGCCGGCTCGAGCCGGTGCCTTTGCAGCAGCTTGTAGAACTCGGTCCGGTTGCGCTTGGCCAGGAGCGCCGCCTGCGTGACGTTGCCGCCGGTGATCTTCAGGAGCCGCACCAGGTAGTCGCGCTCGAACTGCTTGCGCGCCTCTTCGAACGGCACCAGCGCGCTCTCGTCCTCGCGCAGCGCGCTTTGCACCAGCGACGCGGGAATCACGCCGGTGGTCGCGAGCGCCAGCGCCTGTTCGAGCAGGTTGAGGAGCTGCCGCACGTTCCCCGGCCACGGCGCCGAGACCAGCATCGCCATCGCGTCGGGCGCGAGCGACGGCACCGGCTTCTTGTAGCGCTCGGCGAGCTTGCGCAGGAAATGCGTCGCCAGCAGCGGAATGTCTTCCCGCCGGTCGGCCAGCGCCGGCAGCCGCAGCGAGACGACGTTGAGCCGGTAGTAGAGGTCTTCGCGAAACTGCCCGGTCGCCATGTGCGCGTCGAGATCGCGGTGCGTGGCCGAAATGACGCGCACGTCGATCGGGATCGAGCGCGTGGCGCCGACCGGGCGCACCTCGCCTTCCTGCAGCACGCGCAGCAGCTTGACCTGGAGCGCGAGCGGCATGTCGCCGATTTCGTCGAGGAAGATCGTGCCGCCGTCGGCCGCCTGGAACAGGCCCTTGTGCGCCTGGACGGCGCCGCTGAACGCGCCGCGGGCGTGACCGAAGAGCTCGGATTCGAGCAGCGGCTCGGGAATCGCGCCGCAGTTCACCGCGATGAAAGGCTGGTCGCGGCGCGGACTCGCGCGATGGACCGCGCGGGCGAGCAGTTCCTTGCCGGTGCCGGACTCGCCGTAGATCAGCACGCTCGCGTCGGAATCCGCGACCAGCCGCGCCTGCCGCAGCAGGTCCTCCATCTTCGCGCTGTGGGTGATGATCCCCGACCGCCATTCGCCCGAAGCCTCCTGGCCGGGCGACGGCCCGTCGCCGCCGACCTTGACCGCCGCGGCGACCTTCTGCAGCAGGTCCTGGCTGTCGAACGGCTTGGTCAGGAAGCCGAACACGCCGCGCTGCGTGGCCGACACCGCGTCGGGAATCGTGCCGTGGGCGGTGAGGATGATCACCGGGAGCGCGGGATGCTGGCGATGGATCGCGTCGAACAGCTGCAGGCCGTCGATGCCCGGCATCCGCAGGTCGGTGATCACCGCCGACGGCCGCGCGACGGCGAGCGCGGCCAGCGCGGTTTCGCCGCTGTCCGCCGTGCGCACGCGGTAGCCCACCGATTCCAGCCGCAGGCTGATCAGCTTGAGCAGGTCGGGATCGTCGTCGACCAGCAGGATTTCGCCCATATGCATCGTCACCTCACCGCGCGCACCGCGCCAGCTGCTAGCCACCGGCCCCGCCTCCCGATCCCCCGCCGCCGCCGCCCCCGCCGCCCGATCCGCCGCCCGATCCGCCGCCGCCGCGGACCCGGTCGCGCAGCAGGCTGCGCTCCATCGCCCGCAGCGCCTCGAGCTTCTGGACCGCGGCGTCGGCCTTCTGCTGCTCGTCGCGCACCGCGCGCACGCGCTCGGAAATCTGCACGTGGAGCACGACGGCCAGTTGCTTGACGGGCGGCAAGCCGGGACCGCTCTTCGCGACGTTGTCGAGGAGCTGCAGCGAGCGCAGGTCGTCCTGCGGCCCCGTGCGCGTCACCGTGTAGAGCATCGCCAGACGGACGCGGTTGACGTCGGTGCGCTGCCGGGCCAGCGCCTGCGTCACGGCGTTGAGCTCGCGCCGGGCCTCCTCGGCCGGCAGGCCGCCGTAGCGCTGCAGATCGGACAGCAGACCGTTCATCTGCTGCTCCTCGACCGAAAGCTCGGCCGGTGCGGCGCCGACCGGCGCCGGAGCCGGTGCGGCCTCCGCCTTGGGCACGGGCGCGATCTCGGCGGGAACCGGGGACACCGGGGTGACCGCAACCGGCACCGGCGCCGGCTCCACCGGCTCGATCGGCGGGTACTCGATCATCGGCACCGGCTCGGTCGCCGCGACCGCCGGCTCTTCGTAGTCTTCGATCGGCATCGGCGGCGGCGCGGCGCAGCCGGCGGCCCACAGCACGGCGAGCAGGCAGACGACGCGGCCGCGGAGCGTCATCGCCCCCCCGCCATCGTCGCCGGCGACGACGCCGCGACCGGGGCAGCGCCGGTCGACGCATCGTTCGCGGCCGCGCCCGCCGCGGCGACCCGCGGCAGCCACAGGCGGAACTGCGCCCCGCGCTTGCCGTCGGCGCGATCCTGCACCTCGATCCTTCCGCCCTGCGCCAGCGCGTACTCGCGGGCGATCGCAAGTCCGAGTCCGGACCCCTTGACCCGCCCTTCCATCGGCGGCTTGCCCTGATAGAACGAATCGAATATCCGCTCCCGCTCGACGGGATCGACGCCGTGGCCGGCGTCGGCGACGTCGATCACGGCAAAATCCGGCTCCAGCGCGACGCTCACCTCGATCGTGCCCGAACGCGGCGAATACTTGATGGCGTTCGACACCAGGTTGTCGACGATGGTGCGGATCCGGTCCGAATCGCCGACGACCTGCGCCTGGGGCAGCCTGGCGTCGAAGGTCACCATCCGCGCGAACGCGGCGAGCTTGTGCTCCTTGATCACGCGGCGCACGACGTCGGACAGCATCACCGTCTCGACCGCGCGCACCTCGAGCGCCCGCGTCTGGTGGTAAGTGAGCAGGTCCTCGATCAGCTTCTGCAGCTGCAGCGTGTTCTCGCGCACGATGCGGACGATCTCGCGCTGCCCGGGCGAAAGATCGCCGGCAACGCGGTCGCGCAGCAGTTCGGCGCCCTCGCGCACCGCGGTGAGCGGCGTCTTGAGCTCGTGCGAGACGTGCCGCAGGAACCGCGTCTGCTGTTCCTCGAGCTCGTGCAGCCGCGCACGCAGCCATTCCAGACGCTGGCCGAGATAGCGCATGTCCTGCGGGCCGTTGACCTCGATCGCGTGCGTGAAGTCGGCGGTCCCCATCCGGCGGATCGCGATGTCGAGCTGTCGGATCGGGCGCGCGATCAGCACGGCGAAGACGATGGCCAGCGCGAGCGCGATGCCGGCGGTGGCGAACGCGAGGTACAGCCACTTCTGCCGCCCCTGCGACGCCGTCTCCTGCAGACGCACGATCGCGCGTTCGGTCACCTGGTTGGTCGCCGCGAACGTCCCCTGCGCGCCGTCGGCAAGCCTCGCGTAGCCGTTGGCGAGCTGCGCCTGCACGTCGGGGCCGCGCTGCGGCGAAACCAGCATCGTCTGCAGCGCGATCTCGCTGTCGGCGAGGCTCTGCAGAACGGCCTGCTGCCGCGGCTCGAGCGGCAGCTGCGCCAGCTGGCCTATGGTCTGGTGGAATTCCTGCCGCACGCGGGCGTAGTCTTCGAGCAGCGCCGGGTCCTCGAGGATCAGGTGTTGGCGCACGATGCGCTCGAGCGTCGACGACTGCTCGAACAGCTGCCGGCTGGTGCGCCCGGCCTGCGCCGCCTGCTGCACGGCCTCCTGCCCCTGCGCCTGCAGGCGCTCGAGCGAAAAGATCACCTCGGCCAGCGCATAGACGAGCGGCAGGCTGACCAGAAGGAAGCCAAGCAGGATGAATTTGAGGAAAGAACGAGGGTAATACACAAGCCTGGCCGCTATAATTCGGGCCAATTATGACACCGGCGACCACGGGGCGAGCGCAAGCGCCCGAAAAATCCCCGCGCGACCCGGACGCCGCCGCCATGCCGCTGGCGCTGATCGCAGCGGTCGCCGCCAACGGCGTCATCGGCGACGGGAACCGGCTGCCGTGGCGCCTGCCCGACGACCTGCGGCACTTCCGCGCGCTGACGACCGGCCACACGGTGATCATGGGCCGAAAGACCTGGGAGTCGCTGGCGGGACCGCTGCCCGGCCGCCAGAACATCGTCGTGACGCGCGATCCGCACTATGCCGCCGCCGGCGCCGAGGTCGCCGCGACGCTCGACGCGGCGCTGGCGCTGGCGCGGTTGCCGCCGCCCGCGTTCTGCATCGGCGGCGGCCTGCTCTATCGCGCCGCGCTGCCGCGCGCGACCCTGCTCTACCTGACCGAGATCGACCGCGACTTCGACGGCGACGCGACGTTTCCGCCGTTCGATCGCGCCGAATGGCCGCAGACGCACGGCGAGCCGCGCCGCGGCGACGGCCCCGAAGCATTCACCTACCGCTTCGTCACGCGCGAACGCCGCGCGCGCTGAAAGCTGAGCCAACCGGAAGGAGCCACCATGTCGGAAGGAGGGTTTCACGTCCACGGGCCGCACGATCACGCGGTCGAGCACGAAGCGCAGCACGGCGACCCGTTCGCCGGCCGCATCGCGGTGATGACGGCGATCTTCGCCACCGTCGGCGCGCTGTTCGGGTACATGGGCGGCGCCACGCAGAACGACGCGCTGCTGTACAAGAACGACGCGGCGATCAAGAAGACCGAGGCGTCCGACCAGTGGAATTTCTACCAGGCGAAGAGCAGCAAGCAGAATCTCGCCGAACTCGGCGCGACGCTGACCACCGGCGAGCTGTCGTCGAAGTACGTGACGGAGGCCGAGCGCTACAAGGCGGAAAAGGAAGTGATCAAGGCGCAGGCGGAAAAGCTGGAAGCGATCGGCAAGGAAGCCGAAAGGAAGAGCGAAGCGTCGATGCACGTCCACCATCGCTGGGCGCAGGCGATGACGCTGATCCAGATCGCGATCGCGCTGGCGGCGATCACCATCCTCACCCGCAACCGCGGCCTGATGTACGCCGCCTACGGCGCTGCCGGCGTCGCCGTCGCGCTCGGCGCGCTGGCGGGATTGCACGTCTGACGCGTCGCCCCGGAACGGGCGGCGGCGGTCACCAGACGCCGAGGTGGATGCCGCGCGCCTGATGGGTGTCGGTGTTGCGTTCGACGTCGGCGTCGGAGACGGTCGTGCGCCGCTTGCGCGTCGCCAGCCAGTCGAAGAGCCGCTCGGCGAGCCGCTGCCGATCCGGGTCGAAACCCGTCTCGGCGCCGGGGTCGTCGTACTCGTCGGGGTCGAAGGCGAGGTCGAAGAACTGCGGCCGGAAGCCCTGCCAGTGCACATACTTGTGCCTCGCGGTGCGGACCATGAAGCCGCGGCATTCCTGCACGCCGCGGTCGAGCACGCGCCGCGCCCGCCGGAACCCGTAGTCGAGTTCGGCGAATACCGCTTCGCGCCACGCGGGAACGGCTTCCCCGCGCAGGAGCGGCAGCAGCGACCGGCCCTCGATCCGGTGCGGCGCCCCGGCGACGCCGAGCGCGTCGAGGATCGTCGGCAGCACGTCGACCGCCTCGACGAAGCGCTTTTCGGTGCCGCCCCGGGTCGCGTCGGCGCGCTGATCGGGATCGCAGACGATGAACGGCACGTGGACGATCTCGTCGTAGAGGAGTTCCTTCTCGCCCAGGCCCCGGTCGCCGGCAAACTCTCCGTGATCGGACGCGAACACGATCAGCGTGTCCTCCATGCGCCCCTGCGCGACCAGCGCATCGAGCACGCGGCCGATATGGTGGTCGACCTGTGCGACCAGGCCCATGTACGTCGGCCGCACGTGCCGCGCGACTTCCTCGCGCGCGAACGCCAGCGCTTCGTCGTGGGCGCGGTACGCGCGAACCACCGGGTGCTCGGCCGCCGTGCCGTCCTGCGCACCGCGCCGGATCGGGCCGACGTCGCGGCCGCGATACAGCTCGTGGTACGGCGCCGGCGCGAGGTACGGCCAGTGCGGCTTGGCGTACGACAGGTGCAGCACCCAGGGCGAAGCCCCCTGCGCCTCGATCCAGCCCAGCGCGCGGTCGGTGAGGTACGCCGTTTCCGAGTGCTCCTCGGCCACGCGCGCCGGGAGGTGCGCGTTGCGCATCTGCCAGCCCGACACGATGCGCCCGCCGTCGTCGGCGGCGATCACGTAATCGCTCCAGGGGTCGGCGCCGGCGTAGCCGTGCGCCCGCAGGAAGTCGGCGTACGCCGATTCGGGGCCCGGCGGCCGGTGCCCGTCGTAGCGCTCGATCGACGCGAAGCCGCCCTCGCGCAGCAGCGCGCCGCGCTCGGATTCGACCTCGATGCCGAAGCGCGCCAGCGCTGCGGCGTCGGCCGCGACGTGCGTCTTCCCGGCCAGCGTGGCGTTGCGGCCCGCCGCGCGCAGGTAGTCGCCCAACGTGTACTCGGCGGCGGACAGCGGGACGTTGTTCCAGGTCACGCCGTGCGAGTTGACGTAGCGGCCCGTGTAGAAGGACATCCGCGACGGTCCGCCGACGCCGGACTGCACGAACGCATTCTCGAAGCGCACGCCGCAGCGGGCGAGCCGGTCGAGGTTGGGCGTGTCGACGCGGCCGCCGTAGCACGACAGGCAGTCGCGCCGCAGTTGGTCGCACATGAGGAACAGGACGTTGCGGACGGCGCTCATCGGCGGGCTGGCGGGAGGTTGAAGGGGGGGCTGGGAAAAGGCCGGGACCGGACGCCGCGCGGCGGGACCGCTCTGGGCGACGACCCCGGTTTCCGGGATAATGCCGCCACGCCCGCCGCCGGACAGCGCGTCGCGGCGCGAGGTCCTGCGGCCGGTTCGCCGGCTTGCCACGGTTGAACAATAGCCCGTTCCACGAGGGGCTACAATACCCCTGACGAGTCCTGCCCGGGTGGCGAAATCGGTAGACGCACGAGACTCAAAATCTCGCGCCTGAAAGGGCGTGCCGGTTCGATTCCGGCCCCGGGCACCAGCGGACGCGATCGTCCGACGTAGTGAAAGCGCCCTCGACGAACCCGAAGGGCGAGCGGCTCCGGCACCCTCCCCTGTCGCCCCCCATGCCTCGCCAAGATCCTTCCGCCGTGCCACCTGCGACCTCACCGGCATCCGTTGCGCCGACGGCCGGGCTCGCGCCGGCGCCGCGCGCGGCCCGGCCGCCGCAGCCGATGTCGCGGCTGGTCCTGGAACTGGTGCGGCCGTATCACCGGTGGCTGGTCATCGTGTTCGCCGCCATGCTGGTCGAGATCGCGACGAGCCTGGCGGCGCCGTGGCCGCTGAAGCTGGTGCTCGACGACGCGCTGGCCAGCCACCAACTGCCCGGCTGGCTCTCCTGGGCCCACGACTACGGGATCGGGCGCCAGACGCTGGGCGTCGCGCTGTTCGCGGGCCTCGCCACCGTGCTCATCGCCGTCGTCGGCGCGGTCGCGACCTACGTCGACAACTACTACACGGCGAGCATCGGGCAGTGGGTGGCCAACGACCTGCGCCTGCGCATCTACGAACACCTGCAGCGGCTTTCGCTGGGCTATTACGACGGCGCCAGGAGCGGCACGCTGATGTCGACGATCACCAGCGACGTTTCGACGGTGCAGGACTTCGCGTCGTCGTCGACGCTGGGCATCGTCGTCGACCTGATGACGATCGTGTTCATGCTGGGCCTCATGTTCTGGCTCGACTGGGACTACACGCTGATCGCCATCGGCGCGATGCCCTTCCTGCTGGTGTTCGTCACCCGCCTCAAGACGATGGTGAAGGAAGTGACCCGCGAGGTCCGCGTCCGCCAGAGCGAGGTCGTCGCGGTGGTTGCCGAAGGCCTGGGCTCGGTGCGGGCGGTGCGGGCCTTCGGCCGCCAGGACCTCGAGGTGGCGCGCATGGAAGCCGCGAGCCGCGCCACCGTCGAGGCGGCGCTCAAGGCGCGGCGCGTCAAGTCGCTGCTGTCGCCGGTGGTCGGCGTCGTGGTCGCGCTGTGCGCCGGCATCGTGCTGTGGAAAGGCACCTCGCTGATCACCGCCGGAACCATGACGGCGGGCGCGCTGACCGTGTACCTCGCGTACCTGACCAAGTTCTTCAAGCCGGTGAAGGACCTCGCGAGCATGACCAGCGCGATCGCGCAGACCGCGGTCGCGCTGGAGCGCATCCAGAAGATCCTGGGCGCCGACGACATCATCCGGGAGCGCCCCGACGCCGTCGATCCGGGCCGGCTGAACGGCCAGATCACCTTCGATCACGTCGCCTTCGGCTACCACGGCGAGCCGCCGGTGCTGCGCGACGTCTGCTTCACCATCGAGCCCGGCCAGGTCGTCGGCATCGTCGGGCCGACCGGCAGCGGCAAGTCGACGGTGATCAGCCTCATGCCGCGGTTCTACGATCCGACCGGCGGGCGCGTGCTGATCGACGGCAGGGACATCGGCACGTTCAAGCTCGACGCGCTGCGTGCGCAGATCGGCTTCGTGCTGCAGGAGACCGTGCTGTTCCGCGGGACGATCCGGGAGAACATCGCCTACGGTCGCCCCGGCGCGAGCGACGAAGAGATCGTCGCCGCCGCGAAGCTCGCCAACGCCGACGAGTTCATCCGCCGCATGCCGCAGGGCTACGATTCGGTCGTCGGCGAACGCGGCGACACGCTCTCGGGCGGCCAGCGGCAGCGCATCGGCATCGCCCGCGCGGTGATCCGCAACAGCCCGATCATGATCCTCGACGAACCGACGGCGGCGCTCGACACCGAGTCCGAGCGTCTGGTGATCGAGGGCCTCGAGCGCCTGATGCAGGGCCGCACCGTGATCATGATCGCGCACCGGCTCTCGACGCTGCGCGACGCCGACAAGATCCTGGTGCTGAAGGACGGCGTGGTCGCGGAGGAGGGCAGCAGCGACGAGTTG
>CAIWHR010000096.1 GCA_903912485.1 uncultured beta proteobacterium | reverse complement strand
GAAAACGCCGTCGGGCGCAGCGCCATCGCCGGCACGGCGCCGGGAGCGAAGCGCACGTCCCGGCCCGAACGCGCGTACCGGTCCACGCAGGCGGCGACGATCGCGTTCGGGTCCGCGCGCTCCCGCGCCACCGTCTCGTCGCCGCGCGCGAAGTCGAGAAACTGGCCGATGATCCTGTCCATCTCCTGGATGTCGTCGGCCATGCCCTCCTTCATCTGCGCGTCCTGCGCTCCCATCTCCACACCCAGCCGCAGCCGGGCGAGCGGCGTGCGCAGATCGTGCGAGACGCCGGCCAGAAGCAGCGCGCGATCCTGCTCGACCTGCCGCAGGTTGGCGATCATCCGGTTGAAGCCGCGATTGAGCGCGACGATCTCCGACGGCCCGTGTTCCGGCAGCGGCGGCGGCGTCTCGCCGCGGCCGACGCGCTCGACCGCCGTCTCGAGGTCGCGCAGCGGCCGGGCGAGGTAGCGCGTGAACAGGAACGCGGCGATCAGCAGCGACACGGCCAGTGCAAGGCTCCAGACCAGCGCGCGCGACGGCACGTCGTCGGCCATCGGCCGCGGCGGCAGCGGAAAGCCGATCCAGTAGCCGGCGCCGCCGGCCTCGACGCGGACGAACAGCAGCTGCAGGCGCACCGCGACGCGCACTTCGGTTCCCGTGCCGAGGCTCGCGCGCAGGCGTTCCTCGAGTTCGATCAACGCCGGCCCGAGCGCGGGCGCGCCGACCAGCGGGCGCTCGGCTTCGGGCACGATGCGCACGCCGTACTGGTGCCCCAGGTCGCGCAGCGTCTCGCGCCGTTCGTGCGTGTCGGGCGCGCCGAGCGCCGCGCGCAGCGCCTGCAGCTGCACGATCTTGGTGTCGCCGAACTGCCGCGCGAGCAGCGCCGCGCGGTCGTGCCGGAAGAACAGGATCGTCGCCGCCATCGCGATCGCCACGACGGCGATCAGCAGCAGCGTCAGGCGCCCGAACAGCGACCGCGGCCAGAGCGTCACGGCGTCGGGAGTCCGCCGCCCGGCACGCCGTCGGCGGGGACGAACACGTAGCCGAAGCCCCACACCGTCTGGATGTAGCGGGGATTGGCGGGGTCGGGTTCGATCAGCTTGCGCAGCCGCGACACCTGGACGTCGATGGCGCGGTCGAACACGTCGTGATCGCGGCCGCGCGCGAGCAGCATCAGCTTTTCGCGGGCGAGCGGCTGCCGCGGGTGCTGCGAGAACACCTTCACCAGCGAGAATTCGCCGGTGGTGAGGTGGATGGTGCGCTCGCCGTCGTGCAGCGTCCGCGCCGCCGGGTCGAGCAGGAAGGGGCCGAAGGCGATCTTGCCCTCGGGCGACGGCGCGCCCGGCGCCAGGCGCTCGGTCTGCCGTCGCAGCACGGCGTGGATGCGCGCGACCAGTTCGCGCGGGTTGAAGGGTTTCGGCAGGTAGTCGTCGGCGCCCATCTCGAGCCCGACGATGCGGTCGACCTCCTCGCCCTTGGCCGTCAGCATGATGATGGGAACCGATTCGCCCGCACCGCGCAGCCGCCGGCAGATCGCGAGCCCGTCCTCGCCCGGCAGCATGAGGTCGAGCACGATCAGGTGCGGCGGGTCGCGTTGCAGCTTCTTGTCGAGGTCCCTCGCATCGGGCAGGGTCGCCACGACGAAGCCCTGCTCGGCAAGATAGCGCGACAACAAGTCGCGCAGGCGCACGTCGTCGTCGACGACGAGGATTTTCGGTGGCGCGGTCGGCGTGGCCATGACTGAAGATTAGACGCTCGCGCGCGCCTGCGATCGGCGGCGATGTAAGCAATTGTAACGCCGCCCGGCGGTTGCAACGTCCCGTTGCACTCGGGCCGCACGCACCGCGGAACGCGGGGCGACAATGAAGCCCTAAACGACTGTACTGCCTGCGCATCGCAGTTCGCGGCGACAGGATTCGATCCACCACCGGAGACCGACATGACCTTCCTTCCGAACACGACAATGAATCTGCGCCGCATCGCGCTGGCGACGGCCACCGCCGCCGCGCTTTCGCTCGCCGCGACGACCGGCTTCGCCCAGCCGGCAGGCGGATCGATGCACGGCGGCGGCCCCGGCATGCAGGGCGGCGGCATCGAGCAGATGATTCCGAAGATGCTGGCCGAGGCGAAGGCGAGCCTCAACCTCAACACGTCGCAGCAGGCGACGTGGGACCGCCTGGTCGCACAGAGCAAGGCCGCGCGCGACGCCGCCCGCGCCAACCGCCAGCAGGTGAAGGACGCGATGGCGGCGCAACTCGCCAAGGCCGAGCCCGACCTCGCAGCGGTCGCCGCCGTCGCCGACGCCGTCGAGCAGCAGAATCGCGCGCAACGCAAGGCATTGCGCGACCAGTGGATCGCGTTCTACACCGGCAGCTTCACGCCGGAACAAAAGGCGATCGTCCGCGACCTGCTGCAGAAGAAGCTCGCCCGGGCGGAGGCGTTTCGCCACGGGATGCTCGAGCGCATGCGCGAGCACCTCGGCACGGCCGGCGGTTGAGCGGAACTGTCCCCGCGGTATCGTGGCCCGGGGGGCAGCTACTTCGCCGCCCCGCGTAGCCCGGGCTTCG
>CAIWHR010000095.1 GCA_903912485.1 uncultured beta proteobacterium | reverse complement strand
GCCGGCGAAGTCCAGATCGTCCGGGACTACAGCCACCTTCCGCTCGCATTCCTGCGGATTCACTCGCGGGCCGCGCTCGACCGGCTGCTCGCCGATCCCGGTGTCGTCAGCGCGCACGAGGATTGGCGCGAGCCCAGGGCGCTGGCCGAGAGCCTGCCGCTCATCGGCCAGCCGCAGGTTGCGGCGCAGGGCGCGCTCGGCGCGGGCACGACGGTGGCCGTGCTGGACACCGGCGTCGACTACACGCGGGCGGCCTTCGGGTCGTGCACGTCGCCCGGCGTTCCCGCCAGCTGCCGCGTCGTCTACGCGCACGACTTCGCTCCCGATGACGGCAAGCTCGACACCATCTACCACGGCACCAACGTCGCGGGCATTGTGCTGGGCGTGGCCCCCGGAACCAGGATCGCGGCGCTGGACGTCTTCGGCGCCGACGGTCTGTCGTCGGTGAGCGACCAGCTGAGCGCGATGAACTGGGTAGTGGCGAACCGCGCCACGTACAACATCGTCGCCATCAACATGAGCCTCGGCGCCGGCAAGTACTACACGCCGCAGCCCGGCGACCCGCGCAAGCCGGCGGTGGACGCGGCGCGCAGCGCGGGCGTGCTGACGGTCGCCGCCGCCGGCAACTCGGCGTACGCCGACGCGCTGGGCGTGCCTGCGGCCATTCCGGGGGTGATTTCGGTGGGCGCCGTCTACGACTCGGATTCCGGGCCCTACAGCTGGCGTGCCTGCTCGGGCACCGAGGTGTCGGCGACCGACGTGGTCACATGCTTCTCGAACAGCGCTTCGTTCCTGACCATGCTCGCTCCCGGTGCGGAGATTCTCACCGCCGACGAGTCCGAGAGCGGCACGTCGCAGGCTTCGCCGCATGTCGCGGGCGCGGTCGCCGTCTTGCGCGCCGCCTTTCCCGGCGAGAGCCTGGAGCAGACGGTCGCCCGGCTGACGACCGGGGTCATGGTGACCGATCCCAGGAACGACATCGCCAAGCCGCGCCTCGACCTGCAGATGGCGATGGGGCTGCCGACGACCTGCACCTACGCCATCTCACCGTCGGGCGCGACGGCGGGCGCGGGCGCCGCCAACGGCAGCGTCACCGTCACCACGGCCGCCGGCTGCACCTGGCGCGCGGCCGGCACGGCGGACTGGGTGGCCGTCACCGCGGGCAGCAGCGGCAGCGGCAGCGGCACGGTGAGCATCTCGGTGTCGGCCAATCCGGGTGTCGCCTCGCGGACCACATCGCTGACCATCGCCGGGATCGGATTCACCGTCTCGCAATCCGGTGCCGTCGGTCGGGACGCGAACATACTGCTCAATCCGGGGTTCGAGGACGGACCGGTCAACTGGACCGAGATCAGCGCGGGCGGCTATCGCGTCATCAATTCGTACACCGAGCCGACCGCCAACGACCGCTGGGTTGCCTGGCTCTGCGGCTACGACGACTGCGAGGAATCCGTCGCGCAGGTCGTGACCATCCCCGGCGATGCCACCGGCGCCTACGTCCGGTTCCGGTACCGGGTCGAAACCGACGAGCCGTCGGACGCGTCGGCCTACGACGCGATGGAGCTGAGGATATTCAGCCCGCCCGGCGCCGACACCTACGAGTACTGGGCATTGTCGAACCTCGACGCGTCTCCCGGATGGATCACCAGCCCGATGATCGACCTGTCGGCGCACAAAGGCGAGACGATCCGCCTGGAGTTCGCCGCTGCCACCGATGCTTCGCTGCCGACCAGCTTCTTCGTCGACGACGTGACGCTGATGGTGAGCGGTTCGGCGCTCGCCGACACGCAGCCGCCGTCGGTTCCCACCGGGCTCAAGGCGACCGCGGTCAGCAGCACGCGCATCGACCTGTCGTGGAACGCCGCGACCGACAACGTCGGCGTCACCGCGTACAAGCTCTACCTCGGCGGCAACCTGGTCGCGACGCTCGGCAACGTGACCGGCTCGACGCGCAAGGTCAACCCTTCGAGCCATTACACCTACGCGGTCGCGGCCTGCGACGGCGCGGGCAACTGCTCGGCGCCTTCCGTCGCCGCGCAGGCGACGACGCCCGCCACCGCGGACGTGGACCCGCCTTCGGTCCCGACCGGGCTCGCGGCGACCGTGGTCAGCGGCACCCGCATCGACCTGTCGTGGAATGCCGCGACCGACAACGTCGGCGTCACCGCCTACAAGGTCTACCTTGGCGCCACCCTGGTCGGAACGCTCGGCAACGTGACCAGCTCGACGCGCAAGGTCACGCCGGCGGGAACGTACACCTACACGGTGGCGGCCTGCGATGCCGCGGGCAACTGCTCGGCGCCCTCCACCGCGGCCAGGGCGACCACGCCGGCGGCAGCCGACGGAACGGCGCCGACGGTCCCGACCGGCCTCACCGCGAACGTGATCGGCAGCACCCGCATCGACCTGTCGTGGACCGCAGCGACCGACAACCTGGCCGTGACCGCGTACCAGGTCTACCAGGGCGGCACGCTGATCGCCACGCTGGGCGCCGTGACGACGGCGAAGCTGACCGTCAAGCCCTCCACGACCTACAGCTTCAGCATCGCCGCCTGCGACGCGGCCGGAAACTGCTCGGCGCAGTCGGCCGCCGTCGTGGCCACCGCGCCCGCGCAGGCCAACTACCAGGGGCTGTGGTGGAACGCGCAGGAGGGAGGGTGGGGCATCAACTTCGCGCACCAGGGGGACATCGTGTTCGCCACCTGGTTCACCTACGACGCGCACGGCAAGCCGTGGTGGCTGATCGCGGTGCTGTCCAGGACCGCCGAGGGCGTTTATTCCGGGCCGGTGTCGACGGTGGCCGGGCCGCTGTTCAACTCGGTGCCGTTCGGGCCGGCGCCGGTGGAAGTCGAGGTCGGCAGCATGACCGCGACCTTCGCCGACACGACGCACGCCGCGATCGCGTACACGGTGAACGGAGTCGCACAGACCAAGCAGGTCACGCCGCAGGTGTTCGGGCCCCTGCCGACGTGCGTGTGGGGCCAGCAGCCCAATCTGTCGCTGGCGACCAACTACCAGGACCTGTGGTGGAACCCGCAGGAATCGGGCTGGGGGATCAACTTCACGCACCAGGGCGACGTCATCTTCGCCACCTGGTTCACCTACGACGCGCAGGGCAAGCCGTGGTGGCTGATCGCCGTGCTGAGCAGGACCGCGGCGAAGACGTACTCGGGGCCGGTGTCGACCGTCGGCGGTCCGCCGTTCAACTCGTCGCCGTGGAACGGGGGCGCCGTGGCGGAAACCGAGATCGGCCGCGCGACGGCCACGTTTGCCGACGGCAACCACGCGACGTTCGCGTACACGGTCAACGGCACCGCGCAGACGAAAGCCATCACACGGCAGGTATTCGCGCCACCCGGCACCGTGTGCCATTAGCCCGGACGGGCCGTACGCCGCGACGCGCGGCCGTGCGGTGACCGGACGCAAAAGGGGAACACCCGTGAAGTCGCTGCTTCGGATGCTGCTGTTGATCTGCGTGGTTGCCTGTCCATGGGCCGCGCTGGCGGCGACAGCGTCGGTTCCGGCGTCGACCACCCCGGTCGCCAGCTACCAGGGACTGTGGTGGAACCCGCAGGAGGGAGGGTGGGGCATCAACTTCGCGCACCAGGGCGACATCGTGTTCGCCACCTGGTTCACCTACGACGCGCAAGGCAAGCCGTGGTGGCTGATCGCGGTGCTCCCGATGACCGCCGAAGGCGTCTACTCCGGGCCGGTGTCGACGGTGGCCGGACCGCGGTTCAACTCGGCGCCGTTCGGGCCGGCGCCGGTCGAAACCGAGGTCGGCACCATGACGGCGACCTTCGCCGACGCG
>CAIWHR010000094.1 GCA_903912485.1 uncultured beta proteobacterium | reverse complement strand
GGCCATAGCGGTTACCTGCCTCTAATCTGTCGAAATCGGACTCGTCAGCCCTGCCGCTGCTTGTGCCGGGGGTCCGTGCAAATGACGCGCACGACGCCGTTGCGCCGGATGATCTTGCAGTTGCGGCAGATTTTCTTCACCGAAGCCAGAACTTTCATGTCGGTTCCTTATTGAAGCCTGTCGTTCACTTCGCGCGGAAGATGATCCGCGCCCGGGTGAGATCGTAAGGCGTGAGGTCCACCGTCACCTTGTCGCCCGGCAGTATCTTGATGTAGTGCATCCGCATCTTGCCGGAGATGTGGCCGAGAACCACGTGGCCGTTTTCCAGCTTCACCCGGAACGTCGCGTTCGGCAGCGTTTCCAGGATCTCGCCCTGCATCTGAATCGTTTCTTCTTTCGACATCAGCGCGTGGGCAATCCACCCTTGAAATTCGCCTTCTTAAGCAGGCTTTCGTACTGCTGCGACATCATGTACGCCTGCACCTGGGTCATGAAATCCATCGTCACGACCACGATGATCAGCAGCGACGTGCCGCCGAAGTAGAAAGGAACGTTCTTCCATGCGATCAGGAAATTCGGAACGAAGCAGACGACGACGAGGTACATCGAGCCGAGCAGCGTCAGCCGCAGCGTGATCTTCTCGATGTACTTGGCCGTCTGGTCGCCGGGCCTGTAGCCGGGGATGAACGCGCCGCTCTTCTTCAGGTTCTCGGCGGTCTCCTTCGGGTTGTACTGGAGCGCCGTGTAGAAGAAGCAGAAGAAGACGATCGCCGACGCGTAGAGGATCTCGTGGACCGGCTGGCCGGGCCCGAGCGACGCCGCGAGGTCGCGCAGCCAGATCGTGCCTTCGCCGCTGCCGAACCACTGCGCCAGCGTGGCGGGGAACAGGATGATCGACGAGGCGAAGATCGGCGGAATGACGCCTGCCATGTTGAGCTTGAGCGGCAGGTGCGAGCTCTGCCCCTGGTAGACCTTGTTGCCGACCTGGCGCTTCGCGTAGTTGACCAGGATCTTGCGCACCGCGCGCTCGACGAACACGACGAATGCGGTGACGACGACGACGAGCACCGCGATTCCGAGCACCAGCGGAATCGAGTACGCCCCCGTCCGCGCCTGCTCCAGCGTCAGTCCGATCGCGTTGGGCAGCCCCGCGGCGATGCCGGCGAAGATCAGCAGCGAGATGCCGTTGCCCAGGCCGCGCTCGGTGATCTGCTCGCCCAGCCACATCAGGAACATCGTTCCCGTCACCAGCGTCAGCGCGGTCACCATCCGGAAACCGACGCCGGCGGCCAGCACGAGGCCCGGCTGCGCCTCGAGCGCGATCGAGATGCCGAGCGCCTGGAAGAACGCGAGGCCCAGCGTCGCGTAGCGGGTGTACTGCGTGATCTTGCGGCGCCCGGCCTCGCCTTCCTTCTTCAGCGCCTCGAGCGACGGGACGACCACCGTGCACAGCTGCATGATGATCGACGCCGAGATGTAAGGCATGATCCCCAGCGCGAGGATCGAGAAGCGCTGCAGCGCGCCGCCCGAGAACACGTTGAACAGCCCGAGGATGCCGCCCTGCTGCGACTTGAACAGCTCGTCGAGTACCGACGCGTTGATCCCCGGCACCGGAATGTGCGTTCCCACCCGGTACACGACGAGCGCGCCCAGCAGGAACCAGAGCCGCCGCTTGAGGTCGGCGTACTTGGAACCGCTTTTCAGTGCCGGATTGGTCGTGGCCAACGTCGTTTCCCGATGATTCGTTTCGCGCCGCCGGTCAGGCGACGCTGCCGCCGGCGGCTTCGATCGCCGCCCTGGCGCCCTTCGTCGTGGCGATGCCCGTGAGCTTCACCGCCTTCTCGAGCTTGCCGCTCTTGATGACCTTCGCCGTCTTGGCGCGCGCCGGAACGAGGCCGGCCGAGCGCAGCGCGAGGAAATCGATGTCAGCGACAGGCAGCTTGGCGAGGTCCGACATCCGCACTTCGGCGGTGTCGTCGCGCGTCGTCGAGACGAAGCCGCGCTTCGGCAGCCGGCGCTGCAAAGGCATCTGTCCGCCCTCGAAGCCCACCTTGTGGAAGCCGCCCGAGCGCGATTTCTGGCCCTTGTGGCCGCGTCCCGCCGTCTTGCCCAGCCCCGAGCCGATGCCGCGCCCGACGCGACGCCGCGCCTTGTTCGACCCCGCGGCCGGTTTGATCGTGTTCAATCGCATCGCCGGATCCTCTTAAGCGCTAGGCTCGGTTACCTTGAGCAGGTAACCGACCTGGTTGACCATGCCGCGGGTCGAAGGCGTATCGATGACCTCGACCGTGTGGTTCGTCCATTTGAGGCCCAGGCCGCGCACGCTGGCGCGGTGCTCCTGCTTGGTGCTGGCGATGCTCTTGACGAGCGTCAGCCGGATCTTCCCTTTTTCCGCCATGATCAGACCCCGGTAAGCTGTTCGACCGTCATGCCGCGCTTGGCGGCGATGTCGGCAGGGGCGCTGCAGTTCTCGAGCGCGTTGATCGTCGCGCGGACGAGGTTGTACGGATTGGTCGAGCCGTGGCATTTCGCCAGCACGTTGGTCACGCCGACCACTTCGAACACCGCCCGCATCGGGCCGCCGGCGATGACGCCGGTGCCGTCCGAAGCCGGCTGCATGAAGACCTTGGTCGCGCCGTGCCGGCCTTCGACCGCGTGGTGCAGCGTGCCGCTCTTCAGCCGCACCTTGACCATCTTGCGCCGCGCCTCTTCCATCGCCTTCTGGATGGCGACCGGCACTTCCTTCGCCTTGCCCTTGCCCATTCCGATCCGGCCGTCGCCGTCGCCCACGACGGCGAGCGCCGCGAAGCCCAGGATGCGCCCGCCCTTCACCACCTTGGTGACGCGGTTGATGCTGATCATCTTCTCGCGGAGACCGTCGCCGGAGTCCTGCTGCTGCATGCGCTGCTGCATTCTTGCCATGGTGAGCTTTTTCCTATCCGTGCGGCGTCAGGCCGCCCGCCGGGCCGCCCCGGGGGGGGACTGCATCCCGCCGGGAACGAGGCGAACGAGTTGAGCTTGGAGGTCCATTCAGAACTTGAGGCCGTTCTCGCGTGCCCCGTCGGCCAGCGCCTGCACGCGGCCGTGGTATCGGTAGCCGGAGCGGTCGAACGCGACCGTCTCGATGCCGAGCGCCTTCGCGCGTTCGGCGATGCGCTTGCCGACGGCGGTGGCCGCGGCCTTGTTGCCGCCGTTCGGGACGTCCTTGCGGACGTCGGCTTCGAGCGTCGACGCGCTGACGAGCACCCTGTCGCCCGTCGGCGCGATGATCTGCGCGTAGATGTGGCAGTTCGAACGGCTCACGACCAGCCTCGTCGCGCGCTGCTCGGCAATGCGCGCTCGCGTCTTGCGCGAGCGGCGGATGCGGGAATCCTTCTTGTTCATCGATGACCTCGTTCGGCGGGCGGAGAGCGCAGCGCGCTCCCGCGACGACTATTTCTTCTTCGTTTCCTTGATCACGACGCGCTCGTCGTGATAGCGCACGCCCTTGCCCTTGTACGGCTCGGGCGGACGGTAGGCGCGGATCTCGGCGGCGACCTGGCCGACCTGCTGCTTGTCGATGCCCTTCAGCACGATCTCGGTCTGCACCGGAGTCGTCGCAGTGACGCCTTTCGGCAGCGCGTGCGCGACCGGATGCGAAAAGCCCAGAGTCAGGTTCACCTTGTCGCCCGCGACCGCCGCACGGTAGCCGACGCCGACCAGCGTCAGCCGGCGCTGGAAGCCATCGGTGACGCCCTTCACCATGTTCGCGACCAGCGCGCGCAGCGTGCCGTGCATCGCGTTGACGCTCTCGTTGGCGGCGACGCAGACCAGTCGGTCGCCGTCCCTCTCGATCGACAGGCCTTCACCAAAGCTGCGGGTTAGCGTCCCCAGCGGCCCCGTGACCGTGATCTCGCCGTGGCCGAGGGTGACCTCGACCTTGGGCGGCAGCGGAATCGGGAACTTGCCAATGCGCGACATTTTGCTGCTCCTTCCTTATCAGGCGACGATGCAGAGAACTTCGCCGCCGACGCCGGTGGCGCGCGCCTTGCGGTCGGTCATCACGCCGTGCGACGTCGAGACGATGGCGATTCCCAGCCCGTTCATCACGCGCGGGATGTCGTCCTTTCCCTTGTAGATGCGCAGGCCCGGCCTCGAGACGCGCTCGATCTTCTCGATCACGGGGCGTCCCGCGTGGTACTTGAGGCCGATTTCGAGCGTCGTCTTGATTTCCTCGCCCGAAACGTTGAAGCCGTCTATGTAACCCTCGTCCTTCAGCACCTTCGCGATGGCGAGCTTCACCCTCGACGAGGGCATCTTGACCAGCGTCTCTTCCCTCATCTGCGCATTGCGGATGCGGGTCAGCATGTCGGCGATCGGATCAGTCATGCTCATGCTTCACCCCTTACCAGCTCGCCTTGACGATGCCCGGGATCTCGCCGCGCATGGCGTATTCCCGAAGCTTGTTCCGGCCGAGGCCGAACTTGCGGAAATAGCCGCGCGGGCGCCCGGTCAGCGCACAGCGGTTGCGCAGGCGCGTGGGGTTCGCATTGCGCGGCAGCTGCTGAATCTTGAGCCGCGCAGCGTAGCGATCCTCTTCCGACGCCTTCGTGTTGTTGACGATCGCGGTGAGCGCCTCGCGCTTCTTCGCGTACTTTTTCACCAGGGCGCGACGCTTTTGGTCGCGGTTGATCAGGGACAGTTTCGCCATGGCGCCCTCAGTTCTTGAACGGGAAGCGGAACGCGGCCAGAAGCGCCTTGGCCTCGGCATCCGTCTTCGCGGTCGTGGTGATCGTGATGTTCATGCCCCGCAGCGTGTCGATCTTGTCGTACTCGATCTCGGGGAAGATGATCTGTTCCTTGACGCCCATGTTGAAGTTGCCGCGGCCGTCGAACGATCTTCCCGACACGCCGCGAAAGTCGCGGACGCGCGGCAGCGCGATCGAGATCAGGCGGTCGAGGAATTCGTACATGCGTCCCTGGCGCAGCGTCACCATGCAGCCGATCGGGTAGCCCTCGCGGATCTTGAACACCGCGATCGCCTTCCTCGCCTTGGTGATCACCGGCTTCTGGCCGCTGATCTTCTGCATGTCGCCGGCTGCGTTCTCGAGCAGCTTCTTGTCGCCGATGGCTTCGCCCACACCCATGTTCAGCACGATCTTCTGGATGCGCGGCACTTCCATCACCGATTTGTACCCGAACTGCTTTACCAGCGCGGGCACGATTTCCTTGGTGTAAATTTCCTTCAGGCGCGGCATGTCTGTTTCCTCGTCCTCATCTGCGTCGTCTGCATCAAGCGCCGAGGAGCTCGCCGTTGGACTTGAAGAAGCGCACCTTGCGGCCGTCCTCCATCATCCGGAAGCCCACGCGATCGGCCTTCTTGGTGACGGGGTTCCACAGCGCGACGTTCGAGACGTGGATCGGCGCGTCAATGCTGACGATGCCGCCCTGCTCGCCCTTCATCGGGTTAGGCCGCTGGTGCTTCTTCACCTGGTTGATGCCGGCGACGACCACGTGGTCGGCGTCGACGACGCGCGTCACGTCGCCGCGCTTGCCCTTGTCGCGGCCTGCGATGACCACGACGCTGTCGCCTTTCTTGATCTTGCGCATCAGAGCCTCCCTACAGCACTTCCGGCGCGAGCGAGACGATCTTCATGAATCGTTCGTTGCGCAGCTCGCGGGTGACCGGCCCGAAGATACGGGTGCCGATCGGCTCGAGCTTGTTGTTGAGGAGCACCGCCGCGTTGGTGTCGAAGCGCACCTTGGCGCCGTCGGCGCGACGCACGCCCTGGCGCGTACGCACCACGACGGCACTGTAGATTTCGCCTTTCTTCACGCGACCGCGGGGCGCGGCATCCTTGACCGTGACCTTGATCACGTCGCCGATGTGCGCGTAGCGCCGCTTGGAGCCGCCGAGCACCTTGATGCACATGACACGCCGTGCACCGGTGTTATCGGCGACGTCCAGCACCGATTGCATCTGGATCATTGTTGCTTCTCCAACTTAACCCGCGGTACGCGCCGCAGTGGTTGACTGCAGTCGCGCGCTTTTTGCCAACGGCGCCGCGGCCAGTTTTGGACCCCGCTCGGGGGAGGAACCGCCGCGTCGTCAGGCGCTAGCGGATGGCCAAACGAAAATTATGACAGGTTACCCGTTTCTGTGCAAGCCCAATCGCGCTTTTCTCTCGATTCGCCGCTTCGGGGCGTTCGCCGGGCGGCCGCAAAGCCCTGCGCGGGCGCTTCGCCCCCGCACGCACCCGGGTTGCGCCGGGCGTGCGCGGAGCCTGGTTCCGGCGCCGTGGCGGCGCAACCCGGGCTACGGCCCGGAATGCCGCCAACGGAGCGCCTGTGCTCAGACGGTCCGCGCCTTTTCGATCAGGCGCTTCACGCGCCACGCCTTGGTCTTCGCGAGCTTGCGGCAGGCCTCGATCTCGACCAGGTCGCCTTCCTTGAACTCGTTGTTCTCGTCGTGCGCGTGGTACTTGCTCGACTTGGTCACGACCTTGCCGTACAGCGGGTGCTTGACCCGGCGCTCGACGAGGACGGTGACGGTCTTGTTCATCTTGTCGCTGACGACCCGCCCGGTCAGCGTCTGGATGATCGTCTTGCGCGGCGCCGGACCTTGTTGCTCCGCCGCGGCCTGGGTTTGCTCGTTCATGCCTGCCCCGCCTTCTGGTGGATCAGCGTCCGCGCGCGCGCGATGCTGCGCCGCGCCTGCTTCAGCTTCTCGGTGTTGGTGAGCTGCTGCGTCGCCTTCTGCATCCGCAACCCGAACTGCTCCTTGAGCAGCGCGTTCAACTCGGTCTGCAGCTCGGCCGGCGACTTCGCGGCGAGTGCCTGTTTCAGTTGGGTCTTTTTCATCGATGGCTCCGTCAGCTGATCAGGCGGTGGACGAACGTCGTCCTGATCGGCAGCTTGGCCGCCGCCAGCGCGAACGCCTCGCGCGCGACCGCTTCTTCCACGCCGTCCATTTCGTAGAGCACCTTGCCCGGCTGGATTTCGGCGACGTAGTACTCGGGATTGCCCTTGCCGTTGCCCATGCGCACTTCGGCCGGCTTCTTCGATACCGGCTTGTCCGGGAAGATCCGGATCCAGACGCGGCCGCCGCGCTTGATGTGGCGGGTCATCGCCCGGCGCGCGGCTTCGATCTGCCGCGCGGTCAGCCGGCCGCGGCCGATCGCCTTCAGCCCGTACTCGCCGAAGCTGACCTTGTTGCCGACGGTCGCAACGCCCTTGTTGCGGCCCTTCTGCTCCTTGCGGTATTTCCTTCTAGCTGGCTGCAGCATTCTTCGCTCCTGCTCGACGCGGACGCTTCGGCGCTTCCGGTGCCAACGCCGGCGCGCTGGCCGGTTCGGCGCCGTGCGCCAGTACTTCGCCCTTGAATACCCAGACCTTGATGCCGATCGAGCCGTACGTCGTCATCGCTTCGGAGAATCCGTAGTCGATGTCGGCGCGCAGCGTGTGCAGCGGCACGCGGCCTTCGCGGTACCACTCGGTCCGGGCGATTTCGATGCCGTTCAGCCGACCCGCGCACATGATCTTGATGCCCTGCGCGCCGAGCCGCATCGCGTTCTGGATCGCGCGCTTCATCGCGCGCCGGAACATGATCCGCTTCTCGAGCTGCTGGCCGATCGAATCGGAGATGAGCTGCGCGTCGATTTCGGGCTTGCGGATTTCCTCGATGTTGAGGCCGACGTCGCCGCCCATCATCTTGCGCAGATCGGCGCGCAGCGTCTCGATGTCCTCGCCCTTCTTGCCGATGACGACGCCGGGGCGCGCGCTGTGGATCGTGATCCGCGCGTTCTTCGCCGGACGCTCGATCGTGATCTTGCCGACCGACGCGTGCGCGAGCTTCTTCTTCAGGTACTCGCGGACCTTGATGTCTTCCTTCAGCGTCGCCGCGAAGTGCTTGCTGTTGGCGAACCACTTCGACGACCAGTTCCGGTTGACGGACAGGCGGAAGCCGGTCGGATGTATTTTTTGTCCCATGGCCTCTTACCCTATTTGCCGTCGCCGACGACGACGTGGATGTGGCAGGTCTGCTTCAGGATCACGTTGCCGCGGCCCTTCGCGCGCGCGGTGAAACGACGCAGGCTCTCCGCCTTGTCGACGTAGATCGTCTTGACCCTGAGCTCGTCGACATCGGCGCCGTCGTTGTGCTCGGCGTTCGCGATCGCCGACAGCAGCACCTTCTTGATGATGACGGCGCCCTTCTTCGGGCTGAAGCTGAGCACGTCGAGCGCCCTGCCCACCGGCAGGCCGCGGATCTGGTCGGCAACGAGCCGGCCCTTCTGTGCCGAGAGCCGGACGCCGCGCAGGATTGCCTTGGTTTCCATCGCCGCCCCCATCACTTTCTCTTGGGCGCCGGCGCCGCAACCTTCTTGTCGGCCGAGTGGCCCTTGAAGGTGCGCGTCAGCGCGAATTCGCCGAGCTTGTGCCCGACCATGTTTTCCGACACGTAGACGGGAATGTGCTGTTTCCCGTTGTGCACGGCGATCGTCAGCCCGATGAAATCGGGAGTGATCGTGGAACGGCGCGACCAGGTCTTGATCGGCCGCTTGTCGCTGGTCGCACGCGCGGCTTCCACCTTCTTCACCAGATGGTCGTCGACGAACGGGCCCTTCTTGATCGAACGTGACATCTTCGTTTACCCCTTAGCCGCGTGCCGGCGGCGCACGATCATCGAATCGGTGCGCTTGTTGCGCCGTGTCTTGTAGCCCTTGGTCGGCGTGCCCCACGGCGAAACCGGATGGCCGCCGCCGTTGGAACGGCCGCCGTGCGGGTGATCTACCGGGTTCATGCAGATGCCGCACACCGTCGGACGGATGCCGCGCCAGCGGTTGGCGCCGGCCTTGCCGATCGAGCGCAGGCTGTGCTCCTCGTTGCCGACCTCGCCGATCGTCGCCCGGCAGTCGACGTGCACCTTGCGGATTTCGCCGGAGCGCAGGCGCAGCTGCGCGTACACGCCTTCGCGCGCGAGCAGCTGGACCGCGGCGCCGGCCGAACGCGCGAGCTGCGCGCCCTTGCCCGGAAGCATCTCGACGCAGTGGATGGTGGTGCCTACCGGAATGTTGCGCACCGGCAGGCAGTTGCCCGGCTTGATCGGCGCCTCGGGACCGGACACCAGAAGCGTGCCGACGGTCACGCCGCGCGGCGCGATGATGTAGCGGCGCTCGCCGTCGACGTAGCAGAGCAGCGCGAGGTGCGCGCTGCGGTTCGGGTCGTACTCGAGCCGCTCGACCTTGGCGCCGATGCCGTCCTTGTTGCGCTTGAAGTCGACGATGCGGTACTGCTGCTTGTGGCCGCCGCCCTTGTGCCGCGTCGTGATGTGGCCGAGGTTGTTGCGGCCCGAGCCGCGCTTCTGCGAGCTCGTCAGCGCGTCGATCGGCCGGCCCTTGTGCAGGTTCGGGTGGACGACCTTGACCAGCGAGCGCCGTCCAGGCGACGTGGGTTTGACTTTTTGCAGGGGCATCTTAACTCTCCGCCGCGAAATTGATTTCCTGGCCGGGCTTCAGGCACACGTACGCCTTCTTCCAGCTCCGCCGGCGGCCGGTGAACTTGTCGAAGCGCTTGATCTTGCCGTCGACGTTGGCGATCTGCACGCTCTCGACCTCGACCTTGAACATCGCCTCGACCGCAGCCTTGATCTCCGGCTTGCTCGCGTCGGGCAGGACCTTGAAGATCACCTGCTCGTGCTTGTCGGCGATGTACGTGCCTTTCTCCGAGATGATCGGCGCGAGCAGGACCAGCGCGAGGCGTTCGGCCGAGAACGACCGGGGTTTGATGTGCTGTTTGATCTTCATCCCAGCATCTCCTCGAATTGCGCCACGGCGGCTTTCGTCAGCAGCACGTTGTTGAAGCGGATGAGGCTCACCGGATCGACTTCGCGGGTCTCGAGGACCAGCACGTCGGTCAGGTTGCGCGACGACAGGAACACGTTGTCGTCGAGCTTGTCGGTGACGACCAGCACGCTGCCGGTCAGCCCGAGCGCCTTCATCTTCTGCGCGAACAGGCGCGTCTTCGGCGCGTCGACTGCGAGCGAGTCGATCACGACCAGGCGATCCTCGCGGACCAGCTGCGACAGGATCGACGCGACTCCGGCGCGGTACATCTTGCGGTTGACCTTCTGCGAGAAATTCTCGTCGGGCGAGTTCGGGAAGATCCTGCCGCCGCCGCGCCACAGCGGGCTGTTCGCCTGGCCAGCGCGCGCGCGGCCGGTGCCCTTCTGCGCCCACGGCTTCTTGTGCGACTTGTTGACGTCGGCGCGGCCCTTCTGCGCGCGGTTGCCGCTGCGCGCGTTGGCCTGGAACGCGGTGATGACCTGGTGGATCAGCGCCTCGTTGTATTCGCGGCCGAACAGCGCGTCGGAGCCGGTGACGGTCGCCGCCGGCTGTCCTTGATCGTCGATGAGCTTGAGGTCCATCGTCACGCCCCCTTCTTCGCCGGCGCCTTGGCGGCCGGGCGGACAATGATGTGACCGCCGTCGGCGCCGGGCACGCAGCCCTTCACCAGCAGCAGGCCGCGCTCGGCGTCGACGCGGATGACGCTGAGCGTCTGCGTCGTGCGGGTGACGTTGCCGTGCTGCCCCGCCATGCGCTTGCCCGGAAACACGCGGCCCGGATCCTGCGCCATGCCGATCGAGCCCGGCGTGTTGTGCGAGCGCGAGTTGCCGTGCGACGCGCGGTTCGAACTGAAGTGGTGGCGGCGGATGACGCCGGAGAAGCCGCGGCCCTTGGTCGTCCCGGTGACGTCGACCAGCTCGCCGACCTTGAACGTGTCGACGCCGATGACGCCGCCGAGCTTGAGTTCGGCGAGCTGCTCGGGCAGAACGTGAAACTCGCGCAGCAGTTCGCCGGCTTCGACCCCCGCCTTGGCGAGGTGCCCCGCCTGCGGCTTGGTCACGCGCGACGCGCGGCGCGTGCCGAACGCGACCTGCACCGCGGAGTAGCCGTCGATCTCGGGCGTCTTGATCTGCGTGACGCGGTTGTTCCCCACGTCGAGCACCGTCACCGGGACGGCGCTGCCGTCGTCGGTGAAAATGCGGGTCATGCCAATCTTGCGACCGACAAGTCCTAGACTCATTTTCTGTTCCTTCTCAAAGCCGCCGATTTCGATTGACCGGCGGCGTCCATGTTCCCCGGCCGTGCGCCGGGCATTCGTTGCTGCAACTGCTGCCGCGACTGCGATGCTTCAGTTAGCTACTTGAGCTTGATCTCGACGTCGACACCCGCCGGCAGGTCGAGCTTCATCAACTGGTCGACGGTCTTGTCGGTCGGGTCGATGATGTCCATCAGCCGCAGGTGCGTGCGGATCTCGAACTGGTCGCGCGACGTCTTGTTGACGTGCGGCGAGCGCAGGACGTTGTAGCGCTCGATCTTGGTCGGCAGCGGCACCGGGCCGCGAACGACGGCGCCGGAGCGCTTCGCCGTCTCGACGATTTCCAGCGCCGACTGGTCGATCAGCTTGTAGTCGAACGCCTTGAGGCGGATTCTGATGCGTTGGTTCTGCATGTCTTTTTCCTGGTCTGGCTTCCGGCGTCCGGCGTCCGGCGCGGCGAAAGCCGCCGCCCCGACGCGCGGCCGCTTGTTACTCGATGACCTTGGCGACGACGCCGGCACCCACCGTCCGGCCGCCCTCGCGGATCGCAAACCGCAATCCCTCTTCCATCGCAATCGGCGCAATCAGATCCACCGTCAGCGACACGTTGTCCCCAGGCATCACCATCTCC
>CAIWHR010000093.1 GCA_903912485.1 uncultured beta proteobacterium | reverse complement strand
CATGTCCTTCTTCGTCAAGGCTGCCGTCGCGGCGCTGAAGAAATATCCCGTTATCAATTCCTCGGTCGATGGCAATGACATCGTCTACCACGGCTATTTCGACATCGGCATCGCGGTCGGCAGTCCGCGCGGGCTGGTGGTGCCGATCCTGCGCGACTGCGACCTCATGTCGATCGCCGAGATCGAGAAAGAGATCGCCGAATTCGGCAAGCGCGCGCAGGACGGCAAGCTCTCGGTGGAGGACCTGACCGGCGGGACGTACACGATCAGCAACGGCGGCGTCTTCGGCTCGATGCTGTCGACGCCGATCATCAATCCGCCGCAGTCGGCGATCCTCGGCGTGCACGCGACCAAGGAACGCGCCGTGGTCGAGAACGGGCAGGTGGTCGTGCGGCCGATGAACTACCTCGCGCAGTCGTACGACCACCGGATCATCGACGGCCGCGAGGCGGTGCTGTCGCTGGTCGCGATCAAGGAAGCGCTGGAGGATCCGGCGCGGATCCTGCTGGACCTCTAACCGTGAGCGCCCCTCAGAACCTGTTCGACGTCGTCGTCGTCGGCGGCGGCCCCGGCGGGTACATCGCCGCCATCCGCTGCGCGCAGCTCGGATTTCGCACCGCCTGCGTCGACGACTGGACGCGCGCCGACGGCAAGCCCGCCCCCGGCGGCACCTGCACCAACGTCGGCTGCATCCCGTCGAAGGCGCTGCTGCAGTCGTCGGAGAACTACGAGCACGCCGGTCACGCCTTCGCCGACCACGGGATCGAGGTCAAGGGCCTCGCGATCGACGTGAAGAAGATGCTCGCGCGCAAGGACAGGATCGTCGCGCAGAACAACGACGGCATCCTGTACCTGTTCAAGAAGAACAAGATCGCCTTCTTTCACGGTCGCGGCGCGTTCGCAGGCAGCGACGGCGACGCGTGGAAGATCCGCGTCGACGGCCCCGGCGCCGCCGAGCTCGTCGCCGCGCGCGTGATCGTCGCCACCGGGTCGAAGCCGCGCGCGCTGCCGGCCATCGCGTTCGACGGCGAGCGCATCCTTGACAACGCCGGCGCACTCGCGATGACCGCGGTGCCCGGGCGCCTGGGCGTCGTCGGCGCGGGAGTCATCGGGCTCGAGATGGGCAGCGTGTGGCGCCGTCTCGGCGCGAAGGTCAAGGTGCTGGAGGCGCTGCCGGCGTTTCTCGGCGCCGCCGACGAGAGCGTCGCCAACGAGGCGCGCAAGCTCTTCGCGCGGCAGGGCCTCGCGATCGAGACCGGCGTCGGCATCACCGCGGTCGCGCTGGGCAACTCGGACGTGACGGTCTCGTACACCGACGCCGCCGGCGCGCCGCAGGCGGAGACCTTCGACCGGCTGATCGTGTCGATCGGGCGCATCCCGAACACCGACGGCCTCGGCGCCGAAGCCGTCGGGCTCGCACTCGACGAGCGCGGCTTCGTCGCCGTCGACGCCCAGTGCCTGACCAACCTGCCGAACGTCTACGCCATCGGCGACGTCGTTCGCGGCCCGATGCTGGCGCACAAGGCGGAGGAGGAGGGCGTCGCCGTCGCCGAGCGACTGGCCGGCCTGCACGGCCACGTCGACTTCAACACGCTGCCGTGGGTGATCTACACCTCGCCCGAGATCGCCTGGGTCGGGCAGACCGAGCAGCAGCTGAAGGCGGCCGGCGTCGCGTACCGCGCCGGAAGCTTCCCGTTCAGCGCCAACGGCCGCGCCCGCGCGCTCGGCGACACCGCCGGTTTCGTGAAAATTCTCGCCGACGCCGCGACCGACCGCATCCTCGGCATGCACGTGATCGGCCCGTTCGCCTCCGAACTGATCAGCGAGGGCGTGGTCGCGATGGAGTTCGGCGCTTCGGCGGAAGACATCGCCCGCATCTGCCACGCGCACCCGTCGCTGTCGGAGGCGACCAAGGAAGCGGCGCTCGCGGTCGACGGTCGCGTGCTCAACCTGTGACGGACGCGCGCGCTTGATCGTGTCCCGCAGCGCCGTGGCGCCCGCCGCAGGCGCGGGGGTGCACCGCGGCGCGCTGATCGCGCAGCTGGAGCCGATACTGGGGGCGCGCGGCACGACGCTCGACCCCGCGCAGGCGGCGGCGCTCGACCGGCTGCAGCGGCTGGCCGACCAGCTTTCGGCGTTCCGCGTCGCGCGCCAGTCGAAGCTGAAGCGCCTGTTCGCGCCGCCCGAAGTCCCGCGCGGCGTCTACCTCTGGGGCGGCGTCGGCCGCGGCAAGAGCTTCCTGATGGACAGCTTCTACGCCGCAGTGCCGATCCGCCGCAGGACGCGCATCCACTTCCACGCGTTCATGCGCGGCGTGCACGAGGAATTGAAGACGCTGAAGCGGGAGCCCGACCCGCTGGCGACGGTCGCCGCGCGCATCGCCGACCGCTACCGGCTGCTCTGCTTCGACGAGTTCCACGTCGCCGACATCGCCGACGCGATGATCCTCGGCCGGCTGCTCGACGCGCTCCTCCACGCCGGCGTGGTGCTGGTGATGACGTCGAACTACCCGCCCGACGGCCTCTATCCCAACGGCCTGCAGCGGCAGAGGTTCCTGCCGACGGTCCGCCTGCTGCGACACTGGCTCGACGTGATCGAGGTCGACGGCGGCGTCGACTACCGGCTGCGCGCGCTGGAGCAGGTCGAGACCTACCACACCCCGCTCGGGCCGGACGCCGACGCTGCGCTGCTGCGCGCGTTCGAGCGGATGCGTGCCGGGCCCGACGAGGACCCGCGGCTGGTCATCGAAACCCGCACGATCGTCGCGAAGCGGCGCGCCGGCAGCGCCGTCTGGTTCGATTTCGCGACGCTGTGCGACGGCCCCCGCTCGCAGCGCGACTACCTGGAGCTGGCCGAGCGCTTCCCGGTGCTGCTCTTGTCGTCGGTGCCGCAGATGACCGCCGCCATGGGCGATCGCGCGCGCCGCTTCACCTGGCTGGTCGACATCCTGTACGATCACCGGGTGAAGCTGTTGATGACGGCCGCCGTGCGCCCCGAGGATCTGTACCGGGAGGGACCGAACAGCCGGGAATTCCCGCGCACCGCAAGCCGGCTCGTCGAAATGCAGACCCACGATTACATGGCCCTGCCGCACCTTTCGGGTGCCGGACAGGGCGCCTGAAGCCGCCGGATTCAGACAGCGGCCCCCGGGACCATCGTCATCACCGCCCTTTTCAAGGAGATTCGCGTGCACAAGTTCAAGGCCTACCGGACGTTCGAGGACAACAAGGTCGTCACCAGCCGCTTCGTCGAGATGGGCCTCGACGAGCTCGATCCCGGCGAGGTCGTCGTCAAGACCAAGTACTCGACGATCAACTACAAGGACGCGCTGTCGTACAACGGCGCGGGCCGGATCATGCGCAAGTACCCGACCAACGGCGGCATCGACATGGCGGGCACCGTCGAATCCTCGGGCGACGCGCGATGGAAGCGCGGCGACAAGGTCATCGTCCACGCCTACGACATGGGCGTCGCGCACGACGGCGGCTATTCCGAATACGTCCGGGTGCCGGCCGACTGGGTCGTGCGCCGGCCGGAGAGCATGACCGCATTCGACGCGATGACGCTGGGGACCGCCGGCTTCACCGCGGCGCTGGCGATCATGCTGATGGAGCACAACGGCCTCGAGCCGGGCCACGGGCCGGTCGCCGTCACCGGCGCCACCGGCGGCGTCGGCTCGGTCGCCATCGAGATTCTCGCCAAGACGGGTTACCACGTCGTCGCGATCACCGGCAAGGAGGAGGAGACCGCCTACCTCAAGGGCCTCGGCGCGAAGGAAGTCCTGGCGAGGCAGTCGATCGACGTCGCGAAGATCCGGCCGCTGGAGAAGGCGACCTGGGCCGGCGCCGTCGACAACCTCGGCGGCAGCATCCTGTCGTGGCTGCTGGCGACGACCAGGGTGGGCGGTGCCGTGGGCGCCGTCGGCCTCGCCGCCGACATGGCGCTCAACACGACGGTGGCGCCGTTCATCCTGCGCGGCGTCGCGCTCCTCGGCGCGGACAGCGTCAACTGCCCGATGGCGACGCGGCAGAAGATATGGAACAAGCTCGCCGTCGACTGGCGTCCGGACGCGGTGCACGATCAGGTCCGGACGATCGACTTCGACGAGCTGCCGACGCATTTCGACGCCTACATCAAGGGCCTGGTCAGAGGCCGCACCGTCGTCAAGATCGCATCGGACCCGGTCGGGCTGTAGTCGGCCGCCGGCGTTCGGGCGAACCACAAATCGTCATGGGAGGAGGGGAGATGACAACGTACAGCGAGTTCCACCGCCGGTCGGTCGGCGAGCGCGACGCATTCTGGCGCGACGAGGCGAAGCTGATCGACTGGGAGACGCCGTTCTCGGACGTGCTCGACTATTCGCGGCCGCCTTTCGCCAAGTGGTTCGTCGGCGGGCGCACCAACATCTGCCACAACGCGATCGACCGCCATCTGGCCTCGCGTGGCGAGCAGACCGCGCTGATCTACATCTCGACCGAGACGGGGCAGCAGAGGAGCTATACCTACCGCGAGCTCGCCGCCGAGGTGAACCGGTTCGCGGCGATGCTGAAGGCGCAGGGCGCCGGGCGCGGCGACCGGGTGCTGATCTACATGCCGATGGTCGCCGAAGCGATGTTCGCGATGCTCGCCTGCGCGCGCATCGGCGCCATCCACTCGGTGGTGTTCGGCGGGTTCGCCGCGGCCAGCCTCGCCACGCGCATCGACGACGCCCGACCGAAGGTGATGGTCACCTCCGACGCCGGCATGCGCGGCGGCAAGCCGGTGCCGTACAAGCACCTGGTCGACGAGTCGATCCGGCTGGCGCAGTATCCGCCGGCCAAGGTCATCATCGTCAACCGCGGGCTCGACGCCGCGATGAACATCGTCGCCGGCCGCGACCTCGACTACGCGACGCTGCGCACGCAGCACATGGACGCGCTGGTGCCCTGCGAGTGGATGGAGTCGTCCGAACCCTCGTACATCCTCTACACGTCGGGGACCACCGGCAAGCCCAAGGGCGTGCAGCGCGACACCGGCGGCTACGCCGTCGCGCTGGCGTCGTCGATGCGCCGGATCTTCTGCGTCGAGCCGGGCGAGACGATGTTCACGACCAGCGACATCGGCTGGGTCGTCGGGCACTCGTACATCGTCTACGGCCCGCTGATCAACGGCAGCACGACGATCATGTACGAAGGCCTGCCGATCCGACCGGACCCGGGGATCTGGTGGAAGATCGTCGCCGAGCACAAGGTCAAGACGATGTTCAGTTCGCCGACCGCGATCCGCGTGCTGAAAAAGCAGGACACCGCCTACATGAAGGCGCACGACCTGTCGACGCTCAAGTACGTGTTCCTCGCCGGCGAGCCGCTCGACGAGCCGACCGCGCGCTGGGCGTCGGATTCGCTGGGTGTGGCGATCGTCGACAACTACTGGCAGACCGAGACCGGGTGGCCGATCCTGTCGGCGCAACTCGGCGTGCAGGAGACGCCGCGCAAGTTCGGCAGCCCGTCGTTCCCCGTCTACGGCTACGACGTGCGCCTGCTGCACGAAGGCACCGGCAAGGAGGTCGGCGCCAACGAAAAAGGCGTGCTGGTCATCAAGCCGCCGATGCCGCCCGGGTGCATGACCACGGTCTGGGGCGACGACGACCGTTTCGTCAAGACCTACTTTTCGGACTTCCCGCAGGACTGGGCGTACTCGACCTTCGACTGGGCGACGCGCGACGCCGAAGGCTATTACTTCGTGCTCGGCCGCACCGACGACGTGATCAACGTCGCCGGCCACCGCCTGGGTACGCGCGAAATCGAGGAGGCCGTTCAGGCGCACGCGGGGATCGCCGAGGTCGCCGTCGTCGGCGTCGCCGATGCGCTCAAAGGCCAGATTCCGGTGGCCTTCGCGGTGGTGAAGGATGCCGCCACGGTGGCGACGCCCGAAGGTGTCGCGAAGATGCGCAAGGAGGTGATGGACACCGTCGACCGCCAGCTCGGCGCCATCGGGCGGCCGGGAGCCGTCCACTTCGTCACGGTGCTGCCCAAGACGCGCTCGGGCAAGCTGCTGCGCCGGTCGATCCAGGCGCTGGCCGAAGGGCGCGATCCCGGGGACCTCACGACCATCGAGGATCCGGCGGCGCTCGAGCAGATCCGCATCGCCCTTGCAGGGAAGTAGCCGCCACGCGAAGTTGTTCGCGTTTCGGCGCTCCGGCGGGCGATAATGCGCGCTTTGCGCCAATTCGCCACGCATGACTGACGCCATACTCGCCTCGCCCGCCGCGGATGCCGCCTTCCGCGGCGGCTCGGCGCCGCCACACGCGGCGCTCGCGGTCGTGACCCGCGGCGACGCGATCGAAAGCGTGCATTACGGCTCGGTCGCCGTCGTCGACCGCAGCGGGCGGCTGCTGTACGCCGCCGGCGATCCGCAGTTCCTGACGATGACGCGCAGCGCGCTCAAGCCGTTTCAGGCGATGCCTTTCGTCGCCGCGGGCGGCGTCAGCCGCTTCCGCTTTTCGGTGCCGCAGGTCGCGCTGCTCTGCGCCAGCCATTCGGGCGAGCCGCGGCACGTGGAGGCGGTCGCGGCGATGCTTGCGGCGTCGGGCAGTTCTCCCGGGGAACTGCAGTGCGGCGCGCACGTTCCCGGGTACTTCGAGGTGCGGGGCGAAGTCCCGCCGCCGCCGCCGTACTCGCCGCTGGCGCACAACTGCTCGGGCAAGCACAGCGGGATGCTCGCGCATTGCGTCGCCTGCGGACTGCCCAAGGACAGCTACCTCGCCTTCGACCATCCGCTGCAGCGCGCGATCCGCCGTTCGGTCGCGCATTTCACCGGCGTCCCCGAGGCGCACCTGGTCGCCGGCGTCGACGGCTGCTCGGCGCCGAATTACGCGGTGCCGCTGTCGGGGCTGGCGCTGGCCTACGCGCGCCTCGCCGGCGAGCGCGGCGACCCGGAGTACGGGGATGCCCCCGGAATCCTGGCCGACGCGATGACCGCGCACCCGGAGATGGTCTCCGGCGAAGGCCGCAACGACCTCGCCTACATGCGCGCCGGCCGCGGCGACTGGGTCAGCAAGATCGGCGCCGAAGGCGTGCAGGCGATCGGCATCCGCGGTGCCGGCATCGGCATCGCCGTCAAGGTCGTCGACGGCGCCAAGCGCGCGCTCCACCCGGCGACGATCGCCGTCCTGGATCAGATCGGCCTGCTCGACGCCGATCAGCGCGCCGAGCTCGGGTCCTGGCGCGAGCCTCTCATCCGCAACTATCGCGGCACCGCGACCGGACGGGTCAGACCGGTGGTTGCCGTCGACCGGGTCGCGCCGACGGCCTACGCCCGACGCCAGAACGGCGCCGCCGCGGGATTGCCGTGAACTTCCGGCCCGCTTCACGGTCTGTCCTTGCAAGCGTGCGCCGCGTGGCGGCATCCGGGTCCGGCGGGGGACGGGATGCCGGCGGGCCGGGCAGGGCGATGCCGGCCGCCGCCGCACCTGCCGAATGGCAGGGAAAACAACAAATGATTCAGGGAATGCCCGTAAATGGGTGATCGGGAAGTCGATCAGCAGCTCGTTCTGCGCGCGCAGCGGGGCGACAAGCGGGCGTTCGAACTGCTGGTGCTGAAGTACCAGCGCAAGCTCGGGCGGCTGCTTTCGCGTTGGGTGCGCGACCCGGCGGAGGTCGAGGACGTGACGCAGGAAGCGTTCATCAAGGCGTATCGCGCGCTGCCGGGGTTCCGGGGCGAGAGCGCTTTCTATACGTGGTTGTACCGCATCGCGATCAACACGGCGAAGAACTACCTTGCGGCGCTCGGGCGCCGCGCTCCGACGACGACAGGATTCGACAACGAGGAGGCGGAGGGTTTCGAGGATGCCGAGCAACTGCGCGACTCCAACACGCCCGAGACCGAACTGGAAGGCAAGCAGGTTGCCGCCGTCGTCAACAAGGCGATGGAGGCGCTGCCCGAGGATTTGCGGACCGCGATCACGCTGCGCGAGATCGAGGGCCTGAGTTACGACGAGATTGCCAACGTGATGGATTGTCCGATTGGCACGGTGCGCTCCCGGATCTTCCGGGCGCGGGAAGCGATCGCAACGGAATTGCGGCCGTTGCTGGGGACCGAAGAGAACCGGAGATGGTAATGGGCGAGGAAATTTCGCGACTGATGGACGGCGAACTCGACGACACGCAGTTCGACAGCGCGTGCGGGAAGCTGAAGCACGCCGACGGCATCGACACCTGGATG
>CAIWHR010000092.1 GCA_903912485.1 uncultured beta proteobacterium | reverse complement strand
GATGAACGCCGACAGCCGCACCAGCACGCTCGTCCCCGTCGCGCCCAGCGCGCGCAGCATCCTGTCGGCGTAGCGATAGCAGACCAGTATCGTCGCCGCGATCAGCGTGACGCCGACGAGTTCGCTGGCGCCGTTGGCGAGCAGCGAGCGCATGCTGTGCGAGTGGTTGGCGCCGAGCGTGATCGCCACCGATATCGTGCCCGGGCCGACGGTCAGCGGCAGCGTGAGCGGGTAGAAGGCGCGGGTGGCGATGTCCGCCGCGCCGGGCGCGGCAGGCGGCGCGGGGCCGGGCTCGGTCGTCTCCTGGCGCAGCAGGTCCCAGCCCAGAGCGCAGACGACCAATCCGCCCGCGACCTGGACGATCGGCACCGACAGCCCGAAGAAGCCGAGCACGTACGACCCGACGAACACCGAGCAGAACAGCAGCAGGAATGCGTTCACCGCGACCCGCGTCGCGAGCGCGCGGCGCAGGTCGGGCGTGCAGTCGGCGGTCATCGCCAGGAACACGGGTGCGCCGCCGAACGGATTGACGATCGGGAGCAGCGTGGCAAAGACGAGCAGCACGCCTTCGATGGTCTGGCGCAGTTGTCCGCTCATCGTGAATCCTGGTGGGGGTCGCTGCGATACACTACCATGCGCGCTTCCGGGCGGCGCGCCTGCCGCGCAGCCCTGGCACCCGCCGACAAATACCCCCTCATGAACGCCACCCGCACGCTGCACGGTTTCCACGCGGTCGCCGCGCGCATTTCGCTGCGCCCCGACTCGATAGCTGCGATCTACGTTGCCGGCACGCGCAGCGACGCCCGCGTGCGCGACCTCGTGGCGCGCGCCAGCGCGGCAGGGTGCCGGGTCGAGAGCGTCGAAGAGGCGCGGTTGACCGAGCTCGCCGGCACCGCACGGCACCAGGGCGTGGTCGCGAGCGTCGACGCGCAGACGCCGCAGGTGACGCTCGACGACGTGATCGAAACGCTCGCCGAGCCAGCGCTGCTGCTGGTCCTCGACGGCGTGACCGACCCGCACAATCTCGGCGCCTGCCTGCGCAGCGCCGACGCGTTCGGCGCGCACGCCGTCGTCATCCCCAAGGACCGCGCGGTCGGCGTGAACGCGACGGTCGCCAAGGCCGCCAGCGGCGCCGCCGACACGGTCCCGGTGGTGACGGTCACCAATCTCGCCCGGGCGCTGCGCGACATGAAGGAGCGCGGCATCTGGATCGTCGGCGCCGACGCGGGCGGCGAGAGCTTGTTCGACGCCGACGTGCGCGGGCCGGTGGCCTGGGTGCTCGGCGCCGAGGGCTCGGGGCTGCGCCGCCTGACACGCGAACTGTGCGACCGCGTCGTCGGCATTCCGCTGGCCGGGATGGTCGAAAGCCTCAACGTCTCGGTCGCCGCCGGCATCTGCCTTTACGCGACGAGGCAGCAGCGCGCGACTCCCCGCGGCCCGGGCTGAGCGCCGACCCACACGCGCCCCGCGCGCATACCCCCGCAGTGCATGCCCCCGCAGTGCATGCCCCCGCAGTTGCCTTGCCGACGACAGCCGGCTAGCATTGGCCGGTTATCCGCCTGTCGGCGATTTCCAGGATCTTTCACCGAGGAATCCATGCAGAACATCTCCATCTCCAAACGTTCCCGCCGGCTGCGCACGGCGCTCGCCGTGGCGCTCGCCGCCGCGCTACCGCTGGCCGCGGGCCTCGGCGCCGGCAGCGCGCAGGCCAAGGGCACGCTCGTCTATTGTTCCGAGGGCAGCCCCGAAGGCTTCCAGCCGCAGTTCTTCTCGACCGGAACGACGTTCGACGCGGTGTCGGTGCCGATGTTCAACCGCCTGGTCGAATTCGACATCGGCACCACCAACCTGGTGCCGGCGCTGGCCGAGTCGTGGACGGTGTCGCCCGACGGCAAGATCATCACCTTCAAGCTGCGCCGTGGCGTGAAGTTCCACAGCAACGCGAACTTCAAGCCGACGCGCGACTTCAACGCCGACGACGTGCTGTTCAGCTGGAGCCGGATGGCCGACGACGCGAACCCGTTCCACAAGATCACCGCCGGACAGACCTTCGCGTACTTCGAAGACATGGGCATGAAGAACATCGTCGACAAGGTCGAGAAGCTCGACGACGCCACGGTCCGCTTCACGCTGAAGCGGCCCGAGGCGCCGTTCCTCGCCGACATGGCGATGGACTTCGCGTCGATGCTGTCGAAGGAATACTTCGACGCGATGCTGAAGAAGGGAACGCCCAACGCCGCCGACGTCTATCCGATCGGCACCGGGCCTTTCGAGTTCGTCTCGTACCAGAAGGACGCCACCATCCGCTACAAGGCCTTCGACGGGCACTTCCGCGGCAGGCCCAAGGTCGACGCGCTGGTGTACTCGATCACGCGCGACGCCACCGCGCGCTACGCCAAGCTCAAGACCGGCGAGTGCCAGGTGATGGCGTTCCCGAAGCCCGCCGACCTCGCCGAGATGAAGGCCGACCCGGCGCTCAACGTGCTGCAGAAGGAAGGCCTCAACATCGGCTACATCGCGTTCAACACCGAGAAGAAGCCTTTCGACAACAAGCTCGTGCGCCAGGCGCTCAACATGGCGATCGACAAGGATTCGATCCTCAAGTCGGTCTACCAGGGGCAGGGGCAGGTGGCGAAGAACCCGATTCCGCCGATCCTGTGGAGCTACAACAACGCGATCAAGGATTACGCCTTCGACATCGCCAAGGCGAAGGAACTCCTCGCCAAGGCCGGCTACCCGAACGGCTTCGAGGTCGACCTCTGGTACCTGCCGGTGACGCGCCCGTACAACCCCGACGGCAAGCGGATGGCCGAGCTGATCCAGGCCGACTGGGAAAAAATCGGCGTCAAGGCCAAGCTCGTCACCTACGAGTGGGCCGAGTACAGGAAGCGCAGCAAGACCGGCGAGCAGTCGGTGATGATGTTCGGCTGGTCGGGCGACAACGGCGACCCCGACAACTTCTTCGTCCCGCTGCTGGGCTGCGAGGCGGTCAAGGGCGGCGGCAACGTCGCGCGCTGGTGCAACAAGGACTTCGAGGCGCTGATCATCAAGGCCGCACAGACGCCCAAGCAGGCCGACCGCGCCAAGCTGTACGAGCAGGCGCAGGTGATCTTCAAGGAGGAAGCGCCGTGGATCACCGTCGCGCACTCGATCCGCTTCGACCCGGTCCGCAAGGAAGTCAAGGGCTACAAGATGGACGCGACGGCGCACCACTATTTCAACAGCGTCGAAATCGTCAAGTAGCCGCATCGCGCCGATCGGCGGGTGCCGCGGTTGATCCTCGCCTGACCCGCGGCCGCCGATGCTCGCCTTCGTCCTGCGCCGCGCCGCGCTGATCGTCCCGACCTTCGTCGGCGTGACGCTGCTGGCGTTCGCGCTGATCCACCTCATCCCCGGCGACCCGGTCGAGAACCTTTCCGGCGAGCGGGGCATGGATCCCGAGCGCCGCGCGCGCCTGCTGCACGAATTCGGCCTCGACAAGTCGCTGCCGCAGCAGTACGCCGAGTACGTCGGCCAGGTGCTGTCGGGCGATCTCGGCACGTCGCTGACGACGCACGAGCCGGTGCTCGCCGAATTCCTGACGCTGTTCCCCGCGACCATCGAGCTCGCCTTTTTCGCGATGATGTTCGCGCTGCTGCTCGGGCTGCCGGCGGGCATCGTCGCTGCGCTGAAGCGCAACACCGTCGCCGACTACGCGGTGATGGGCGTCTCGCTGACCGGGTACTCGATGCCGATCTTCTGGTGGGCGCTGCTGCTGATCCTGTTCTTTTCGGTGCAGCTCGGCTGGACGCCGGTGTCGGGGCGGATCAGCGTCGAGTTCGACGTGCCGATGGCCAGCGGCTTCATGCTGCTCGACACGCTGCGGGCGGGCGACTGGTCCGCGTTCCGCTCGGCGGTGTCGCACCTGATCCTGCCGTCGATCGCGCTGGGGACGATCCCGCTGGCGGTGATCGCGCGGATGACGCGGTCGTCGATGCTCGAGGTGCTGCGCGAGGACTACGTCCGCACCGCACGCGCCAAGGGGCTGCCGTACTGGGAGGTGGTGCTGGTGCACGCGCTGCGCAACGCGCTGATCCCGGTGATCACGGTGATCGGGCTGCAGGTCGGGCTGCTGCTGTCGGGCGCCATCCTGACCGAGACGATCTTCTCGTGGCCCGGCGTCGGCAACTGGCTGATCCACGGCGTGCAGGCGCGCGACTATCCGGTCGTGCAGGGCGGCATCCTGCTGGTGGCGGCGATCGTGATCAGCGTCAATCTGATCGTCGACCTGCTCTACGGCGTCGTCAACCCGAGGATTCGCCATGGCTGAGTCGACGGCCGCGGTCGAGGCGGGCGACGACGGTTACGCGGCGCCGGGACCGCTGCGCGAATTCTGGCTCGCGTATTCGCAAAGCCGCGGCGCGCTGATCGGGCTGGCGCTGGTCGTCGCGCTGGTCGTGCTGGCTCTGGGCGCCGACGTCATCGCGCCTTACCCGCCCAACGAGCAGTACCGGCAGTCGACGCTGGTGCCGCCGGCGTGGCACGCGGGCGGCAGCAGCGCCTTCCTCCTCGGCACCGACCCGGTCGGGCGCGACATGCTGTCGCGGCTGATCCACGGCACGCGGCTGTCGCTGCTGATCGGCGCCATCTCGGTGACGATCTCGCTCTTTCTCGGCGTGCTTCTGGGCATGCTCGCCGGCTACCTGCGGGGGCTGACCGAGACTTTCATCATGCGGCTGATGGACGTGATGCTGGCGCTGCCGAGCCTGCTGCTGGCCATCGCCGTGGTCGCGATCCTCGGCCCGGGGCTGGCCAACGCCATGTACGCGATCGCGATCGTGCTGCTGCCTCACTACGTGCGCCTGACGCGCGCGGCGGTGATGGCGGAGGCGGGCAAGGAATACGTCGACTCGTCGCGCATCGCCGGCGCCGGGCCGCTGCGGCTGATGTTCAGCACCATCCTGCCCAACTGCACGGCGCCGCTGATCGTGCAGGCGACGCTGGGCTTCTCGACGGCGATTCTCGACGCCGCCGCGCTGGGCTTCCTCGGCCTCGGCGCGCAGCCGCCGACGCCCGAGTGGGGCTCGATGCTCGCGGGCGCGCTCGAATTCATCCAGCGCGCATCGTGGGTGGTCACCTTCCCGGGGCTCGCGATCCTGGTGACGGTGCTCGCCTTCAACCTGATGGGCGACGGCCTGCGCGACGCGCTCGACCCGAAGCTCAAGCGATAGGTCATGGCGCTGCTCGACATCGAAGGCCTGACCGTCGAATTCGGCACCGAAGCGGCGCCGTTCGTCGCCGTCGACGGCGTCGACATCGCGCTCGACGCCGGGCAGATCCTGGGCTGCGTCGGCGAGTCGGGGTCGGGCAAGAGCGTCACCGCGCTGGCGCTGATGGGGCTGATCGACTTCCCGGGCCGGGTGCGGGCGCAGCGGCTGGCCTTCGACGGCCGCGACCTCCTGGCGCTGTCGGACCGCGCGCGCCGCGCGCTGGTCGGCAAGGACATCGCGATGATCTTCCAGGATCCGCTGGCGAGCCTCAATCCCTGCTTCACCGTCGCCTTCCAGCTGATGGAGACGCTGCGCATCCACGAGGGCGGCAGCGCGAAGGCACGCCGGGCGCGCGCGCTGGAACTGCTGCAGCAGGTCGAGATCCCCGACGCCGCCGCGCGGCTCGACACTTTCCCGCACCAGCTCTCGGGCGGCATGGCGCAGCGGGTGATGATCGCGATGGCGATCGCCTGCAACCCGCGGCTGCTCATCGCCGACGAGCCGACCACCGCGCTCGACGTCACCGTGCAGGCGCAGATCCTCGACCTCCTCGTCGCCCTGCAGCGCGAACGGGGCATGGCGCTGCTGCTGATCACGCACGACCTCGCCGTCGTCGCCGAGACCGCGCAGCGCGTGGTCGTGATGTACGCGGGGCAGCAGGTCGAGACCGGCCCGGTGCCCGGAATCTTCGAGGCGCCGCAGCATCCCTACACGCAGGCGCTGCTGGCTGCGCTGCCCGAGCACAACATCGGGCGCGCGCGGCTGCAGGCGATTCCCGGCGTCGTTCCCGGCCAGCACGACCGCCCCACCGGCTGCCTGCTGTGGCCGCGCTGCCGCTATGCGGTCGAGCGCTGCCGGCGCGAGCAGCCAGCGCTGGCCGGCGCCGCCGGCCGGCTGGTCCGCTGCCACTTCCCGCTCGACGCCGCGGGACAGCCGACAGCCGGCTGGCGCGCCGAGCCCGCTGCCGCCGAGGGAGCGAAGCGATGACCGGGAGCGCGCCGCTGCTGGAAGCGCGTGCGCTGACGCGGCATTACGTCGTGTCGCGCGGCCTGTGGAAGCCCAAGGGCCTCGTCCGCGCGCTCGAGGGCGCTTCGTTCACCGTCGCCGCCGGCGCGACGCTCGCCGTGGTCGGCGAGTCCGGCTGCGGCAAGTCCACGCTGGCGCGGCAGGTCACGATGATCGAGCGGCCGACGTCGGGCGAACTGCTGCTCGACGGCGCCGACGTCGCCAAGGCCGACGCCAGAGAGCGCAAGCGCCTGCGGCCGCTGGTGCAGATGATCTTCCAGAACCCCTACGCGTCGCTCAATCCGCGCAAGAAGGTGGGTACGCTGCTCGAGGAGCCGCTGCTGATCAACACCGAACTCGACGCCGCGGCCCGGCGCGACGCGGCGCAGCGGATGATGGCGCGGGTGGGGCTGCGCCCCGAGCACTACCGGCGCTACCCGCACATGTTCTCCGGCGGGCAGCGGCAGCGCATCGCGGTGGCACGCGCGCTGATGCTGCGGCCGCGGCTGGTCGTCGCCGACGAACCGGTGTCGGCGCTCGACGTGTCGATCCAGGCGCAGGTGCTCAACCTGCTGATGGACCTGCAGCAGGAGATGGGCATCGCCTACCTCTTCATCTCGCACAACCTGCAGGTCGTCCGCCACATCGCCGACGTCGTCGCCGTGATGTACCTCGGACGCATCGTCGAGCACGGGACGAAGGCCGGCGTGTTCGCGCGCCCGGCGCACCCGTACACGCGGGCGCTGCTGGCGAGCACGCCGGTGCTCGACGCCGGCGCGCGGCGCGATCGCGTCGGCCGCCATCCGCAAGCCCGGCCCGAAGCTCTCGGCCGCGGACATCGCGGACATCGACCGCCTCATCGCCCGCCAGGACAAACGACTG
>CAIWHR010000091.1 GCA_903912485.1 uncultured beta proteobacterium | reverse complement strand
GTAATTCCGTCGCACGCCACGCTGGTCGGGACCGTGCGCAGCTTCCGGCCGGCGACGCAGGACATGATCGAGCGGCGCCTGGGGGAGCTCGTCCCGGCGATCGCCGCCGCCTTCGGCGCCACGGCGACGCTGAAGTACGAGCGCGTCTACCCGGCGACGATCAACCACCTCGCGCAGGCCGAGTTCGCGACCGCCGTGGCCGAGGCGCTGATCGGCTGCGACAACGTCGTGCGCAACCTCGAGCCGTCGATGGGGTCCGAGGATTTCTCGTTCATGCTGCAGCAGAAGCCGGGTGCTTTCGCGCGGCTGGGGCAGGGCGGGGGAGAGGCAGGATGCTTTCTGCACAATAGCAGGTATGATTTCAATGACGCCGTGATCCCGCTCGGCGCCGGCTATCTGGCCTCGCTGGCCGAGACGGCGATGCCGCTCGGCGCCCGTTGACGGCCGACGACGAACGGGAACGCGACCGCTGCCGCCGAGGCCAACGAGCCCGCTGCCATGAACCCGATCGCCCAGTTCTCACGCACCTACGCCGAAGCGCGCGCCAAGTTCCAGTCGGCGGTGCG
This sequence comes from uncultured beta proteobacterium, assembly GCA_903912485.1. Taxonomy (GTDB): domain Bacteria; phylum Pseudomonadota; class Gammaproteobacteria; order Burkholderiales; family Casimicrobiaceae; genus CAIWHR01. The sequence continues at coordinate 3,125 of CAIWHR010000091.1, read as the reverse complement.
CGCGCAGGAACTCTCGGTCGAGGCGCACGGGCTTCCCGACCGGCACGGCATCGACGGCGAGCCGCTGGCGATGGACGTCGCTCACCTCGGCCTGCCCGACGCGTCGGGTCTCTTGGTGCTGACCTCGGGCACGCACGGCATCGAGGGCTACTGCGGCTCCGGCTGCCAGGTCGCCCTGCTGCGCGATCCGGTGTTCGTCGATGCGGTCAGGCGCGCCCGGATCGGCGTGCTGTTCGTCCACGCCGTCAATCCGCACGGCTTTTCCCACGGCCGCCGCGTCAACGAGGACAACGTCGACCTCAACCGGAATTTCCGCGATTTCTCGCAGCCGGCGCCGCCTTGCCCGGGCTACGCCGAGATCCATCCGCTGCTGCTGCCGCCGACCTGGCCGCCGCCCGAGGACGGCGAACGGCGCCTGGCGGAGCTCCAGGCGGCCCGCGGCGAGCGCGCCTTCCAGGCCGCGCTGACCGGCGGGCAATACGCGTTCGCCGACGGGCTGTTCTACGGCGGCCTGCGCCCGGCGTGGAGCAACCTGACGCTGCGCGCGGTGCTGCGCCGCCACGCCGCCACGCGCGAGCGGCTGGGCTGGATCGACTTCCACACCGGCCTCGGCCCGCGCGGCCACGGCGAGAGGATCCACGCCGGCCGCGACCTGCCCGGCGACCTTGCGCGGGCGCGCGTCTGGTGGGGCCGCGACGTCACGTCGTTCCACGACGGCTCGTCGACGTCGGCACCGGTGTCGGGCATTGTCACCCACGCCGCCTACGACGCTTGCCGCGGCCTCGAGCTCGCGATGATCGCGCTGGAGTACGGCACGGTGCCGCTGCCCGAAGCCTTCGCCGCGTTGCGCGCGGATCACTGGCTCCACCTCCACCCGACGGCGCCCGACGCGCAGCGGACGGCGATACGCCGGCAGATGCGCGCGGCATTCTACGACGAGGCCGACGACTGGAAGCTCAAGGTCTACATGCAGGCGCGCAAGGCCGCGCTCGAAGCCGTCACGCACCTCGCGGCGGAGTACGCGTGAACCGGCGGTGACGAATCCTTCCGCCGGGTTCGATTCGGCTATAATTTAACGTTTCGGCCGCGCAGCGTCAGGCGACGCGCCTCACGTCACGCCAGCGACCGCTTCCAGCCCCCGTGCGCCTCACCCAGATCAAACTCTCCGGGTTCAAGTCCTTCGTCGACCCCACGACGATCGGCACGCCCGGCCAACTCGTCGGCATCGTCGGCCCCAACGGCTGCGGCAAGTCCAACGTCATCGACGCGGTGCGCTGGGTGCTGGGCGAATCGAAGGCCTCCGCGCTGCGGGGCGAGTCGATGCAGGACGTCATCTTCAACGGCGCAGGCGGACGCAAGCCGGTCGGCCGCGCGGCGGTCGAGCTGCACTTCAACAACAACCAGGGCCGCATCGGCGGTCAGTGGGGCCAGTACGCCGAACTCTCGATCAAGCGCGTGCTCACGCGCGACGGCGATTCGTCGTACTACATCAACAACATCCCGGTCCGGCGCCGCGACATCCACGACCTGTTCCTCGGCACCGGCCTGGGGCCCCGGGCCTACGCGATCATCGAGCAGGGGATGATCTCGCGCGTGATCGAGGCCAAGCCCGAGGAGCTGCGCGTCTTCCTCGAGGAAGCCGCCGGCGTGTCGAAGTACAAGGAGCGGCGCAAGGAGACCGAGGCCAGGATCGCCGACACGCGCAAGAACCTCGCCCGCGTCGAGGACATCCGGCAGGAGCTCGGCACGCAGCTGGAGAAGCTCGAAGCGCAGGCGAAGGTCGCTGTCGAGTACCGCGACCTCGAGACGCGCCTGAAGCAGACGCAGCAGACGCTCTGGTTCTCGAAGCAGCAGGACGCGGCGCGCGCGCGCGAGCGTCATGCGGCCGACATCGCCGCGCAGACGGTCGCACTCGAGGGTCTGCAGGCCGACGTTCGCGCCGGCGAGGCGAAACAGGAAGCGCTGCGCAGCGGTCACTACGCCGCCGGCGACGCGATGCACGAGCGGCAGGGCGAGTTCTACGCGGCCAACGCCGAGGTCACCCGGCTCGAGCAGCAGCTCGCCTTTGCCCGCGAAAGCGAAACGCGGCTCGCGCAGCAGCTCGCGCAGCTGACGCAGCAGCTCGCCGTGCTGGACGCGCAGCAGAGCGCGCTCGCTGCCGATCGCGCGACAGGCGACGCGGTGCTCGAGAGCGCACTTGCCGCGCGCGAGGCGGCGGCCGAGGAAGAACTCGCCGCCGCCGCCGCGCTGCCGGCGCTCGAAGAGGCGGTGCGGGAGGCGGCGCGGGCCGTCGCCGACATGCAGCAGCAGATCGCGCTGGTCGAGCAGATGATCCGCGTGGCGGAAACCAAGCGCGACAGCGGCCGCCGGGTGCTGGCGCAGTTCGCGCAGCGGCGCGAGCGGCTGGCCTCCGAGCTGGCAGAGCTCGCGCCGCTCGCGACCGAGCAGTTGCGCGACGTGACCGAGCAGCTCGCGCAGGAGAGGGCCGAGCTTGCGGGCAGGGAGGCGAGCCTGGGCGAGCTGCGCGAACGCGTGCAGGCGCTGCAGGAAGCGCAGCGCGGCGCGAGCGACGCGTCGCAAGCCACCGCGCGCCGGCAGTCCGAGCTCCAGGCCCGGGCGCAGGCGCTGTCGGCGCTGCAGGCGAAGATCGGGCACGGCAAGGACAACGCCGCCTGGCTCGAGCAGCGCGGCCTGTCGCACGCGCATCGGCTCTGGCAGGGCCTCGACGTCGAGCCGGGATGGGAGGACGCGCTGGAAGCCGTGCTGCGCGAGCGCCTCAACGCGGTCGAGCTCGACCGGCTCGACACCGCCGCGCCGTGGCTCGCGACCGGGGCCACGCCCCCGGGCCGGCTCGCGCTGTACGCAGCCGACGGAGCCGGCGCGGATTCGCCGTCCGCAGCGCCGGCCGATTCGCTGCTGGCCAAGCTGCGCGGCGCGCGGCCCGAGATCGCGCGCCTGCTCGCCGACTGGCTGCGCGGCGTGCGCTGCGTCGCCGACACGGCGGCGGCGCTCGCGGCGCGCGCGGAACTGGGGATCGGCGAAGCGTTCGTCACGCCGCAGGGCCACCTCGTCGGCGCCCGGTCCGTCGGCTTCTTCGCGCCGGACAACGAGCTCCACGGCGTGCT
>CAIWHR010000090.1 GCA_903912485.1 uncultured beta proteobacterium | reverse complement strand
CGTCGTTCCGGCTGGCGTCGGCGCAACGACCAGCGTCAACGGCTACCTCAACCAGACGGGACTCTCGGGATTCGGTCCCGTCGCCGGCTTCCCCGCCGCTCCTCTGACCGGCGACGCCGCCGTCTATTCGCCGAACAACAACATCGTCCCGCAGGCGCTGTACGGCAGCCGCAACAACATCAACGAGGAAGTCGGGCTGCGGCGGTACAACATGGCCGACCGCAACCAGAACAGGCTGCGGGCCACGCTCGACTGGGGCGTGACCGAGGCGATCGCGCTGCAGGGCAACGTCGAGTACACCGACGACGACTACGCGAATTCGGTGTACGGGCTGCAGAGTTCCAAGGGCATCGCCGCGACGCTCGACGCGAATTTCGCGATCAGCGAGAACTTCGCCGCCAACGCGTTCTACACCTACGAGCAGCAGAAGGCGGCGAGCGCGGGCATCTCCTACGGCAGCAACAGCAATGCGGCCAACGTCAACGGCAGCACGGTGGTGTCCGGCGGCTGCTTCGCGACGGTGCTCGAGCGGAACCTGAACACCAAGATCGACCCGTGCCTGAACTGGTCGACCGACATGAAGGACCGGGTGAACACCTTCGGCGCGGGCTTCTCGTACAAGGGTCTGATGTCGGGCAAGCTCGACCTTCTGGGCAACCTGCTCTACAGCGAGGCGAAGACCGACAACAGCATGACGGGCGGGTCGTATGCCAACAATCCCTACGCCGTCGCCGGCAAGCCCGCGGTGAACCCGGCGGCTTTGTACGTCCCGGCGCAGAACCTGCCTACGGTCACGAGCAAGCTGTTCGAACTGAAGCTGGCGGGCCAGTACGCGTTCGACAAGGCGTCGTCGATGCGGCTGTTCTACTGGTACCAGAAGCTCGATACGACCGACTACGCCTACGACGGCCTGCAGTACGGTTCGATCAGCAGCGTGCTGCCGACCAGCCAGACGGCACCGAACTACAACGTCTCCGTCGTCGGGCTGTCGTACATCTACAAGTGGCAGTAAGCGGCGGCTCAGGCACCGCGACGACATTCCCGGGGGCAGCAATGCCCCCGGTCTTGTTGCCGAAGCCGCGTCGTCGGCCGCGTGCTCCGAGCAACCTCAACGCAGTTGCCATTTTCTTCCGGACGTACGCATGAGCGAATCCACTTCGAAACTCTCCCTGATCGGCCGGCTGCGGGACTTCCTGTTCCGGCCGTCGAGCCTGTCGCTGACCGCGGTGGTGGCGATCGGCATGGTCTCGGGCCTCGTCTTCTGGGGGGGGTTCAACACCGGGATGGAGGCGACCAACCAGATCGGGTTCTGTATCAGCTGCCACGAGATGCGCGACACGGTCTACCAGGAGTACAAGGAGACGATCCACTTCAAGAACCGCTCCGGCGTGCGCGCGGTCTGTCCCGACTGCCACGTGCCGAAGGACTGGATGCACAAGTTCGTCCGCAAGATCCAGGCAAGCCAGGAGCTCTACGTCAAGTTCGTCTCCGGCGGCATCGACACCCCCGAAAAGTTCGAAGCCAAGCGTATGGGCCTCGCGCAGCACGTCTGGGCGACGATGAAGGAGACCGACTCGCGCGAGTGCCGCAACTGCCACTCGTGGGAAGCCATGGATCCGCACAAGCAGAATCCCCGGGCCGCCGCCAAGATGGCGCAGGCGCAGAAGGACGGCAAGACCTGCATCGACTGCCACAAGGGCATCGCGCATCTGCTGCCCAAGGAATACAACGAGGACGAAGAGTGAGCCTCGATCGGACGCCGGATTGATCAACAGGAGTGCGTGATGTCGACAGGGGTGTGGACGGTGCTCGCCGTCGGAGCGATGGTGGGAATCTTCAGCGGCTGCGTGATCGCGGTCGTCGCGGGCGTGCGGGTGCTGGAAGGCATGGTCGCCAGACGGCGCGCGGGGAAGGCCGGATGACCGCGGTCCCGATGCCGGAGTTGCCGGTGCCGCCGATGCGTGATTCGCTGCGAGGATGACGTGACGACAGCCATGCAGTTCGACCGGAGGTTGCAGCTCGCTGCGTTGGCGCTGCTCGCGGCGTCGCTGGCCGCCGCGCCCGACGCGGCGGCCCTCGACGTCATCGCCGCGCAGCGCCTCGCGCGGCAGAGCGGCTGCGTCGAGTGCCACTCGGTCTACCAGAAGAAGGTCGGTCCGGCGTGGAAGGATGTCGCGACCAAGTACCGCGGACAGGCCGACGCGGGCCAGCGCCTGTACAAGCACGTGACGACCGGCCGCAAGGCCCGCTTCGACGACGGCCACGAGGAAAGCCATCCGGTCGTCAAGACCGGCGATCCGGCACGCATCGGGAATCTCGTCGAGTGGATTCTCGCGCTGCCGGTCGCAGCGCCGGTCGACGTTCCGGCCGCGCAGACGCTCGCGCGGCAGAGCCGCTGCGTCAAGTGCCACGCGGTCGACGTCAAGAAAGAGGGCCCGGCCTGGAAGGACGTCGCCGCCAGGTACCTCGGCAGCGTCGGTGCCGAGGACAAACTCTACCTCCACGTCACCACGGGCCGCAAGGCGAAGTTCGCCGACGGCCACGAAGAGAATCACCCGGTCGTCAAGACCAGCGATCCCGACCGCATCAGCAACCTGGTCAACTGGATCCTGTCGCTGTAACCCCGGCGTCGCTCGCCGTCGCCGGGGCTCGCGGTCCGAGCCGCCGGACGCGAAACCCCGGCGTGCCGGCGCTGAATGGACTGCCCTTGATCTCTCTCAACCTCCGACGGCGGCGACGCCACTAGGCTGCACGTTGGCAGGGGAAGCGGCTCCCTGCAGATTCCCGGCCAAGAGGATTGCCACGGCGACGTGGACGTTCCGGCCGCAACGGAGGGGCGCAGGGGTGGCCTTACACAGGATCGCGCGGGGCCTCGACCTGCCGCTGGCAGGGGACCCGGCGCACGTCATCGACGCTGCGGCGCGGCCGACGCGCGTCGGCGTCGTCGCCGCGGACTTCCCGGGCCTGAAGCCGACGATGCTGGTCCAGCCCGGCGCGCGCGTGCTTCGCGGTCAGCCGCTGTTCGAGGACAAGAAGACTCCCGGCGTCGTCCATACGGCTCCTGCGGCGGGCACCGTGGCGGCGATCCACCGCGGCGACATGCGTGCCTTCGTTTCGCTGGTCATCGACGTCGCGCCCGACGACGGTCCCGACGCGCAGGTCGCGTTCGCCGGCGGCAGCCGCCGCGACGCCGACGCGCCGGACGCCGACCGCGTGCGCGCGCTGCTGGTCGAATCCGGCCTGTGGACGGCGTTTCGCACGCGACCCTTCAGCAAGGTTCCGGCGCCCGGCACCGTGCCGCACGCGATCTTCGTCACGGCGATCGACACGCATCCGCACGCGCCTCCCGTGGATCTCGTTCTCGCCGGCCGCGAGGCGGATTTCGACGCCGGCGTGCGCTGCGTCGCCAGGCTGTGCGCCGGCAGGACGTACGTCTGCAAGGCCGCGGGTTCCGCCGTGACCGCGCCGGCGGTGGAGCGCGTGTCGCTCGAGGAGTTCGCCGGCCCGCACCCCGCCGGCACGCCGGGGCTGCACATCCACCGGCTGGCCCCGGTGCACGCCGACAGGACGGTCTGGCACGTCGGCTACCAGGACGTGATCGCGATCGGCCGCCTGGCGGCGACCGGCAGGCTCGATGTCGAGCGCGTGGTCTCGCTGGCGGGGCCGGGTGCCTCACGGCCGCGGCTGCTGCGCACGCGCCTCGGCGCCTCGACCGACGAGCTGACCCGCGGCGAGCTTGGCGCCGGTGCGCAGCGCGTCGTCTCGGGATCGGTGCTCGACGGCCGCATCGTCTGCGGCGACGCGAGCGGGTATCTCGGCCGCTACCACCAGCAGGTCGCCGTGCTGCCCGAGGGGCCGGAGCGCGAGCTCTTCGGCTGGATCGCGCCGGGCGTCGACAAGTTCTCGATCTGGGGCGTGGTGCTGGGCCACTTCGCCGGGGCGCGCAAGCTGGCGCTGACCACGACGACCAACGGCGGCCCGCGCGCGATGGTGCCGATCGGCGCCTACGAGCGCGTGATGCCGATGGACCTGATGCCGACGTTCCTGCTGCGCGCGCTGATCACGCGCAACGTCGAGTGGGCCGAGGAACTCGGCGTGCTCGAGCTCGACGAGGAGGATCTTGCGCTGTGCACTTTCGTGTGCCCGGGCAAGGTCGAATACGGCCCGCTGCTGCGCGACATGCTGACGCGTATCGAGAAGGAATCCGCGACGTGAGCCGATTGCGCGCATTCCTCGACCGCGTCGGGAAGAACTTCGAGCAGGGCGGCCGGCTGGAGCGGCTGCACCCGCTGTGGGAGGCGGCCGACAGCTTCCTCTACACGCCGGCGTCGGTGACCAAGGGCGGCGCGCACGTGCGCGACGCGCTCGACTTGAAGCGGATGATGACGATCGTCGTCATCGCCGCGCTGCCCTGCGTCTACATGGCGCTGTACAACACCGGTCTGCAGGCGAACCTGGCGCTCGATCCGGCGAAGCTGGCGTCGCTCTCCGGCTGGCGCCACGGCGTCATCGCCTGGCTGGGCATCGGCTATTCGCCGGACAGCATGGGCGCGTGCATCGTCCACGGCGCGCTGTATTTCCTGCCGCTGTACGCCGTGACGATGGTCGTCGGGCTGTCGTGGGAAGTGCTGTTCGCGGTGGTCCGCAGGCTCGACGTCAACGAGGGTTTTTTCGTCACCGGGATCCTGTTCCCGCTGATCCTGCCGCCGACGACGCCGCTGTGGCAGGCGGCGCTGGGCATCAGCTTCGGCGTCGTGCTCGGCAAGGAAGTGTTCGGCGGCACCGGGATGAACTTCGTCAACCCGGCGCTCGCCGCACGCGCTTTCCTCTTCTTCGCCTATCCGGCGGACATTTCGGGCGACGCCGTGTGGACCGCGGTGCCGGCAGTCGCCGCGGTGGACGGCTTTTCGGGAGCCACGCCGCTGGCGCAGATGCGGCAGATGACGGGACCCTTCGCCGACCAGCCGTTCTCCTGGATGAAGGCGTTCGTCGGCCTCGAGCCCGGGTCGATGGGCGAGACCTCGGTGCTCGCCTGCCTCGTCGGCGCGGTCATCCTGATCGCGACCGGGATCGGTTCGTGGCGCACGATGGCGGGCGTGGCGCTGGGGACGATCGCGGCGGCGGGCGCGTTCAACCTCGTCGGATCGGCGACCAACCCCTATTTCGCGGTGCCTTTCTGGTGGCACATGGTCGCCGGCGGCTGGGCGTTCGGCACGGTGTTCATGGCGACCGACCCGGTGACCTCGCCGTTCTCCGACCGCGGCCGGTGGATCTACGGCGCGCTGATCGGCGTGTTCCTGGTGCTGGTGCGCACGGTGAATCCCGCGTATCCGGAATCGATGATGCTGGTGATCCTGTTCATGAACGTGGTCGCGCCGCTGATCGACTGGGCGCTGGTGAAGGCCAACGTCCGGCGAAGGCAGAAGCGTCGTGCGCAGGACTGACTCGACCCGCTACACCTTCGTGTTCGCGACGGTCGTCTGCGTCGTCTGCGCGCTGCTGATCGCGGTGTCGGCGGTGGGACTGCGCGACAGGCAGGAGACCAACGCGCTGCTCTACCGGCAGAAGAACGTGCTGCTCGCCGCGAGCCTGGTCAAGCCCGCCGACGACCTGCCGGAGAAGGCGCTGCAGAAGATCTTCGACGACAACATCCGCGTCCGCCTCGTCGACCTCGCCACCGGCGAGCTGCTGCCGCTGGCGAAGCAGGACCCGAAGACCTACGACCAGCTGAAGGCGCGCAACGACCCGGCGCAGAGCCGGGTCGCGCCGCCCAACAACGCCGGCGTGTCGCGGCTGCCGGTCTACGGCGCCGCGTACTTCGTGATGAAGGGCGACGCGGTCCAGCTGGTCGTGCTGCCGATCGAGGGCGTCGGCATGTGGGGGACGCTCTACGGTTTCCTCGCGCTCGAACGCGACGGCAACACCATCCGCGGGCTCACCTACTACGACCAGAAGGAGACGCCGGGTCTGGGCGGCGAGGTCAGCAACCCCAGGTGGCAGGCGGTCTGGAACGGGCGCAGGGTCTACAACGAGAACTGGGAGCCGCAGCTCGTCGTCATCAAGGGCAAGGCCGGCCCGGCGGAGACCGACCCGATGCGCGTCGACGGCCTGTCCGGCGCGACGATCACCAGCAACGGCGTGTCGCGGCTGACGGCGTTCTGGATGTCGAACCACGGCTGGGCGCGTTTCCTCAAGCGATTCCGTGAAGGAGTGAAGCCGTGACCGTCGCGACCGCCATCTTCGGCAAGGGGGAGCGCACCGCGCTCTTCGTCCCGATCATCGCCAACAACCCCATCGGCGTGCAGGTGCTCGGCATCTGTTCGGCGCTGGCGGTGACGACGCGGATGGACAAGGCGCTGGTGATGGGGCTGGGTGTCACCATCGTCACCGCCTGCGCCAACCTCGCGGTCAGCGTCGTGCGCAACTGGATCCCCAACAGCATCCGCATCATCGTCCAGCTGGCGATCATCGCGTCGCTGGTGATCATGGTCGACCAGGTGCTGAAGGCGTACCTGTTCGAACTGTCGCTGGAGCTCTCGGTGTTCGTCGGGCTGATCATCACCAACTGCATCGTGATGGGCCGCGCCGAGGGCTACGCGATGCAGAACCCGCCGTGGGCGTCGTTCCTCGACGGCATCGGCAACGGGCTGGGCTATTCGCTGGTGCTGATGCTCGTCGCGTTCGCGCGCGAGCTGACCGGCGCCGGCAAGGTCTTCGGCTACGTCGTGCTGCCCGTCACTACCGAAGGAGGCTGGTACGTGGGCAACGGCCTGATGCTGCTGGCGCCGTCGGGCCTGTTCATCATCGCGCTGCTGGTGTGGCTGCTGCGCACATGGAAGCCCGAGCTGCAGGAAAAGGACTAGGCGGGAGCCAAGCGCATGGAGCACTACGCCAACCTGCTGGTCAAGTCCATCTTCCTCGAGAACATGGCGCTCGCCTTCTTCCTGGGCATGTGCTCGTTTCTCGCCTGCTCGAAAAAGGTCGACACCGCGCTGGGGCTGGGCGTCGCCGTCGTGTTCGTCCAGGTGCTGACGGTGCCGCTCAACAACCTGATCCTGCACTACCTGCTGGCCGAGGGCGCGCTGGCCTGGGTGCACCCGGCGCTGGCGAAGCTCGACCTGGGCTTCCTGTCGTTCATCCTGTTCATCAGCACCATCGCCGCGGCGACGCAGATCGTCGAGATGACCGTCGACCGCTTCGCGCCGAAGCTGTACGCGACGCTCGGCGTGTTCCTGCCGCTGATCGCCGTCAACTGCGTGATCCTCGCGGGGTCGCTGTTCATGCAGGAGCGCGACTACACGTTCTCCGAGAGCGTCGTCTACGGCGTCGGTTCGGGCGTCGGCTGGGCGATCGCCATCGCGGCGATGGCGGGCGTGCGCGAGAAGATGCGCTACTCCGACGTGCCGGCAGGGCTCAAGGGGCTGGGAATCACGTTCGTCACCGCCGGGCTGATGTCGGTCGCGTTCATGGTGTTCTCCGGCATCCAGCTCTAGCATGAAACTGCCCCCACGCTCACTGCGTTCGCTGCCCCCGAGGGGGCCGAGTGCCGCGGCTCCCTGCCGGCCTGCGCCGGCAGGGACGGCACGAGGAGGCGTTGCGTCTCGCGACGCCGCGGCCTGCAAGGCGAGTCAGCACCCTTCGGGCGGCCGGGCGGGTACTGACATGCATTCCCCGCCATGAACCAGATCCTGCTCGGCGTCGCGATGTTCACCGCGGTCATCCTGCTGCTGGTGGCGATCCTGCTCGCCGCCAAGCGCAAGCTGGTCGCGCACGGCGACGTGTCGATCGTCATCAACGACGACGCCGAAAAGCCGCTGCGCGTGCCCGCGGGCAACACGCTGCTCGGCACGCTGGCGGAGAACGGGATCTTCGTCCCCTCGGCCTGCGGCGGCAAGGGCGCCTGCGGCGTCTGCGAGGTCATCGTCAGGGAAGGCGGCGGCGACCTCCTGCCCACCGAGACCGGGTACATCGGCCGCGGCGACGCCAAGCGCGGCTGCCGGCTCGCGTGCCAGGTCAAGGTCAAGCGCGACATGAGGATCGAGATCGCGCCGGAGATATTCAGCGTCCGCAAGTGGAAGTGCAGGGTCGTGTCGAACCGCAACGTCGCCACGTTCATCAAGGAGCTGAAGCTCGCGCTGCCGGAAGGCGAGGACGTCCCGTTCCGCGCCGGCGGCTACGTGCAGATCGAGTGTCCTCCGCACGTTCTTTCATTCCGGGATTTCGACATCGACCCGCCGTTCCGCGAGGCGTGGGACCGCTTCGACCTGTGGCGGTTCCGTTCGACGGTCGACGCGCCGGTGGAGCGCGCGTATTCGATGGCCAACTACCCCAGCGAGAAGGGGATGCTGCTGTTTACCATCCGGATCGCGTTCCCGCCGGGCTATCGCGAGGACATTGCGCCCGGCGTCATGAGTTCGTGGATCTTCGGCCTCAAGCGCGGCGACGAGGTCACCGTGTCGGGGCCCTACGGCGAGTTCTTCGCGCGCGACACCGATCGGGAGATGTGCTTCATCGGCGGCGGCGCGGGAATGGCGCCGATGCGCTCGCACATCTTCGACCAGTTCAAGCGGCTGCACACCAGGCGCAAGGTCACGTTCTGGTACGGCGCGCGCAGCGTCGCCGAGGCTTTCTACGTCGACGAATTCGACGCCTTGCAGAAGGCCAATCCGAACTTCGCGTGGCATCTGGCGCTTTCCGAGCCGCTGCCGGAGGACAATTGGACCGGGCCGACGGGGTTCATCCACAACGTGCTGCACGACCGCTACCTGAAGGACCATCCGGCGCCGGAAGACATCGAGTACTACATGTGCGGGCCGGGACCGATGAACAAGGCGGTCATCGCGATGCTGCTGTCGCTGGGCGTCGATCGTGAGAACATCCTGCTGGACGATTTCGGTTGAGCACGCATTCGGCATCAATGTGCGCAGCGAGGCGCCGTCGCAGTCCGGCGTCGAGCGCAGCGATACCCGGGGGCCGTCCCCGCAAGGAGCAGCAGACATGATGCAGCAGTCGGTTGAAGCCGTCGTCCGCGACCGGGGCAGCGACGAACTCATCTCGGTGGCGGCGGCGGCGACCGTCGCCGACGCGGTCGACGTCATGGCGTCGGGCGACGTCGGCGCGGTGCTGGTGCTGACCGAGGACGGGCTGGTCGCCGGCGTGTTCTCCGAGCGCGACCTTCTGGTCCGCGTCGTCAACGGCGGCCGCGACCCGAAGACGACGCCGGTGTCGCTGGTGATGACGCGCGACGTGCGCTTCGTGTCGCCGGGGACGACGATCGAGGCCGCGCTGGCGCTGATGCACGTCCACCGCTTTCGCCACCTGCTGGTCATCGACGGGCCGCGCGTCTACGGGCTGGTGTCGATGCGCGATCTCGTCTACCAGATGATCCGCCGCGGCGAGGGCCGGTTCGAGGCGGCCGTGCGCGAAGCGAGCGGCAATGAAGCCTGACCGGAGCCCGATCATGGACGCATTGATTTCGCCACGCCGGCGCACGCTGCTGCAGGCGCTCGGCGCCGCCGCGCTGGTCTCGGGCTGCGGCGATCCGCGCGGCACGGCGATCGCGCCGACGCTGGAGTTCCGCGGACCGACGATGGGTTCGTCGTACACGGTGAAGATCGCCGGCGCGCGGCTCGGCGCGGCGGGCGAGGGAGCCGCTCGCGACGCGGTGCACGGCGCGCTCGAAGCGGTGGACGCGCTGATGTCCGCGCACCGGGCCGATTCGGAGCTGTCGCGGTTCAACGCGCGGCTGTCGCAGGCGCCGCAGGCGCTATCCGCCGACACCTTCGCCGTGTTCGCGCTGGCGCGGCAGGTGAGCGCGGCGACCGACGGCGCTTTCGACGTCACCGTCGCTCCCGCCGTCGACGCGTGGGGCTTCGGCCCCGGCCGCCGCGAGCGGCTCGTCGATGCCGCCGAAACCGCTGCGCTCGAAGCGCGCGTCGGCTGGCGGATGCTGGCGCTCGACGTCCAGGCGCGCAGCGTCGCCAAGGCGCGCGGCGACCTGCGCGCCGACCTGTCGGGCATCGCCAAGGGCTACGGCGTCGACCGCGCGGCGCTGGCGCTCGATGCGCTGGGGATCGCCGACTACATGGTCGAGGCGGGCGGCGAGATCCGCACGCGCGGCCGCAACGCCGAGGGCCGGCCGTGGCAGATCGCGATCGAGCGCCCCGACGCGCTGCCGCAGCGGCCGCATTTCGTCGTGCCGCTCGCCGGACAGTCGATGGCGACGTCGGGCGACTACCGGATCTACTTCGAGCGCGACGGCCGGCGCTACTGCCACGAGATCGATCCTGCCACCCGCGCGCCGATCCGCAACGGGCTGGCTTCGGTGAGCGTGGTGGCGGCCGACTGCGCGTACGCCGACGCGATGGCGACCGCGCTGATCGTGCTGGGCGCCGACCGCGGACTGGCGCTGGCGGAAGAGCGCGGCATCGCGGCGCACTTCATCCTGCGCGAACCCGACGGCCGCTTCGGCGAGCGGCAGACGAGCGCATTTGCCGCGCTCGGCGGGCATCGGGTGGCGTGACCGCCGGCGCGCGATGGATCTCGCCGCCCTCGGCCTGGTGTTCGTGATCGTGCTGGTCGTGCTTGCCGGCGCGGTCGCGGCGATGGCGTTCGGGCAGTCGCTCACCGGCCGCTGCCTGCGCGGATCCTGCGGCGGTCCCGGCGCCGCGGGTCCCGACGGCGAAAGCCTTTCCTGTCCGGATTGCCCGAAGCGCAGGCATTCATGACCCGGAGAGCAGCGTTCTCCACTGTCGCGCGACGACGCGGCCGACGTACTCGGGGCGATAGACCCGTTCCGCCTGCTGTCGCGCCCGCTGCGCGATGCCGCGGCACTCTTCGTCGTTCGCCCGGCACCAGTCGAGCTTCTGCCCGAGATCCGAGAAGTCGTTGGCGATCGGGACGAAGTGAACCCACGGCTCGAACAGCCGGGTGAAGAACGTTTCCCAGGGCGACGCCGCCGACAGCACGACGGAGCCGCTCTGCATCTTCCACGCGTAGGCGTCCCAGGGGCGCGTGAATCCGTCGACGTCCAGGATCCACTTGCGCGACGTCTGCTGCGCCAGCGCGACGCCGCTGCCGAGGTGCACGTCGACGTCGAGCCCGCCGGCGTCGACGACCTCTTTCAGGTAGCGCCGCGGATGGGGCCGGCCCGCGACCGGCGGCGGGAAATAGTTGGCGCATTCGCCGTGGTCGCCGCCGCAGAAGATCGCCCGCGCCAGCCTGGCTTCCCAGGGAATCCGGCTCTTGCGCAGGTCGTCGAACATCGCCGCGTAGCCGGATTGCGCCAGGTAGTGCGCTTCGGGCAGCACGACGGCGCCGGGGTCGCCGCGATGCGCCGCGTAGCACGCGATCCAGCGTCGCGTCGGGCAGAGGATCGGCAGTTCGCCGGGCGCGCCGCGCCACTCGGTGGCGTGGCCGAGGTCGCCGGCGGGCACCCAGGCGTAGCGGTCCGAAAACAGGTGCCGCTCGCGCCACCCGTCCCAGAAGCACAGCAGGAACCAGAAGGACCGGCCGGCGAGCCTGGGCAGCACGTATCCGTCGAAGAAGCCGAGTGTGGCGGGAACGCGTTCACCGAAGGACTGCGTGCGCGAGTTGCGTTCGGGCGCGCAGGTCCATCCGCCGTCCGCGGCCGACCAGCCCAGCAGGACGACGTTGTGCGGCAGCGTCGAGACTTCGCAACTGAATCGCCGTCCGAATTCCTCGATCGATGCGAGGTCAATCATGCGACGGCTCACCCGGGCTCCGCTCCTGAGGCTGATGCGAACGGTGACGTTACCACGAGCCGGTTTGGGCGGAAGCGGACACCGGTGCCGATGCGGTCTGCGTTCTGTCCGATGGCGCCGATCGGCGCTAGAATTGCGGCGCCGGGTGCCGATCGCGTCGTTGCCGTCGTCGCCGATGCACCGACCCGATCGGTCCCCGTCTCGTACCGGCGCCGCAAACACCCCCCGGAGGCTCTTCGCGCGGGGAAATGCCTCACTCGTGGAGCCCCGATGGCCAGCGACACCGACAGCTTCTGGGCCTACTTCAACGGCTTCGCCGCGCCGAGGCTGGCGCAGAGGAAGACCACGTTCCGAAAGATGTTCGAATACCTGGACAGATTCCAGGCGCCGATCATCATCGTTGAAACCGGTTGCGTCAGACTGCTCAACAATTGGGAAGGCGATGGCCAGAGCACGATATTGTTCGACAAGTACGTGACCTGGCGCGGCGGCGGATCCAGGGTCCATTCGGTCGACATCGACGAGCGTGCAGTTCAGTTGTGCCGCAAGATGGTGGGTCCGAATGTCGCGGTTTCTGCATCGGACAGCGTCGCTTTCCTGAATGCACTGACGCGAAAGCTGGCGGCGGAAAAGACCCGGGTGAACCTGTTCTATCTCGATTCGTTCGATGTCGACTTCACCTACTGGTTCCCGTCGGCAGCGCACCATCTGAAGGAGCTTCTCGCCGCCTGGAGAAGCGTCGACAGCGAGACCCTGATCGTCATCGACGATTGCATGATCTCGGCATTGCTGGCCGCCAACGATGCCGGCAATCTGATGGTTATCAGGCCGACGTCGGTGGGTGGCAAGGGCAAACTGGTTGCAGAGTTTGCGGAACAGGTCGGTGCGCAGCCCCTGTTCGTCGATTACCAATGCGGATGGACCGGCTTCTAAGGCTTCGAGGTCCCGGCAATGCGTTGAAGGTGCGATTGCAGCAGGCTGCCGATCGCGTGCTCCGAATAGCGCTCGCTCATGAACGCCGCCGCCGCCGCGCCGAGCCTGGCGCGCAGCCCGGCATCCGCATACGCGCTGCGCATGTGCCTGGCGGCGCTTTCGATGTCCGCGTCCGCCCACACCTGTCCCTCGGTGTCGGGATATTCCCCCGGTTTCAGCGGAATCAGCGCATAGTCGACGAGCAGGCTGTTGTGCTCGTTCATGAAGTCGAGATTGGCCGAATAGGCGGTGGCGATGACGGTCTTGCCCAGCGCCATGCACTCGGCCATGCCGAGGCCGAAGCCTTCGGAGCGGTGCAGCGACACGAAGCAGTCGCAGGCGTGCTGCAGTCCCGTGATCTGGTCGCGCGTCATGAAGCCGTCGGCGAACAGGATGCGCGGGTCGGCTGCGGCCAGTTCGCGCAGCGACTGCGCCTCCGCCTGGTGCAGTTCGCTCTGCACCGTCTTGACGACCAGGCGCACGTCGGCGATGGCGGCGGGAAACGCCGCGCGGAATGCCCGCAGGACCGCCCAGGGGTTCTTGCGCGCCGCCAGCGAGCCGTAGGCGAAGCTGAAGAGAAACACGATCTCGTCGTCGCGCAGCCCGAATTCCGAACGCGCGTAGGCACGCGACGGCCGGCGCGCCCGGACCGGCGTGGGAACCGTGTGCGTGGGGATCGCGACGGCGTCCGCGAACGCCAGGCGCACGAATTCCGACGGCAGCCACAGCTCGTCCAGAAGCCGCGACGCGCGCACCCACGATAGCGGCGGCTTCTCGAGCTCCCAGGCCCAGTAGCCGATCCTGTAGAACTGCCCGTCGGCCGCGATGCCGTCGTGGTGAATCGCTTCGTCCAGCATGTCGGGGTTGGCCAGGATGATCCGCTGGGCGAACCGGGGTCCCGCCGCGAGCAGGTGCTCGACCGAGCGGTCGGTCTTGCGCATTCCGACCTCGACGTCGACGTCCGACACCGCCACGGGAATTCCGGCCGCCTCGCAGGTGTGCGCCACGGCCCGCAGGTTCTCCCCCAGGCCGGATTCGGTGCGGGCGAAGCCGACCAGATCGAAGCCGTCGCGGCGCAGGTCCTCCGGCGGGGCCTCGTTCCGGGCAGTGACGCGTCGGGCGATGTCGTGCAGCGTCCCGATTTCGAGGTGGGCGCCGGCGCCGTGGCGCAGCGCGCGCTTCAGGAACCGCATTCCGTCGCGGCGCTCGCTGGGCGCCAGCGGATTGGCGAAAGTCGCGCCGCCCAGCGCCTGCGCGATGTAGCGGCGGAAGCCGGACTCGATGCCGGCCTGGACGTCCGCCCACTCGGCGCCGATGGCCAGCGTCCGGGCGAGCGTCGGTCGCAGCGGCGCGTCGTCG
>CAIWHR010000089.1 GCA_903912485.1 uncultured beta proteobacterium | reverse complement strand
CTTTCTCGCCAACGTCATCGCCTAGCTTTCGTAGATCCCTCGATGCGCAATCCCGGGCGGCGAGAGTCATGGAAGGCAGAGTCGGCCCGCAGGATCTACGCCATCCATGCAGACGCGTGGGGAGATACTGTCCGCAATCGCGCAGTCGGCACGGCGCAGACGAATTGAAGGACCGATCGGTGTTCATTGACCTGCATCAAGAAGACGAGGCTTTCGAAGCCTATGCTCGATCGACGCTCGTGCCGGGCCGTGACCCTTCCGAAGTTGTCCCCGGGGCACGGATGGCGACGCGGACAGGAGGCAGATGAAAATGAGGCGGATCGTCCGACGCTATCTCCTGTCCTTTGCCTTGGCTCTTGCCGCAGCGTTTGGCACTGCCGCCGAGGTCGGTGCAAATGGTCTAAGCCCCCCCTCGGCCTACCCCGCGCAATTGGGCGGCCGTGGCGACAATCCCTACACGGTGATGACGGGCGGCAATGGGCAGGCGGTATGCACGCGCGATCAAGGCCTGCCGAACTACTGGGTCAATACCGACACCCTCAACCTCGTGGTGCAGGACACCGACTTCCGCTACCAGGGGCTCGGGCCCGAAGTCGCGGTCACGCGCACCTACAACCTCGATCCTGCGCAGAAGGGCATGTTCGGGAATGGCTGGAGTTCCACGTACGAGACCCGTCTCGTGCAGTCGAACGGGCTGACCGGCACGGTGACGCTCACCAAAGGTTCCGGACAGAGGCTGGCGTATGCCTACGGCAGCAGCAGCACGGCGGGCGGCACCCAGACGACCGTCTACACGCCGCCGGCCGGCATCTACGACACGCTCTCGGCCTACACCACCGGTGCGGTTACCTATTACCTCTACCGCGCGAAGGACACGAAGCTCGTCTATCGCTACGACCCCGATCCGACGCTCGCGGCAAGGCTTCACCTGAGTTCGATTGGCGATCGCAACGGCAATGCCCTTGCGCTGGCGTACAACGCCGACGGCACGCTGGCGAGCCTCACCGATGCGGCGGGGCGGCAGACCCGGTTTGCCTACAACGGCCAGAAGCTGTGCAGCACGATGACCACCCCCGACGGTGGCACGGTCAGCTACAGCTACGATGCCGCGGGCAACCTGACCGGGAACGTCGACCTGATCGGCACCGCGATCGGCTACACCTTCTACGCCCCCGAGTTGATGACCGGCGTCACGGCCCAGCTGATGAGCAGCGTCACGGCCGGGGGCAAGACCATTGCATTCAGCTACAAGAATGTCGGCTACGGGAAACGGCTGGGCACCGTCACCGATGCCGACGGCTTCGTCACGGTTTACGAGGGGGGGGTGATCTATGGTCGTGTCAGTTCCCGGCAGACCCCCGACGGATACGCCCTATACGTCTCTGCCAACGCCCGCACCACCGGGATTTACTACTACAACACCCTCAATGAGGGCTACACCCAGGGGCGGATGACCTACAACGCCAGCGGCCTGCCGGTGCAACGCACCGACGCCAACTCCAACACCGCGGCCTTTGCCTGGGACGCCCACGGCAACCTGACCGAGTACACCGATCCGACCGGTGCCGTCACCCGGTTCGCGTACGACGGCGACGACAACCTGTCGACGGTGACGACTCCGCTCAACGAGATCTGGAGCTACGGTCACGACGCCAAGGGCAACCTGACCTCGACCACTTCGCCCGGCGGAAACAAGACGACGCTGACCTACGATGCCCGCGGCAACCTGTTGACGGTGGTCGACGCCAACCTCAAGACCACCAGCCTCGCCTATGACGCCGCCCGCTTCTACAACCCGGCGACCGTGACCGACGCAACGGGCGAGTCGTTCGCCTTCGGTTACGACGCGGCCGGCATCAACCTCACCGCGGTCACCGACCCGAACCACTACACGATGAGCTTCGCGTACGACCGGAACCGGCGTCCGACGCGGACCACGTTCCCCGATGGCGCCGTGCGCAGCTACGACTACGACGCGCTGGCGCCGATCGCGGTCACCGACGAGAACGGCGCCACTACCCGCGTGGCGCGCGACGGCCGCCTCAACGCCGTCAAGCTGACGGACGCGCTGGGGCAGGAGTACAGGCGCAGCTTCGACCATCTCGGCAACCTGGTGTCGAGTGCCGATCCGCTCGGACATGCCGGGACCTACACCTACGACTACTCGACGAACGACTACTTGCAGCGCCCCGCGACGGCCACCGACGCGCTGGGCGGCGTCGTCCGGCTGACCCGGGACGCCAACGGCAACGTCACGGTGCTGGCCGATGAACTGGGCAAGGCGAGTCGATTCACCTACGACCAGCGGAACCGGATCAAGAAAGCCGTCGACCCGTTGGCCAAGGCGGTGACGACCACCTACGATGCGCTGGGCCGCCGGAGCCTCGTTACCAATGCCCGGGGCGGCACGGTGGGCTTCGCCTACGACAGCGACGGCCGGCTCGTCTCCAGGAGCTACGGCGGGGCGAGCGTCGCAACCTACACCTACGACGCGGTCGGCAACCTGCTGGCCGTCACCGACGCCGGAGGGACGACGGCATTTGCCTATGATGCGGCGAATCGGGTCACCGGCATCGCCTATCCGGACGGCAAGGCGCTGAGCCAGACCTGGGATGCCGGCGGCAACCTGCAGACGCAGGGTTACGCGGGCGGGTTGCTGGTGACCTACAGCTATGACAGCCGCAACCGTATCGTCCGCGTCGCCTGGGGCAGCCATCTCGTCGATTTTGGCTATGACGCCGCCGGCAACCTGCTGACCGAGACCCGCTCCAGCGGTGTCACCAGCCGCTACGGCTACGACGCCGCGGGTCGAATGACTGCGGTCGCCCACAAGAAGGGCGCCATCACCATCGCCGACATCACCTACACCCGCGATGCCGCCGGGCGCATCAGCGCCGAGGACGGTGTTCGTCCGTTGCTCCCGGCCTTTTTCTCCGGCACCGCCAGCGGCAGCTATGACGATGCCAACGGCATCGCGACCTGGAACGGCGACGGCTACACCTACGATGCCGACGGCAACCTGACCGCCATTGCCGGCAGCCGGACCTTCAGCGCGAGCTACGACCCCGAGAACCGGCCGGTGTCGATCGTCAAGAGCGGGAGCACGACCAGCTACGCCTACGACGGCCTGGGCCGTCGGGTGAAGGCGCAGGCCGCCGGCGCGACGCGCAATTTCCACCACGACCCGAGGGGCCGGCTGCTGTTCGAGACCGACGGCAGCGGTCAGGTGACGGCGACCTACGTCCATGCCGAGGAGCGGATCGTCGCGTCGGCCACCGGCGGCGGGAGCGCGGTCTTCCACCACCGGGACAAGACCGGCAGCACGCTGGCGCTGACCGATGCCGCCGGCGCGGTCGTCGGCGCGTTCGCCTATGCGCCGTACGGCGAGCTTTCGGGCAGCAGCGGGACCGCAACCACGCCGTTCAAGTACGTCGGCGCCTACGGCGTCATGGACGAGGGCGACGGACTCTACTTCATGAAGAACCGCTACTACGACGCCGCCACCGGCAGGTTCCTGCAGAAGGACCCGATCGGCTTCGCCGGCGGGCTCAATCTGTACGGGTACGTCGGCGGCAATCCGGTGGATCGGATCGATCCGGAAGGACAGTTTGTCTATTTCTTGCTGGGGGGGGCGATGGCGGCGATGCTCGCGACTGCGCCATATTTCATGGCGAAGGGGTTCGGCGCCGTAAATGAAGAGGAAATCAGCCTTGTGGAGAAGCTAGCAAAGGGCTACGAGCTAAATATCAAGGCCTTGCTCAACAAGAAGTTCGGGGACAAACTGGGAGAAAAGATCAAGTGTCTCGGGTTGTCCATCAAGCGAGACGAAACGGCTTTCGTGGGGGACGCCGGCGATGACAAGAATATGGCCAAGTCGGAGGCCAAGGATAAGATCATGACGGAGATGAAAAACGAACTCTTGAACTACACGACTCCCATCCCTTGGTGGGCGCGATGAGCCACAACCCGGCCACAGTCACCGTCGTGCCGTCCGGATTCCTGGGGTCGCGGCACCTCTGGATCTCGGTCGCGTGCCTCGCTTCGATGCTGCTGCTCGCCCCCGCCTTTGCCGTCGCCGCACCGATCACATACACCTACGACAGCCTCGACCGCCTGATCCGCGCCGCCTATCCCGACGGAACCGTCGTCAGCTACACCTACAACGCGGCGGGCAACCTGCTGACCCGGTCGATCACGGGCGGTGCGACCGCCGCGCCGCCCACCGTCACTACCGGCAGCGCAGGCGCGGTGGCGGCGACCACCGCCACGCTCAACGGCACCGTCAGCAGCAACGGCGCGAGCACGACGGTCACGTTCCCGTTCGGTCCGACGACGGGCTACGGCAGCAGCGCCGCGGCGACGCAGAATCCGCTGCCGGCGGCGGCGAGCGGCGTCCCGGTGTCGGCCACGCTCTCCGGGCTCGACTGCAACACGACGTACCACTTCCGCGCGGTCGGGGTGAGCACCGCGGGCACGGCGAACGGGGCCGACGCGACGTTCACGACGACGGCCTGCGGCAGCCTGAACGCGACCGGCCTGTGGTGGAATCCCGACGAATCGGGCTGGGGCATCAATTTCAGCCACCAGGGCGACATCATCTTTGCCACCTGGTTCACCTACGACGCGACAGGCAAGCCGTGGTGGCTGATCGCGGTGCTCGCGAAGAGCGCGCCCGGTGTCTATGCGGGCCCGGTCTCAACGGTCAGCGGGCCGCTGTTCAATTCGTCACCCTTCGGGCCGGCGCCGGTGGAGGTGGAGGTCGGCACCATGACCGCGACGTTCACCGATGCGAAGCACGCAACGCTCGCGTACACCGTGAACGCGAGCGCGCAGACCAAGGCGATCGTGCCGCAGGCGTTCGGTGCGCTGCCGACCTGCGTCTGGGGCCAGCAGCCGGATCTGGCGCTGGCGACCAATTACCAGGACCTGTGGTGGAATGCGAACGAGTCGGGCTGGGGCGTCAACTTCACCCACCAGGGCGACATCATCTTCGCCACCTGGTTCACCTACGACGCGCAAGGCAAGCCGTGGTGGCTGATCGCGGTATTGAGCAAGGGTGCGGCGAACTCCTATTCGGGGCCGGTGTCGACCGTCGCTGGGCCGCTGTTCAACTCGGCGCCTTTCGGACCGCCTCCGGTGGAAACGGAGATCGGCACGGCGACCGTGACATTCGCCAACGGCAACGCCGCGACTTTCGCCTACACGGTCAACGGCGTCGCTCAGACCAAGGCGATCACGCGACAGGTGTTCGTTCAGCCCGGCACGGTGTGCCAGTAGCGTCGGTAGCTCGCCATTCGATGTTCGGTAGATGTCTTCGTTATCGAGATCTGAGGACGGTTTCCGAAAGGCATGGGGAGGGAAGCAAGTCGTTGGCCAGAACTACTCGGTCGAGGAGAGATGCGCACCGTCAAGGACGTGACCTTCGACGTCCTGCGAAAGCTCGGGATCACCACGGTGGTCGGCAATCCCGGGTCCACCGAAGAGACTTTCCTCAAGAACTTCCCGCAGGATTTCGAGTACGTGATGGCGCTGCAGGAGGCGAGCGTCGTCGGCATTGCCGACGGGCTTGCACAGGGCCTGCGCAAGCCCGTGATCGTGAACGTCCATACCGGCGCCGGCATGGGGAATGCGCTGGGCTGCATCCTCACCGTGTACCAGAACAAGACGCCGTTGATCGTGACCGCCGGCCAGCAGACGCGGGAGATGCTGCTGCTCGAGCCCTTGCTGACCGACGTCGATGCCACGAACCTGCCGCGCCCCTGGGTGAAGTGGGCCTACGAGCCGGCGCGCGCCCTTTCCCGAAAGCCACCGTCAGCATGCCGGTGCGCTGCCTGCCGCGATCGGCCCGCTGTGCGGGAAGCTTGCCGGCCACGACCTCGTCGTCGTGATCGGCGCGCCGGTCTTCCGCTACTATCCGTTCGTCGCCGGCGACTACCTGCCCCAAGGCACGACGCTGCTTCAGGTCACCGACGATCCCGACCTGTCGTCCAAGGCGCCGGTCGGTGACAGCCTCGTCGCAGATGCCAGACTCTTCTTCGAGGCGGTGCAGACGCTGGTGACGCGGCGTCCGCCGTCCGTCTCCGCGCCATTGCGCTCTGCGCCGGGCCGGCCCGACATGAGCGCCCAGCCGCTGGCCGCCGACGCCATCATGGCCGCCGTCCGCGCCGGCTGCCCCGAAGACTTCGTGCTCGGCGAGGAGGCGCCCTCGGCCGTGGGCGCGATGCAGGACCAGTTCCGCATCGACAAGCCCGACAGCTTCTACACTTTCGCCTCGGGCGGCCTCGGCTGGGACATGCCGGCCGCCGTGGGACTGGCGCTTGCCGAACGCCAGTCCGGACGCAACCGCCCGGTGATCGCGCTGACGGGCGACGGCTCGTTCCAGTATTCGCCGCAGGCGCTCTACACGGCGGCGCAGCAGAGGGCGCACGTCGTGTTCGTCGTTCTGCAGAACCACGAATACGCGATCCTCAAGAATTTTGCCGAGTTGGAGGAGACTCCGAACGTTTCCGGGCCTCGACTTGCCCGGCATCGACATCGAGGCGCTGGCCAGAGGCTACGGCGCGCCGGCCACGCTGGCGAAGACAGCGGCCGAGGTGACGGCCGCGGTTGCGGCGGCGGTCAGGCGCGCGGACGTCAGCGTCGTCGTCGTGCCGCTCACGCGCAAACGTCACTCGCTGCCGGGTTGAGTCGGCGGGCCCGGTCGGGCGCAGCGTTGGCGGCGCCGATGCCGTCCGAAGGCGCGGCAAGCGATTCCCGGTCGTGCGCGCCTTGCCACGCCGTCACCCGCTGCGGACACGAGCGGACCTGAGGTGTGGCGCCCCGGGCAGGAATCGAACCTGCGACCCCGCCCTTAGGAGGGGCGTGCTCTATCCACTGAGCTACCGGGGCGAGTTGGCGGATGATAGCGGATTGTGCGCCGCGACGTAAGCGCCGCAGGGCGGCAGCGTCGCTGTCGTCGGGGCGGCCCGCGCGATTCCGGCGCGCGGCTCGCGGCAGCCGTGGCAAAATCCGCCGGTGATCCCCTGGCTTGGCACCGACGCCCCGTTTCCGCCGATCGAGACCGCACTGACCGAGCCCAACGGGCTGCTGGGGGCGGGAGGCGAGGTGTCGGCCGAGCGCCTCCTCAGCGCCTACCGGCAGGGGATCTTTCCGTGGTACTCGGGAAGCCAGCCGGTCCTGTGGTGGAGCCCCGACCCGCGGATGGTGCTGTTCGTCGCCGAGTTCCGCCTCAAGCGCTCGCTCGCCAAGGTCGTCCGGCAGCGGCGATTCGCCGTCCGCGTCGATCACCGGTTTCGCAGCGTCATGGAGCACTGTGCCGCGATGCCCCGTCCCGGGCAGGACGGAACCTGGATCACGCCGGAGCTGATCGACGCATACTGTGCTCTGCACGCGCGCGGTGGCGCCCACTCGGTCGAGACCTGGCGCGGCGACACGCTGGTCGGCGGGCTCTACGGCGTGTCCATCGGGCGGATGTTCTTCGGCGAGTCGATGTTCGCGCTGGAAACCGATGCGTCGAAGGTTGCGCTCGCCCACCTGGTGGCGATGCTCAAGCGCGCCGGGATGCCGCTGATCGACTGCCAGCAGGAGACGGAGCACCTCGCTTCGCTGGGTGCGCGGCCGATTGCGCGCGCGCAGTTTGCGCAGGCGCTTGCCGCGTTGACCCGCGAGCCGGAGCCGGCGGACGCCTGGGTTGCGCCGCCGCTGGCGGCGGTGCTCGAATGACCCGGCTCAACGACCTCCCGCTGGCGTCGCTCCAGTTCTACGCGACGGCGCCGTACCCCTGCAGTTATCTGCCGGGCCGGGCAGCGCGCTCGCAGGTTGCCACCCCCAGCCACCTCATCGAGACAGGCGTCTACAGCGCGCTGGTGCGCTCCGGATTCCGCCGCAGCGGCGCGTTCACCTACCGGCCCTATTGCGACGACTGCCAGGCCTGCGTTCCGGTTCGGGTTCGGGTCGGCGCATTCCGGCCGAACCGGACTCAGCGCCGGTGCGCGCGCCGCTGCGGCGAGCTGACGGCGGTCCGGCGAAATCTGGCTTTCGACGCCGAGCACTACGCGCTGTACCTGCGCTACCAGCAGCAGCGGCACGCGGGCGGCGGGATGGACCAGGACAGCCGCGAGCAGTACCAGCACTTCCTGCTCCACAGCAACGTCGCCACGGACCTGATCGAATTCCGGGAGGGCGGTCTGCTCAGGATGGTGAGCCTGGTCGACCGCCTGTCCGACGGCCTGTCGTCGGTCTACACGTTCTTCGAGCCGGGAATCCGCGGCGCGAGCTACGGCACCTACAACGTCCTCTGGCAGATCGAGCGCTGCCGGGAGATGGGGCTGCCGCACCTCTATCTCGGCTACTGGATCGCCGCCAGCCGCAAGATGGCGTACAAGGCGACGTTTCGCCCGATCGAGGGGCTCATCGACGGGATCTGGAGCGAGCTGCCCGCTGCGTGCGAGGTCATCGCGCAGGGGGGTGGGTGAAGCGTCGGCGCGGTATAATTTGACGTCGAACCCAACGGAAAGTCGCCATGAAAATCCTGGTCTCTGTGAAGCGCGTCGTCGACTACAACGTCAAGATCCGTGTCAAGCCCGATGGCAGCGGGGTGGACACCGCGAACGTCAAGATGTCGATGAATCCCTTCGACGAAATCGCCATCGAGGAGGCCGTCCGGCTCAAGGAAAGGGGCGCGGCGACCGAGATCGTCGTCGTGTCCTGCGGCGTCGTGGCCTGCCAGGAGACGCTGCGCACCGCGCTGGCGCTGGGGGCCGACCGGGCGATCCTGGTCGAGACCGATGCCGATCTGCAGCCGCTGGCGGTGGCAAAGCTGCTGCAGGCCGTCGTGGGCAAGGAGCAGCCGCAGATCGTCATCCTGGGCAAGCAGGCGATCGACGACGACTCGAACCAGACCGGCCAGATGCTCGCCGGCCTGCTCGGCTGGCCGCAGGCGACGTCGGCGTCGAAGGTCGAGCTCGCCGACGGACGGGCGACGGTCAAGCGGGAGGTCGACGGCGGGCTCGAGACGATCGAGGCGGCGCTGCCGCTGGTGATCACCGCCGACCTGCGCCTCAACGAGCCG
>CAIWHR010000088.1 GCA_903912485.1 uncultured beta proteobacterium | reverse complement strand
CGCGAATCGTACACCCTTGTAGCGGCTGTGCGGCCCGGCCGCCAGAGCCAGATGCCGCCGCGCTATGAGGCCAGATTCGCGCGCCGGAAGCCCGTCGCGGCGCGACCTGCGCCGCAGCGGTGCGGCCCGCGCCCGACGCACGCATCGCGGCGCGTCCCCGACGCAGGACCGGTCCCCTTCACCCGGACGCACGATGGCCGTAAGCGCCAGCCAGCCGATGTGGGACAAGCTGATCCCGCTCTCCTTCCGGGGCGAGGTCAGCCTGCAGGCGCAGATCCGCGAGCTGCTGGCGGCGGCGATCCTCGACGGCCAGATTCCCGCCGCTGCGGCGCTGCCTTCGACCCGGGAACTGGCCGCGCAGCTCGGCGTCGCGCGCAATACCGTCGCGCTCGCCTACGAACTGCTCGCGGCCGAGGGCTACCTCGTCGCCAGAAGCCGCAGCGGGCACTACGTCAATCCCGACATCGGCGTCGGGCGTCCCGGGACGCGGCCGCCGGCATTCGCGCCCCAGGGTCCGCGCGCCACGGTGGCGTGGGCGCAGCGCTTCTGCGTCGCGCCGTCGGCGCAGCGCAACATCGTCAAGGCGAAGGACTGGCAGAAGTATCCGTACCCTTTCCTCTACGGCCAGATCGATCCGGCGCTGATGCCGGTCATCGGCTGGCGCGAGTGCGGCACGCAGGCGCTTTCGGCCTCGGAGATGCGGGGCTGGGCGGCGGACCTGATCGACGGCGACGACCCGCTGCTGCTGGAGCAGATCCAGACGCGGCTCCTGGCGCGGCGCGGCGTGTGGGCGGCCCCCGACGAGATCCTGGTCACCGTCGGCGCGCAGCACGCGCTGTTCCTGCTGGCGACGCTGCTGGTCGGCCCCGCGACGACGGTGGGCGTCGAGGATCCCGGCTACCCCGACGCGCGCAACATCTTCGCGTCGCGCACGTCGCGCGTCGTGGCGCTGCCGCTGGACGACGACGGGCTGACGCTGTCGCCGGCGATCGACGCCTGCGACTTCGTCTACCTGACGCCGTCGCACCAGTGCCCGACCAACGTCACGATGCCGCTCGCGCGGCGCGTCGCGCTGCTCGACTGGGCGGATGCGCACGACCGGGTGCTGATCGAGGACGACTACGAGATCGAGCTGGGCACGCAGGGCCGCGCGCAGCCGGCGCTGAAGAGCCTCGATCACGCGGCGCGCGTCGTCTACGTCGGCAGCCTGTCGAAGACGATCGCGCCCGGCATCCGCCTGGGCTACATCGTCGGCAGCCGCGAGCTGATCCACGAAGCGCGCGCGCTGCGCCGGCTGATGCTGCGCCATCCGGCGGCGAACAACGAGCGCTCGGTCGCGCTGTTCCTGGCGATGGGCTACCACGATTCGCTGCTGCGCCGCCTGCAGCAGACCTGCGCCGAGCGCGCGCGCATCGCGGCGGCGGCGATGGCGTCGCACCTGCCCGCCGCGGCGTTTCGCGCCGTCGGCGGCGCGTCGTCGTTCTGGGTCAGGTTTCCGGAGGGCGTCGACACCCGCGAGCTGGCGCGCGCGGCCGAGAGGCGCGGCGTGCTGATCGAGCCGGGCGACGTGTTCTTCGCCGACGCCGACGCGCCGCAGAACTACGCCCGCCTGGGCCTGGCGGCGATCGCGACGGCGCGGGTCGAGCCCGGCCTGCGCGCACTGGCGGCGGCGTACTCGGAACTGGCCTCCGGCGCGGCGTGCGCGCGGCGCGCCGTGCCCCGGTGACCGAGAAGGCGGTGCTGGCACCAGAGCGCCGGCCTCTCTGGCTCTAGCCCCGGCGGCTGCGACGCGCGTAACCTTGTCGCTTCATTCGACTGCAGGAGTGGCCACGATGCGCATCGGCGTCCCGAAGGAGATCAAGGTTCTCGAAAACCGCGTCGGACTGGTGCCCGGCAGCGTGCGCGAGGTCGTCGCGCACGGCCATCGGGTGGTGGTCGAGCACGCTGCCGGGCAGGGCATCGGCATGGACGACGACGCCTACCGCAAGGCGGGCGCCGAAGTCGTCGCCACCGCGGCGGAGGTGTTCGACGCTGCCGACA
The DNA here is from genome assembly GCA_903912485.1 of uncultured beta proteobacterium. Lineage (GTDB taxonomy): Bacteria > Pseudomonadota > Gammaproteobacteria > Burkholderiales > Casimicrobiaceae > CAIWHR01. The sequence goes on along the minus strand of CAIWHR010000088.1, from coordinate 871 downwards.
TGATCGTCAAGGTCAAGGAGCCGCAGGCCGGCGAGCGCCGGATGCTGAAGCCCGGGCAGATCCTGTTCACCTACCTGCACCTCGCGCCCGACCCCGAGCAGGCGCGCGACCTGGTCGCCAGCGGCGCCGTGTGCATCGCCTACGAGACGGTGACCTCGCCTTCGGGCGGCCTGCCGCTGCTGGCGCCGATGTCGGAAGTCGCCGGCCGCATGTCGATCCAGGCCGGCGCGTACTACCTCGAAAAGCCGCACGGCGGGCTCGGCGTGCTGCTGGGCGGCGTCCCGGGCGTGGATCCGGCCAAGGTGGTGATCCTGGGCGGCGGCGTGGTCGGCTCGCACGCCGCGCACATCGCGCTGGGGATGGGCGCCGAGGTCTGGGTGCTCGATCGCAACACCGAGGTGCTGCGCGCGCTCTGGCGCCAGTTCGGACGCCCGCTCAACACGGTGTTCTCGACGCACGATGCGATCGAGCGCCACGTCGCGACCGCCGACCTCGTCGTCGGCGGCGTTCTGATCCCGGGAGCGTCGGCGCCGAAGCTCGTTTCGGCGGCGCTCGTGCGGACGATGAAGAAGGGATCGGTGATCGTCGACGTCGCGATCGACCAGGGCGGCTGCTTCGAAACGTCGCACGCGACGACGCACGCCGATCCGGTCTACGTCGTCGACGGCGTCACGCACTACTGCGTCGCCAACATGCCGGGCGGCGTGCCGCGCACGTCGACGTTCGCGCTCAACAACGCGACGCTGCCGTTCGTTCTGGCGCTCGCCGAAAAGGGCTGGAAGAAGGCGCTGGCCGACGACGCGCACCTGTGCAACGGCCTCAACGTGGCGTTCGGCAAGGTCACCTGCCAGCCCGTCGCCGAGGCGCTCGG
>CAIWHR010000087.1 GCA_903912485.1 uncultured beta proteobacterium | reverse complement strand
GTCGTGTTCATGTTTCCGGGGCAGGGCGCTCCCTACGACGACATGCTGGGCGACCTGCGCGCGCACTTTCCTTCGGTCGCCGCCGTCGTCGAAGACGTCGACCGGATCGTGCAGGCGGTCGGCGGCCGGCCGGTGCTGCAGGCGCTCTGGCCCTCCGGCAGCGCGCCGGCCGCCTCGTCCGGGCGGGAGGGGCTCCTGCGCCGGCCGGACCACGCCAATCCGGCGCTGCTGGCGCTGGAGATCATCCTGCGCAAGCTGCTCGCGACGGCGGGCGTGGTCCCCGACATGGTCGTCGGACACAGCCTCGGCGAGTACGCGGCGCTGCACGTGGCCGGCGTCTTCGACCGCGAGACGACGCTGTCGCTGATCGCCGCGCGCGGCCGCGGCATCACCGAGCTCTGCGCGCGCGACGGCGCGATGGCCGGCGTCCAGGCGCCGGTCGGGCCGGTGGAAGCCGTGCTGGGGCAGGTGTCCGGCGTCGTCGTCGTGGCCAACAAGAATTGCCCGATGCAGACGGTCATTTCCGGCGATGCCGACGCCGTCGCCGACGCCATCGCCCGCTTCGAGCGCGCCGGCGTCCCCGTTCGCCGGCTGGCGCTCGCGAGCGCGTTTCACTCGCCGCTGCTGTCCCCCTGCGTGCAGCCTTTCCGCCGGCTGCTCGACCGGGCGGCGATCCGCGCGCCGGACCTGCCCGTGCAGTGCAACCTGACGGGCGAGTTCTACGCGCCCGGCGGCGATTTCGCGGGCCGTCTGCGCGACACGCTCGCGCAGCACATCGTGCAGCCGGTCGAGTTCATCGGCAACGTCGAATCGCTGTACGCGGCCGGCGCCAGGGTGTTCATCGAAGTCGGTCCGGGCTCCACGCTGTGCTCGTTCGTCGACAGCACGCTGGGGGCGCGTGCGCACTGGACGATTCCGACCAACCTTCCCGGTCGCAGCGCCCTGGTCCAGCTGCTCCACGCGCTGGCTTTCTGCGCCGCGCGCGGCATCGACGTCGACCTGCGCGGACTCTCCGGTGCACCCTCGGCGCTGCGCGCCGCGACGCGGGGCGGGCGGTGGCCGCCTCCGGTCGTGCGCACCACATCCCCCGGCGCCGACGGCGGGCTGCGCGCCGGCGACGCGATCCGGGACGTGCCGGCCGGTGCCGAGCCGGCGGCGCGCGCGTCGGACGAGCTCGAGCGTCGCGTGGTCGACGTCGTCTGCCGCCGCACGGGCTTTCCCCGCGACATGATCGACCTCGACCTCGACGTCGAGGCCGAATTGGGGCTCGACTCGATCAAGCAGGTCGAGATCGTGCGCGAACTGGAGCGCAGCCTCGGCGTCGAGGTCGCGGCGGGCGGCGCGGCCCGCCGCCACCGCATCGCCACGCTGCGGCAGCTGATCGACCGCTTCGCCGCGCTGCTCGCCCGCGATCCGCCGCCGGACCGGCCGGCGGCTTCGGGCAACGAGCGCGCCGTCGTCGCCGAAGCCGCGCCCGGCTTCGGCACGGCCTGCCACCGCTGGGTGTGCGAAGCGGTCGAGCTGCGGCCGCAGACGCGTGCCGCGCCGCGCCCGCTGGCCGGACTTTCGGCGGTGATCCTGGCCGACGCCGGGGCGCTGGCCGGATCGCTCGCCGGGCGCATGGCGCGCGCGGGCATCGACGTGCGTATCCTGCGCGAGGCCGACGGCGACGGTGCCGCCGACGGCGCGGCGCGCCCCGATCTGGTCGTCGACGCGTCGAGCTATCTTGAGTCCGAAGCGCCGGGCGAAGGCGAGCCTGCCTCGTGGCGGGTCCGGATCGAGCGCCGGGCGCGCTTCCTGCTCGGCGCGGCGCAGCAGCTCACCGCGGCGCCGGCGCCGCGACGGACGACCTGGGTGTCGGTCACGTCGCTCGGCGGACGCCTGGGCGCGGGCGAGATCGCGGCGCCGGCGCCGTTGGCGGGCATCGGCCTCGGCCTGGCCCGCTGCCTGCTGCGCGAACGCGCCGGCACGCTCGACGGCCTCTTCCTCGACGTCGACCCGGCCGAGCCGCCCGATCGCGTGGCGGACTTCGTCGTCGACGAGTTCGCGCGTGCCGGCCGCGGGCGCGAGATCGGCCTCGTTCGGGGCACGCGCCACGAAATCCGGTGGCGCATCGACGACACCGCGACTCCCGCGCCGGCGTTGCCGCTGGACGAGCGCAGCGTCGTGCTCGCCATCGGCGGCGCGCGCGGGATCACCGCCAGCATCTGTCGCGCGCTGGCGCGCACGACGCGTGCCCGCCTGGTGGTGGTCGGCCGCAGCCCGCCGCCCGAGGCGCCCGTGGCGTCGCCAGAGACGCCGCCCGAATCGCCGCCCGAAACGTTCGAACAGGCCCGCGCGATCGTCGCGGGCGGGCTGCGCGGCGACGGACGGCCCCTCGTGCCGACCGAGATCGACCGCCTCGCCTGGCAGCGGGTGCACGACGCCGAGCGCGCGCGGACGCTGGCCGAGCTGCGCTGCTGCGCCGGCGAAGTGATCTATCGCCAGTGCGACCTGACCGATCGCGCAGCCGTCGCCGGGCTCGTCGGCGACCTGCGGCGCCGGTTCGGACGGCTCGACGTCGTCCTCCACGGCGCCGGTGCGCTGGCGCAGCGATCGACGGCGGAAGTCGCGCCGGAGGAGTTCGTCGCGACGCTCGCGGTCAAGGCGCTCGGCACCGCGCACCTGCTCTCGGCGCTCGAGGGCGTCGACGTCGGCGTTTTCGTCCATCTGTCGAGCATCGCGGGCCGCTGGGGGGGCGCGGGGCTGGCGGCGTACGCCGCGGGGCACGAGGTCGCGGGCATCCTGGTCGCGGCCGCGCGCGGGCGGCGCGCGGGCCGCTGGCTGACGCTCTACTACGGGCCGTGGCTGAACCTGGGGATGACCCGCGGCGGCGAGATCATGAGCCGGCTGCACGCGCTCGGCAACCAGTTCGTCACCGAGCAGGCGGGCGTGGATTTCTGCCTGCGCGAGATTGCGGCGGGTGCGGGCGGCAGCGTCGCGTTCCGGGGCGGCGACGATGCCGCGGCGCACGCGCGTCCGCTGCTCGACCGGTACGCGATGACCGCCGCCGGCGCCGTCGAGGCCAGCCGGGTGTTCGACGCGGCGCGGGATCGCTTCGTCGCCGAGCACGCGGGCGGCGGGCCGCCGCGCGTGCCCGACGTGGTGAGCGTCGAAATGCTGGCGCAGACCGCGTCCCTGCTGGCGGACCCCGGGCAGGCGCTGCGGGCCGCCGAGGCGCTGTCGTTCCTGGAACCCGTCGTCCTCGCCCGCGGCAGCACGCGCTGCGTCGGCGCGCGCGCGCGCCGGCTGCCCGACGACGGCGGCGACACGGTCATTGCGGCGGAGCAGTTCTCGACCGCTGCGGCGTCGGGTGACGGGTCCGCCGAGGAGGTCGTGCACCTGCGCGGCCGCTTCCGTTTCGGCGCCCGGAGCGGGCCGGACGCCGCGCCGCTGGTCGTCGCGCAGCGCTGGCCGGGCAGCCCCGTCGACATGCAGCGGCTGTGGGCGTGCGGCCCCGAGCGGCGGACCGGCGTCTTTCGCAGCCTGCGGTGGGTCACTTCGCTTTCCTGCGACGCGGTGGCCGGCGAAGTGCTCGCGCCCGACATCCCGGAGCTGGGCCGGCCGCCGCTGACCGGCCATCCGGGGCGCCTCGACGGCATGCTGCTGCTGGCCGACCTGCTGGCGGCGGCCGGCCGCGGCGACTATCGGCACGAGCTGGTCGCCGTCGACCGCATCGAATTCCTCGCCGCGCACGAGCGTGCCGGCGCGCACTCGGTGCGCGCGCGCGTCGACGCCGGTGACGCGCAGGCGCTCGATCTCGACGCGGCCGACAGCCTCGGTCGCGTCGTCGTGCGCGTGCGCGGACTGCGCCGGCGCGCGGT
>CAIWHR010000086.1 GCA_903912485.1 uncultured beta proteobacterium | reverse complement strand
TGACAACTGGGCATTCGGACTTGTGAGCTTCGTGCACATGGTCGTCTATTGCCCCGTGTTCTATTTTCTGTCCTGGGCGGTCTCGAAGAGGCTGGGTGCGGTGCCCGAGCGCGCGCGGACGATTCGCGTTGCAGTACTGTGCGGCCTCTTGTTTGGCATCACTTTCCTGCCGGTCTATCTCGTGCCATTCTCGAGCCCGCCCAACTGGGGCGACGCGTATTACGCGACCGGATGCGGACTGCATGGTGCGTACACATGCAACTAGGGCGGCGCGAACGCAGGGTTTGGCCGCACGACGGCAGATCGGACCCAGCACGGCCGTCCTTTGCGGATACTTTGCCGTTGATCACGCAACCACGCCCACCGACCCGGTCGGCTCTCGCCTGCGGCGATCCGCCGGCCCGGCAGGGGCATTACAGTCCGTCGAAACTCTGACCGGGAAGGTAGAAGTCGAGCAGCGATCGTTCCTGCGACCGCATGGTGGAAACGATCGCTGCCCGTGCCGCGGTGCCGATCTCCTGCCGCCGGACGGGGTCGTGCTGCAGTTCGCGAATATGCGCGATCGCCTGTTCCTCCGTCTCCACCAGGTAGCCGGTCCTTCCGTGCTCGATCAACTCGGCAATCCCGACATTGTCGTGGAAGACAATCACCGGCAGCGCCATGGCCATCGCCTCCTCGATTACCGTGCCGCCGCATTCATAAAGCTCGGGGTGCACCCGGTAGAGGAAACAATCCAACCCGTCGAGGAATGGGACAATGCTGCGGCCCTCCGGATGGAGCGCGATGCGGCCCTCGGCCGTGTCGGGCGCGAGCGCCGACGCGAGGCAGGTGCCCCCGACGATCTCCACCCGATGTCCTTCCCTTGCCAGGCGACGGAACAGCGCGGGATCGTTCGGGTGGAATTTCATCCGGTCGTCGCGACTGTGGCGTCCGACCACAAGCGGGACGGCGCCATCGCCTCTCGCGCGAAGCGGCCGGAAGCGCTCGGTGTCGACCAGCGCGTATTCCACCGTCCCCGCCACGCCGACGGTGTCGCCAAACTTGCGGGAAGGGTAGGTCAGATCGATCGTAAACTCCGACGTGACGGCCTGCAGTTCGATCAACCGCCCGATCAGCGTATCGGCCAACGCGATGGTGAAGGAGATCGTGACCCGGCTGGGCCGGCTCCTTTCGAGCCAGGATCCATAATTGAAATAGGAGCCCACGAAGACGAGGTGGCCCGTCTCCGGGAAATGCCCCCGTGTCTCGTCGATTGACTCGATCGGATACCGTTCGGCAAACTCCCGCGCGGGCGGCACCGTAGACCACAGGCGCGCCGTGACGTGCCGCGACAGAAACGCATGCAGGCCCAGCGCCTGGTGTTCGGACCCGCCGATCTTGTCGAAGGCGCCGATGATGTGAATCGGCTGCGCGATCCCGCCGCTTGCTTCCCGTGCGCTTCGATGCCGATTGATTCGCTCGACCTCGTCCCGTGCGGCCCGCAGGATCGACGCACTCCGTTCCGGTTTGTACCAACGGCTGCAGCATTCGGTGACAGCCGTGCTGACGCGAAGGGTCTCGCCGAGTACGGCGGCCTGCCGATAGAACTCACAAGCCCGCGCGTACCGCCGCATGTCCGCACAGATGTCGCCACAGGCCAGCGCCGCCGCCGGGGCGGCGATCTCCGGCATCATCGGAGCATCAAGGATCGCCATCGCGGCAACCGCCTCACCGGCGTGGAACGCCGTGATCGCGCGTTGCGCCGGGGAATCGGCCGGAAGTCCGGGAACAGGCGCCTGCATGCGTCCGCAGCAATGCTTGAAGCGTTTGCCGCTGCCGCACGGACAGGCCGCAGCCCGGTGTGGTCTGTCGGATGGAAGCGACGCCGGGCCAATCCCCGATTTCTCCCCCGGAAGCGCGGCGGCAAGGCGCTCCAGCAACCGTAGCGCTGCCTCGCGTACGCGCGCGTCACGCGGATCGGTGACGGCGACCTGCAATTCCCGCCTTGCTTCCGCGTCCCGCCCCGTTCGGTTGAGCAGGCGGGCGAGATTGAAACGGTACTCGCCGCAACCGGGATTGATGTCGACCGCCCGTCGCAGCAAGGCCTCGGCCTCCTCGAGGTCGCCCGCCTCGAGGCGTATATGGCCGATCGCGTTGAGCGCATTGGGCTCGTCGGGGTAGAGCCGCAGCAGCGACCACAACAACTCCGTTGACCGTTTCGGATCGCCGTCGTGGAACGCCCGCAGGGAACGCTGCATCAGCGAAAGGATGCGTTGCGCATGGAAAGTGGCGGGGCCGGCCCACTTGGCGCGCAACCGCTGCTCGAACATCGGCCCACGGGCCCAGTCGCGATTGCCGCCCCTGCCCGTGCCCGAGGTGCCGGCCTCGATGTGGTAGTTGAATGTTGCGAGGGAGGTCCGGGTAAAGCTGGAATGCAGTGCGACCTGGCAATAGAAATCCTGGTCCTCGAAGATCTCCAGCCGTTCGTCGAAACGGCAGCCGCGGGCAACGACCTCGTGGCTGAAGAGTACGGCGGGAAACGCGCATAGTGGCGCCAGCAACACTGTCGCATGGTTGAACGGAAGGCCGAACACGGACGCTGTATCTCCATCGGCAGCGAGAAGCCGAGACATGCCGTAGACCGCAAGATCGTCGGTCCTCGCCGCGACCTTCATCAGATGGGAGACGTGGTCCGGGTCGAAGGTATCGTCGTCGTCCAGGAAGCCGAGCCACTGCCCACCGATAGCGTCCAGACCGACGTTGGCAGCTTGGGGTCTGGATAGTGGCCGGCCGGCACCGACCATTCGAAGGCTGTGCCCGCAGCGCCATGCGATTTCGGGCAACGGAGGATGGCGGCCGCCCGTCGCATCCACGACGATTACTTCGAGCGACGGATAATCCTGCGCGGCGAGCGACTCCAGTGCTATCCGCAGGTGGGGACGGCCCATGCTGCGCACGACGATGGAGACCGGCGGCCGGTCGTCGCTTTCTGCGCGCGGCGTGCGCTCTTCCGGCGCGGCGAGTTGTCGCAGCCCCGCCTCGTATTCCCGGATCGGCATCGAGGCGGCAAGGATGTCGAGTTGTTCCGCGCAGCGGACACCGATCCATCGCTGCCGCGAGAAGTTGTAAATGGCCGTGAAGTGCGCGAGTCCGAACGTGTTTCCGCCGTGATGGACGTAGACGTACAGTCCGGGCGCATCGAGGCTCACGATAGGAGCGCGAGCCGCCAGGGCTTCGACCGCTTCCGTGTCTTCGCCGCGGCGCACTGCCGGGTAGCGCGGCAGGTCTCGCTTGCGCGCGAGAATGGAGCCTTCCCAGATTCGCGCGCCGGAAATCGCCAGCCTGCCGGCATCCGGCCACCAGATCGTCCAACGGCGCAGCACGCAGGCGGCGGACCCGGTCTCCAGCAACGCCGCCATCTGGATTTCTATCCTATCGGGAGCATACAGATCGTCATCGTCCCACTGACAGATGTACTCGCCGCCGGCGCACTCGATGGCGATGTTGCGCAGTTCGCCCAGCGTGCGCGTCTGCGTCGAAAGTTCCACCAGGCGAATGCGCGCGTCATTGAGCGCGCGGACGTGAGCACGAATTCCCGCGGCAGGATCGTCCACCACGACCACGAGTTCACGGTTCGAATACGTCTGGCGCAGGAAGCACTCCATGGCATACCGGCCGGGGACGAGGCGTCCGCGACTGACCATCAGGCAGGACACCAGTGGGCTCCCGGCCGCGACTTCGCCGAGCGTCAAGTCGAATGCGCGATCAGGCGCTCCGGGCGCGTGCAGAATGGCTGGGAAGGTGTGGGGCACAGGTCGCTGCCGGTCGGAAGGTACCAATCTACCCGCACGATGCTCCGCCCGATTGCCAATCCGAGGCGCGGCAACTTCACCGCGGAGCCGTCGGGAGGCTAGCAGGCAGGCTGTCCAGCTACAACAGAAATCTGAGGACGGGTTTCAGGCTTGCTCCCATTCGCGACCGCGGCGGTCATTCCATGCACCGGCGCCCAACCGGGCTGCTCACCGCCGGGGCGCATTGCGACGGCCAGG
>CAIWHR010000085.1 GCA_903912485.1 uncultured beta proteobacterium | reverse complement strand
GTCGCCCGCGTCGGGATCGGCAAACGCGCCGGAAGGCAGCGTGAAGGCGAAGGCCGCGCCCTGCGCTGCCGTCTGATCCGCCAGCGGCGTCACCAGCACGGGAGCCTGGCTTGCTGCGGCGACGTTCAGCGTCACGTTGGCGCCGGAGGCCTTGCCGTAGTCATCGACGCCCCACAGCACGAGGCGAAGGCTGCCGACGTCGCCGGCGCCGGGCCGGCCGGTGAAACTGCGCGTCGCGGCGTCGAAACCGAGCCACGCCGGCAGCGCGGACCCGTCCTGCATGGCCAGCCTGTAGACGACCGAATCGCCGGCATCGGGGTCGGTGATCGTGCCGGCCGGGACCGCGTACGAGAAGGCGTCGCCGGCGCGCGCCTGCAGCGCGGGCAGCGATGCGTTGACCGTGGGGGCCCGATCGCCGGCGGCGCGTTCCACCGCCGCCTGAATCATCGCCTGGTCCCAGCTCACGCCGTTGGAGAATTCGATGCGGTCGATCCGGTGATCGGCGGGCGTGCCGCCGACGACGGTGTCGACGCCGAAGTAGCCCAGCACCGAAACCCGGTCGGTCGAAGCCCTGAGCTTGACGATCAGGTCGTCGCCGCTGCGCAACGCCACCACGCTGCCGTCGGTGATTCCCGCGCCGAAGCGCAGCGTATCGACGGCGCCCGCGCGGTCGGTGGCGTCGATGGCATCCTGCCCGTCGCCCCGGTTGAACACGTAGACGTCGTTGCCGCCGTTCCCGGCCAGAAAATCGTTGCCCTGCCCCCCGGTGAGAACGTTGCTGCCGGAATTGCCGAACAGGCCGTTGTCGAGCGCGTTGCCGGTCAGGGCGAGATCGGCCGATCCATCCGCCGCAACCCGCTCGACGTGGTCTGCCAGCGTGTGGTTCACCGTGGTGAGCACGAAATCGTTGCCCTGCCCCTCGAGTTCGACCACCACGTCGCCGGCGTTGTCGACCTCGTAATAGTCGTCGCCGGTGCCGCCGACCAGCGTGTCGGCGCCGGCGCCGCCGATGAGCTGATCGTTGCCCCCCAGCCCGACCAGCCGGTTGGCGCCGTCGTTGCCGAACAACGTGTTGTCGCCGTCGTTGCCGGTGGCGTCGGTGGCTCCGGTGCCGGTCAGCGTCAGGCGTTCCACGTTGTCGGGCAGAAGGATGCCGATCGAACTGACGATGCCGTCGTTGCCCTCCCCCGCCGCCTCGGCCACGACGTCGCCGGCGTCGTCGACGAAGTAAACGTCGTCGCCGGTGCCGCCCGCCATCGAGTCGGCGCCGGTGCCGCCGTCGAGCACGTCGTTGCCCTGGCCGCCGACCAGTGTGTCGGCTCCGCCGCCGCCGTCCAGAATGTCGTCGCCGCTGCCGCCGTCGAGAAAGTCGTTGCCGTGGAACGCACCGGCCACCCGCTCGACGCTGTCGTCGCCCAGCAGTTGATCGGCGCCGTCGCCGCCTTCGAGCGTGTCGTCGCCGCCGCCGCCGACCAGAAGGTCGTCGCCCGCGCCGCCGTCGAGGGTATCGGCGCCGTTCCACTCGCCCGGCAACGCGGCGTTGCTCTCGTCGCCCCACAGCGTGTCGTTGCCGGCGCCGCCGTAGAGCATGTCGTCCCGGCCGCCCCCGATCAGCTTGTCGTCGCCGTCCTGGCCGTCGAGGCTGTCGTTCCCGTAAGCCAGCGCATGGAGGTCGGCCGCGCTCTGTCCGGCGCCATTGCCGACGACGTTGTCGGCGCTGGTGTCGCCCCACAGCACGTCGTTGCCGGCGCCGCCGTAGAGGATGTCGCCGCCGCCGCCGCCTTCCAGGTAGTCGTTGCCGTCCTCGCCGTCGATGGCGTCGGCACCGTGCGCCTCCAGCCTGACGAAGAATTCGTCGTCGGTCCTGCCGCCGCGGTCGCCGTAGATGCGGTCGGCACCGGCACCACCGAACAGCGTGTCGGCATTGCCGCCGCCCTCGAGCACGTCGTCGCCGGCGCCGCCGTCGACGAAATCGGCGCCGTGGTTCTCGGCCGCGACCGTGTTGAGGTAGCCGTCCTTGACGATGCCGTCGGCCTGGACGTGATCGTCGCCGTCGCCGCCTTCGATGAGGTCGGCGCCCGCCGCGCCGTCCAGGAAGTCGTTGCCGGCCCCGCCCTGGATGCGATCGTCGCCGGGTCCGGCGATCACGTGGTCGTCGCCGCCACCGGCATCGATGCTGTTGGCGGGTGTGCCGGTCCCGGCGTTCGCGGCACCGTCCCAGACCGTCAGGATGTCGTCGTACCGGTAGACGCCCCAGGTGCTGCCGTGGCCGAACACGAGCTTCCCCGGCGGCGCCTGCCAGGTGTCGCCGGGCCCCAGCTGCTGGAGGTCGCGGCGCAGATTGCCCGCGCCGAGAATGAAGTCGTTGCCCGCGCCGCCGGCAAGTTCATTGTTCCCGGCGCCGCCCGCAAGGAGGTCGTCGCCGTCGCCGCCGTCGAGCCGGTCGTTGCCTGCGCCGCCGTCCAGCGCGTCGTTGCCGGAGAGGCCGTCGATCCGGTCGTTGGCGCTCGACCCGAAAAGGACATTGTCGACGACGGCGATGCCCGCCCCCGGCACCAGGTTGCCGTCATCGCCCGCGGCAAAGGCGCTCTCGCCGCGGGCGACGACAATCCTGCCGTCGCGGCGGACGTCGCTGGTGGCCGCGGTCGTGACGTAGCTCCCGTCGCCGTCGAGCGACCGCGGCGTGTCGCCGGCATCGGCAAGCTCGAGCGTCCAGGCATTGGACGCCACGCTTCCATTGCCGCCCGAGTAACGGGCGCTGAGGCTGCCGCGGGCATCGGCCGCGACCTCGCCCGTCTGCACGAGCCCGAAGCTCACCTGCGTCTGGCCCTCGGCGAGGGTGATGACCGCGCCGTCTGCCGCAACGGTCGTGCTGCCCAATATCGCCTGAAAATCGCCGCCGAGACCGGCCAGCGCGAGCGTGATGGTGTCGCCCGCTTTCGCCGCCACGCTGAGGTAGACCGTGTACGCCTGTCCCGTCCCCTCGGCGATGACGCTGGTTCCCGAGACCGCCCCCGGGTCGAAGGCGTAGGCCGAGAAGGGATTGGCGCCGCCGGCTTCCCCGACGACGATGCCGGCGGCCGGGTTCAGCCTGATGCCGAGGTAGCCATGCGCCTCGGCTTGCGCGAGGTCGAAATTCTCGATCCGCACGTCGCTGTCGCCGCCCAGATTGCCGATGGTGAGCGTGCCGATCGCGGCGGCCTGCGTCGGGGTGAAGACGTACGTTTCGCCGTGCGCCCCCACCCAGGCGTTGCGCCGGCCGGCGCCTCTGCCGCCCGTCAGCGTGATGCCCGATTCGGTGCGAACGACGCCCTCGCCGGCAAGGTCGTCGCGGACGACGTCCCTGCCGCTGCCGACGATGTAGGTGTCGAGCCCTGCCCCGCCGATCAGCGTGTCGGTCCCGGCACCGCCGCGCAGCGTGTCGGCGCCGTCGAGTCCCAGCAGGATGTCGTTGCCGGCGCCACCCGAGAGCGCGTCGCCGCCGCTGCCGCCGACGGCCAGGTCGTTGCTGCCGACGCCGTCGCTCCAGATCATGGCGCCGCTGCCGCTCTGGATGTGCCAGCTCTGCTGCTTCCCGAGATCGATGAAGGCGTCGCGATCGCGGGGGGACAGTGCGCGCACGGCGGCGACGAGCCGGGGCAGAGCCCTGCTCTTTGACAGGTCCGCACGCAATTGACCGACGTTGAAATGGATTCCGCCGGCTTCCGCGGTGAACAAGGCACTCACCTGAGAGGCAAACTGGAAGCGCTCGGTTGCCGCCGCCAGCAAAGCCCGGTTGATGCCCTCTGCGCCCGCGGTTCCGCTGCTGCCAATGCGCCCCATGTCCGCCGCCAGCGCGTCCAGCACGTGGTTGGCGGGCCGGCCTTCCGCCGCACTGCCGATGTGTTGCAGCAGGAGATTATTGAGGAAATCGGGCGTGTTGGACGTCTCCGGATCCTGCGCGTACAGCGTCGGGTCGAGGAACGTCTCCAACGCATAGCGGTTGGCCTCGACCGCCTTCTCGAAGTCCGGCGACGCCAGCAGCGCGTGCAGCAGCGTCATCGAATGCAGCTTGATGGCTCCCGCGAACGCGGCGACCGGATTGAGCGTGTCGATCAGCGACGGATTGCCCACCGGAAGGGGTGTCTCCTGTCCGGCGCCGACGATGGTCGTTCCCGCCGTCCGCAACGGCGCCAGGAGCTCGCCGGCGACGTACCAGCTGCCGACGTTGCTTTCGCGCGCCGCAAAGTCGAGCCCGCCGCCGGCCACGTACGCTTCGAGGTTCGCGTTGCGGTAGCCGACCCGCGTCAACAGGTCGCCCAGCGCCTGCAGCGTGTCCGGGTTCCTCGCCGTTCGCTCGAACGGCGCCGGGTCGAACACCCTCGCCTGCCGATCGAACAGCACCGCCATCACCGACGCCAGCCCGCCGCCGAGCGAGTGACCGGTGAACGAGATCGCGGCGCCCGGGTTGTTCCGGATGACGTCGATCACCAGCGCCGCCGCCTGCGCCACCTGCGGCGCGCTGAGCCCCAGCCACGCCGGGATGTTGCCCGACAGCGAGTCGGCGATCCGGCCCTCGTTGGTGCCGGTGAACGCGATCACGATTTCGGCACCGTTGCGGTAGACGCCGGCAGCAAAGCCGGTCAGCGGGTCGTTGGGCAACGACATTTCCGTCCATCCATCGGGGACGGACATCCTGTTTTCGTCCGTACGAGGGTAGACCCGACCGGCCAGTTGCGCGCATTGATCCACGGTTGCCATGTTGATCTCTCCAGTCAGGCTTTAGGGTCTTCTAGCAACTGGTCCACCATACGTCGACAATGTGTTGAAATTTCTTGCCCGCATTACTGTCGCGCCGATCCTTGGCCTCGATCGTCACCAGCCGGGGCTCGCCGCTGGCGTTCACGCCGGTCAGCAGGTTGGCCGCTCGGCCGTACAGCGTCGGGTCGAGCGGCACCTGCTCCCATCGCCCGCCGCGGGCGCGATACGCGACGTACGGCAGCTTGGGCCGCCCCAGGTCGCGCCAGTCCTCGCAGGTGTAGAACGTCGCAACCAGAAACCACTCGTTGGCGGTGGGATCGAAATCGAACAGCATCGGCACCCATCGCTGCGACCACGGTGGCGGATCGGTCGGGCGGCGCGGCTGATCGATCGCGAGCGTCATGTCGGTGGCTCGCCAGCCGCCCGACCCGCCGATCTCGCCCAGCCGCTTCCCCTGCGCGGTGCGCTTGACGATGACGGTCTCGCCGCTGGCCAGCCGCACTTCCTCGCGCCAGCCGACGTCGACGTTTCCGCATGCGGCCAGAGCGCTCGCGACCAGCAGCGGCGCCAACAGGCTCAACGCGGCTGCCGCGACCGTCCGGCAGCGACGAAGACGCGACAGATCACGCAGTCGCCGCGCCCATGCCGTCGGTGCCCTGCTCGTCGACGATTTCAAGGTTGCGAACATTCGGCTTGCCCCCAAAGGTGAAGACTTCGTCCACCTGCAGCCCTCTCGGGATCTGGTGGGTGATGAAGATCATCGTCACCCGGCCCTTCAGCCTGTTGACGGTCCGGGCGAACTGTTCGGCGGTCGGTTGATCGAGGTTCGATACCGCTTCGTCGAAGATCAGGATCTTCGGCCGCTTGAGCAGCGCCCTGGCGATCGCGACGCGCTGCTTCTGCCCGCCCGACAGACCGCTGCCGCGTTCGCCGATTTCGGTCTGATACCCGTTCGGCAACTGCTCGATGGTGGCGTGGATCTCCGCAGCCTTGCAGGCGGCGATCACGTCGTCGAAGCACGCGTGTGGATGCGCCATGACCAGGTTGTCGTAGAGCGTGCCGGCGAACAGCACGGTTTCCTGCGGCACCACACCGAACGCGCTGCGCAGTTCGTTCGCCGCCAGGTGCCGGATGTCCTTGCCATCCAGCGCAATGTGCCCCTCCACCGGCTGGTAGAAGCCGAGCAGCAGCTTGGCGAGCGTGCTCTTGCCGCAGCCGGACGGCCCCATGATCACGCTGAGATGGCCCGGCCGAAAGCGCAGGTCGAGCTTCCGGTAGAGCCAGGGGTGGTGATCGCCGTAGCGGAAGGCGAGGTCGTGGATCTGGACGCCGCCGCTGCCCTGGCCACCCGGCACGGCCTCCCGGCCGGGCGTCAGCGCATGCGGCTCCTGCGGCATGTCGACGATGTCGCCGAGGCGCTTGACCGCGATGCTCGCCTGCTGGAACTCCTGCCACAACCCGACGAGGCGCAGCATCGGCTGGCTCAATCTCGCGGCGAACATCTGGAAGGCGACCAGCATGCCGACGGTGAACCCGTCGTTGCGCATCACCAGCAGCGCGCCGACGACCAGGACCGCCAGCGTCATCGCCTGCTCCAGCCCGTTGGCGACGACGCTGTACGTGTTGCCGACCTGCCTGGTCGAGAACCCGGCCGCGAGGTATTGCGCGAGCAGGTCGCCGTACCTCCGGTCGAGTTCCGGTTCCATCTGCAGCGACTTGACCGTGGCCATCCCGCAGACGTATTCGGTGACGAAGGACTGGTTCCTGGCGCCGAGCATGAACTGGCGGTCGAGCCGCGCGCGGAACACCGGCGTGACGAGCAGGCTGATGCCGGCGATCAGGCCCAGCACGCCGACCGCGATCAGCGAGAGCTGCCAGCTGTAGGCGAACATCACCGCGAGGAAGATCAGCAGGAACGGAAGATCGAGGACGAGAGTGACCGCCGCGCCGGAGACGAATTCGCGAATGGTCTCCACGCCCTGCAGGCGCGCGACCAGCGTTCCGGTCGGACGCTGTTCGAAGTAGGGCAGCGGCAGGCGCAGCAGGTGGCGAAACACCTGACTGCCGAGTACCGCGTCGATGCGGTTGCCGGTGTGCAGCACCAGGTACTGGCGCAGCCAGGTCATGACGCTGGTGAACAGCATGAACATCACCAGCGCGGCGCCGAGCACGACCAGCGTGCTCTGCGTCTGGTGGACGATGACCTTGTCGACGATCACCTGCGTGAACATCGGCACCGACAGGCCGACGACCTGGATGGCGAGGCTGGCGAGCAGGACGTCGCGCCAGACGTGCCGGTGCCGGCGCAGTTCGGGGACGAACCAGCGAAAGCCGAAGCGCCTGCTCTCACGCGCAAACCCGGGAATGCGCTCGCCGGCCACGCCCGCGGCGTCGCTGGCGACGAGAATCAGCTCGGGGTCGAGCCGGCTCGACGCGTCGGCAAGGCGGAGGGTCTCGGGCGTCTGGCTGCCTGGGCGAAAGTAGAGAACCCGGTCGGCGTCGCCGCCGACGATCAGGATGGCGCTGGCGGCGTTCGAGCGCGGGTCTTCGGCGGCGGTTGCGGCGGCGGCGGGCGGCTTCGTCCCCGAATCGGGGGCACCCGCCGGCTGCGCCGCCGGGTGCAGGAACGCGATGACCGGAAACGGACAGCGCTGCCCGTCCAGCCGGGAAACGCGGCAGCTGCCGGTCCGAAGACCGATCGAGCGCGCGGCCTCGTGAAGGGTGGCGACGGTGCACGGCGGCGGGTACGCCTGCGCCGTCAGCGCCGCGTCGAAGGGAATGCGAAACAGCCCGCCCAGGCTGCCCAGCAGCCACAGCAGTTCGTCGCACGTCAGCTTGCCCTGCTGCAGCATGGAAGGCGATCCTCCCGTCCGGTCTCGGCAGTGGCGGCGAATTTATCGCAGTGGATCGGTCGTGTACATCAGACGAAAGGCGTAGCCGGGGGATCGGGAAGAGCTCCCGCCCCGGCGTCGCGGAAGACCCGAGTGCGACCGGGTCCGACGGCAGATCGGACTTGACGGCCGGCGGGCCGTGCCGGAGCATCCGGGGCTCCGGACGAGTTCCCGCGACGGATGCGGCCACCTCGCCCGCAGGACGTCCCCATCGATCGACCATGACCCAGGCCCCCTTCCCCGTCCGCCCGGCCGACCCGCTCCCGGTCGGCGCAGCGCGGTTGCCGTCGCGCCGCTGCGGTTGCCCGGCGATCCCCCGCCTCGCCCGCCTGGCGGCGATCGTGACCCGGGCGGCGATGGCGCTCGCGCTCGCGCTGGCGCCGCTCGCCTGCGCGGCGGAGAGGTTCGTGGCCTTCGGCGAGCAGCCCGACGGTTCGCAGATCTTCGTCCAGGAGGCGGAGGCGAGCTTGCGCAGGGACGGCAGCCTCGAGGGCTGGTTCCGCACGGTGCCCAGGAAACCCGCGCCGATCACCGACGAATTCGGTTTCGAGCGACGCTATCGCGACATGCTCGCGCTCAACGTCGCCGATTGCCACAGCCGCCGGATGGGCGCGGCAACGATGGCGTATCGCGACGACAAGGGTACCGTGCTCGCGCGGTTCGACGCCGCGCCTGGCGCCGTCGAATTCCGCGAGGTCAGGCCCGGGACCCTCGCCGAGAGCATGTTCAACTGGCTGTGCACGCCGCGCCCGCGCAGCGCCGCTCCGCCTCCCTCGGCCGCGTCGCAATCGCCGTTCAAGTGACCGGCACCGGCAGTGCGCATGCCTCCTCGCGCAGCTTCACCAGCGCCTGCAGCGTCCGGTTGACCGGTGTCGCAATGCCGAGCGCCGCGCCGCGTTCGGCGACGAACCCGTTCAGCGCATCGATCTCGGTCGGCTTGCCGCGCTGCAGGTCCTGCGCAGTCGACGAAACCTGTTCCGCCATCGCCGCGGCGAGCTTCCAGGTCGCGGCGATCATGGCGTCGGGGTCGAGCGCGACGCCCTCGGCGCGGGCGAGCGCGACCGCCTCGCGGACGGCGTCTTCCATGACCGCGCGCACGGGCGGGCTCGCCGCCATGCGGCCGTACCGGGACTGACCGAGCGCCGACACCGCATTGAACGCGCAGTTGAGCGTCAGCTTGGCCCATAGCGCGGCTTCGATGTCGGGCGCAATCGGGCACGGCACGCCGGCCGACTCGAACATCGCGGAGAGCGCACGCAGATCGCCCTCGCCGTCGCCGCGCCCGGCGAGCGCGCGCGGCACGCCGACGACGAGGTCGCCGCGTCCGGTATGCCGCACCCTTCCCGGACCGTCCATGTAGCAGCCGACGTAGACGACTGCGGCGTAGACCGGCTGCGGCAGTTCGGCGGCGATCCGCGCCGCGTTGTCGACGCCGTTCTGCAGGCTCACCAGCCGCGCGTCGGCGCGGAGCACCGGCGCCAGCGCGCGCACGGCGGCCGCGGTGTCCGGCGTCTTGACGGTGACGAGGACGACGTCGGCGTCGCGTGCGGCGGCGGCGTCGGTGGCGACGCGCACGCGCACCGACCAGACGCTGCCGTCCTGCAGCACCTGCAGGCCGTCGCGAGCGATCGCCTCGACGTGCGCCGGCCGGCCCACGAGGGTGACGTCGAGGCCGGCGCGCGCCAGCATCGCGCCGAAATAGCCGCCGACCGCACCGGCGCCCAGAACGGCGACGGTGCGTGGAGTGAAGCACGGGAAACGGGGTGTCATGGCGGCGGCGTCGGAATGGGCAGCAGAATTGAAGGTCGCAGGGGCAGGGAATCGGGGCTCGCGAACCGCCTGACCCGCTCGATGCTGACGAAATGGTACCCTGACGCCCTCTCGCCGTGGTTGCGCCGCCGGCGGCGGACGCAGCGGCCCCGCGCCCCGGCACCCGCAACGGCGGCTCGACACTCCCCTGAAAGGTTGCGATGTTCGGAAGAATCCTCGCTTGTCTCCTGGTCGCCGGCCTCCTCGCGCCGAACGCCGACACCCAAAGCGCGGCCATCGCCTGGCCCGGGCTCTGGCAGGAAACGCCTTGAAGACCCCCAAGCGACTTGAAACGCTGGTCCACGAAGGCATCGTCGACGAGGTGATGCGGCAACTGATGAGCGGCAAGGAGGCCACCGTCTACGTCGTCCGCTGCGGCGACGACATCCGCTGCGCCAAGGTCTACAAGGATGCCAACAAGCGGAACTTCCGCCAGGCGTCGCTGTACCAGGAAGGGCGCAAGACCAAGAACAGCCGGCAGGCGCGGGCGATGGCCAAGGGCACGCGCTACGGACGCCAGGCGCAGGAAGAGGCGTGGCAGAACGTCGAGGTCGACACGCTGTACCGGCTGGCCGCAGCGGGCGTGCGCGTTCCCCATCCCTACGTGTACTTCGACGGCGTCGTCGTGATGGAACTGGTCACCGACGCCGAGGGCAACGCCGCGCCGCGCCTGAACGACCTGGTGCTGACGGAAGAGGTGGCGCTCCAGTACCACGCCGCGCTCATCGGGGAGATCGTCCGCATGCTCTGCGCCGGGATCATCCACGGCGACCTGTCCGAGTACAACGTCCTCGTCGCCGCCGACGGCCCGGTCATCATCGACCTGCCGCAGGCGATCGACGCCGCCGGCAACAACAACGCCGCCGCGATGCTGAAACGCGACGTCGCCAACATCACCGGGTACTTCAGCCGCTTCGCGCCGGCGCTCGCCGCCACGCAGTACGGGAACGAGATCTGGCTGCTCTACGAAACCGCGACGCTGCGTCCGGACAGCGCCCTGACCGGGCAGTTCGTCGCGAACACCAGGTCGGCCGACGTCGACGCCGTCATGCGCGAGATCACCGACGTCGCTGCCGAGCACGAAGCCCGCCAACGCTACAAGGCCATGCTGGACCGGTGACGGCGCCGGTTCGCGCCGATGGCGCAGGGGGTTCCCTATCGCTTAGACTCTGCATCCCTCTCGCCACCGGTCCCGAACCATGACTTTCATGCTCCCCCGCCAGCGCGCTTCCCGCGCTGCCGTCGCCCTGGCCGTTGCCGCGTTGCTGTGCGGCGCGGGCGGATGCACGACGCTGCCGCGCGAAGATCCGCGTGCCGACGCGGTGCGGGCCGAAGCCGTGACCGCGAGCCCCCTGCGGACGGACCAGGACCGCCGCATGGATGCCTCGCGCCATCCGCTCGAACTCCTGGCGTTCACGCAGGTGAAGCCGGGGATGATGGTGCTCGACGTCGCCGCCGGCGGCGGCTACACGTCGCAGCTGCTCGCGCTGGCGGTCGCACCCGGCGGCAGGCTGTGGGCACAGCGCGTGGAGCCCGGCGCAGCGCTCACCAAGCGGCTGGCCGACGCGCCGCAGGCGAATTTCGTCGCCGTGTACCGCCCGTTCGAGGATCCGGTGCCGTCCGACGCT
Organism: uncultured beta proteobacterium; assembly: GCA_903912485.1. GTDB lineage: Bacteria > Pseudomonadota > Gammaproteobacteria > Burkholderiales > Casimicrobiaceae > CAIWHR01. Next base: position 7,275 of record CAIWHR010000085.1, on the reverse strand, counting down.
CCCGCGCTCGACCTCGTCACCCTCATCCTCAACTACCACGACATCAGCTACCTGCCGGTCGACCGGGCGAAGATGAACCGCAGCCTCTACGGCGCGCTGAAGCCGGGTGGCCATTTCGTGGTCGTCGATCATTCCGGCCGCCCCGGAACCGGCATCAGCGAAGGCAAGACGCTGCACCGCATCGACGAAGCCACGGTCCGCGACGAGATCACGCGCGCAGGATTCGTGCTCGAAGCCGAAGGAAGCTTCCTGCGCAACCCGGCCGATGCGCGCGACCTGTCTTCGGGTGACGGCAGGATTCCGACCGACAGGTTCGCACTGCGGTTCGTCAAGCCGCACTGATCCGGGGTTCGCCTCGTCCGGTGCCGGGTCAGGCACTGCCGCCACGAATCCCCTGCGGAACTTCCGGCACCGGACGGCGTCCAAGTTGTGCAATGCAACGTTGCCGTCGGGTTGACCTTGGTCAACGCATTGCCGACGGACAGGCGCAGGATGAAGAGGTGGGTATCGGCAAGAGGCAGGCCATTCGTGGCGCCGCGTCGGTGCCTGCAAGACATGGAGGTGCTTCATGACCAAGCGCACCGACAGCAAGCCCAGGGCTTCGCGCGTTCGCGAACCCGCGGTGAAGATGACCGACCCCGACGACAGTACGACCCGCAAGGCAGCGCCCGACGCCGAGCGCGTTCCCGGCCGGCCGTTCGCCGAAGGCGCGCGCGACGGCATCGATTCCGATCTGAGGCAGCGGATGATCAGCGAAGCCGCGTATCGCCGCTTCGCCGAGCGCGGCTGCCTCGAGGGCTACGACCTCGAAGACTGGCTCAACGCCGAGGCCGAGGTCGATCGAATGCTGCTCAATTCGTCGTCGCATTGACGCACTGCGGGGCGGTCGCCGCGACGGCGACGCCCCGAGTCGGCGCGCCGATCGGCGTCGCCAGCGATGGAAGCGCCATCGATGCGCGGTGGCGGTGCGGCGCGGATCGCTGCCGCAGCGCCACCGGCGGTGGCTAGGCCTTCGCGAGGTTCTCCGCCGCGAAGTCCCAGTCGAGGAGTTCGCCGATCAGGGCGTTGACGTAGTCGGCGCGCCGATTCTGGTAGTCCAGGTAGTATGCGTGCTCCCAGACATCGATGGTCAGCAGCGGCGTCTGACCCTTGGTGAACGGCACTTCGGCGTTGCCCGTCTTCACGATCTTGAGCGCGCCGCCTTCGGCGACCAGCCACGCCCAGCCCGACCCGAACTGGGTCAGCGCAGCGTTGAGGAACTCCTTCCTGAAATTGTCGAATCCGCCGAAAGCGACGTCGATCTTCGCGGCGATATCGCCCTTGGGCGCGCCGCCGCCTTTTGCCTTCAGGCAGTGCCAGTAGAACGTGTGGTTCCAGACCTGCGCGGCGTTGTTGAAAAACCCGGCCTTGTCCGCCTTGCCGGCCGTCGCGTGGATGATTTCTTCCAGCGTGCGGCCTTCGAACTCGGTGCCGGGAACCAGCTTGTTCAGGTTGTCGACGTAGGTCTTGTGGTGCTTGCCGTAGTGGAAGCCGAGGGTCTGCGCGGAAATCACGGGCGCAAGCGCGGTGTCGGCGTAGGGAAGCGGGGGAAGCGTGAATTGTTCGGCCATTGTTGGCTCCTTGGCGATGCGGCGGAAAATGCCGACGGTCGTCTATGATCGCATGAAGCGCGGCGCGAGCGCACCAACCCGCGACGCGGCGTGCGCCTGGCATGGCGCGCGCCGCGGCGGCGCGCCTTCTCTCGCCGTGCCGCGCCCGGTATGCTGCCGGGACGCATCGGGCGCAACGACTTTCCCAAGGATCATTTGACCATGCAACGGGTACTGGTTTTCGGCGCCAGCGGCTACGTCGGCACGCATCTCGTGCCCTACCTCGCCGCACAGGGTGCGTCGGTCCGTGCCGCCGCACGCCGCCGCGGACCGCTCGAAGCGCGCGGCTGGCCGGCATCGGTCGAACTCGCGGCGGCAGACGCGCTGACCCCCGCCACGCTGCCCCCGGTCCTCGACGGCGTCGACGTCGCCTACTATCTCGTGCACTCGATGGCGGCGGGGCCCGACTTCCCGCGGCTCGACCGCCTGGCTGCCGAGCACTTCCGCGACGCCGCCGCGCACGCCGGCGTGAAGCGCATCGTCTATCTGGGCGGCCTGCAGCCCGAAGGCGCCACTTCCGCGCACCTGGCCTCGCGCGGCGAGACCGGCGACATCCTGCGCGCCGGCAGCGTGCCCGTCACCGAGGTGCGCGCCGGCGTCATCATCGGCCCCGGGTCGGCGGCTTTCGAGGTGATCCGCGACCTCGTGTTCCACCTGCCGGCGATGGTCACCCCCAGCTGGGTGCGCTCGCGCTCGCAGCCGATTGCGCTGGAGGACGTTCTGGCGTATCTCGCGCGCCTGCCGGAAATCCCCGAAACCGCGGGAGCGATCTACGACATCGGCGGGCCCGAGGTGCTCACCTACGAACAGCTGATGCGGCAGTTCGGCGAACTCGTGGGTCGCCGGCCGGTGATCCTGCCGCTGCCGGTATTGACGCCCCGGCTGTCGTCGTACTGGCTGGGCCTGGTGACGTCGGTGCCGACCAATGTCGCGCGCGCGCTGATCGCCGGACTCGAGCACGACGTGCTGGCCGACGACGCCGCCATCCGATCGCTGATCCCGCTCCCGCTCAAGACCTACCGCGAGGCCGCGCAGGCGGCGCTCGCCATCGAGCGCAGCGCCGACGCGACGCCGCGCTGGTCCGAAGGCTCGATGGTCTATCGCCAGAACCGTCCCGATTTCGCCTTCTACGCCAAGCGCATGAGCGGCGAGGCGCTGACCTCGGCGGGCGCCGCCGCGGTGTGGCGCGAAATCGCCGCCATCGGCGGTGAGAACGGCTACTACTACCTCAACACGCTGTGGCAGGTGCGCGGCTGCGTCGATCGGCTCACCGGCGGCACGGGCCTGTCCCGCGGCCGCCGGGATCCGCAGGACGTCGCCGTCGGCGACGCGATCGACTTCTGGCGCGTGGTCGCCGCCGAGCCGTGCCGGCGCCTGACGCTGATCGCCGAAATGAGGCTTCCCGGCTCCGCCGCGCTCGAATTCGAGATGCTCCCGGACGCGCAGGGCCGCATCCGCATCGTCGTCACCGCCTACTTCCACCCTGCCGGTGCGCCGGGGCTGGCGTACTGGTACGCGCTGACTCCGGCCCATGCGCTGATCTTCACCGGTCTGGCGCGCGCCATCGCCGCGCGCGCCGAGCAGGCCTCGGAACCGGGCGCGTCCGCTGCCGCGACGCCACCGCAGGGCTAGGGCGCTGGTCGTGGCACAGCCTGCGGACCCCGGCATCGTCCCGGCGAGCATGGCCGCAGGTGCCCGCTGGCGGCGCGGATTCTGGCTGCTGCCGGCGGCGCTTGCCCTGGCGGCGTGTACGGCAAGGGAGCCGGTGCCGATCACCCCGCCCGGCGACATCGCCGGGGCAGCCGTCGTGCGCCGCGCGGGTCCCGAACCGGCGCCCGCTGCGGTCGCCGGCACGGCACAGGCGACGCCGCCCGCCGCCGCGCCGCCGGCGGTGTTTCCCGCCGACGCCGTCTACGTCTGCGTCGCGGCATCCGGCGGACAGCGCAGCGAAACCGTCATCGAATTCCCGCCCAAGGTCGGGGAGCTCTGCCGCAAGCACCCCGAGATGGGTCCCTGCCAATACGAGCGCGATCTGTGCCGGCGCAGCGGCGGCCGCGTCTACGCCGCCGGCGGCGTCGAGATCACGCGCCCGATGGAAGCCGAGTACGACCGGAAGGTCCTGCGCGTGCAGTTCAAGTCCAACTGACCGGCCGACCCCTGTCCGCCGCGCGAGGGCCGTCGATGGCCAGGCTTACGACAGCCCCAGCGCACGCCGCGCCGGTCCGCTCCAGCACTCGTTGACGAGCCGGGTGAATCCGCTCGAGCGCGGATGCAGTTCGTTCGCCCAGGCCGAATCGGCAAGTGTCCCCGCGGACCAGACCAGTTCGACGACCGGCTGCCCCGGCCCGGGGTTCGCCGCTTCCAGGCCGTCGAGGCAGAGCGTGAAGTGGTCGATCAGTCCGCGCACGACGTCGCGGCGCACGCCGCCCGACGGCGCCCCGGCAACGGGCAGACGGCAATTGTCCATCGGCAGCTTCAGCCAGCTGCGCAACCCCGGCAACGTGCGGCCGTCGGGGATCGCGTAGTCGTAGTTGTGGACGAGCACCGTCGCGCCCGGGCGCACGGCGGCCACCGCAGCGATCAGCGTGCGATACGCACGGCCGACGTCGGCGAAAACGCCGTCGGGCTGCCCGGGACGGAAACAGCCTTCGGCCGTTGCCGCGCCGCTGCAATCGGTGCCGAGAATCTTCGCGTCGAGATCGCCGAGACCCGCGAAGTCGTTGCCGCCCGCGCTGACGGCGACGAGCCGGATGGTCGGATAGTCGGCCAGCATCGCGCGAAAGCTCGCCAGCCAGGCGCCTGCGCAAAGCTCGTCGGCGCGCGCGCCGTTCTCGCCGATCACATAGGTCGTCGGGCGGCCCAGCGCCTCGTGCAGAGGCGTGACCAGATTGTTGAACGGATAGTGGAACCACGAGTCGCCGATGGCGAGCACCTCGACGTTCTCCCCGCTGTCGATCAGCCTGATCCGCTCGTTCCAGAAAATGTGCCCCATGGCCGCCTCCCTGTTCGCCGCGAACGCCACCCCGGCGTGCGCAGGCGTCAACTATGCGTCGCCGGAGTCGGCGTGGCAATCGGCGGACTCGACCATCGTTCGCCGCGAGTTCCCGGCGCGGACGGTCGCGACCGCGGCGGCGCGGCGGCCGGACCTTGGCGCAAGTCAATGTTTGAGCGTTTCCCGCGCCGAACGCCACGGACGCGTTGATCTGCCGCAAATTCGGTCCGCGCGGACCGACGATGATGAGTGGCGACACCTCCGCTTCCCCAGCTGGTTCCATGGCCATCACCTGCCTTGCGAGCACTGCACCCCGGACGCCTGCCAGGCGACCGGCTTTCCGGCCGATGCGAGGCCCGCGGTCGTGACCTCCTGGCGCAACCATGACGACGGCAAGGCGGGAGCCTCGTCCCGAACCTCCGGCCCCCGGTGCGGCCCGCCTCCTGCCCGCCTGGAGCGCGGCAGACACAACGTGGTTCCGCTGCGCGACCGGAAGACGCCTTGCGCCGGCTGCACGCTCCGCGCGCGGTGCCTTCCCGGGGGGCTCGACGGCAAGGCGATCCCGCAGTTCGACGCACTGGTCGGCAACCAGTGCCGCCTGCGCAGGGGCGACGTGCTGTTCCGCGCCGGCAGCCCGTTCCTGGCGCTGTACGCGATCCGCGTCGGATCGCTCAAGACCAGCATCCGCGCGGAAGACGGGCGCGAGCAGGTCGCCGGATGCCACATGATCGGGGAGATCATCGGCCTCGACGGCATCGCGACTGGCAGCCATACCTGCAACGCCGTGGCGCTGGAAGATTCCGAGGCCTGCGCGGTGGCGTTCGACCGCCTGGAAGAACTGATGCACGCCGTCCCGCGGCTGCAGCGCAACGTGCGGCAGACGCTCGCCCGCGAGGTCAGCCGCAATCACGGTCTCATGCTCCTGCTCGGCAGCATGCGGGCCGAGGAGCGCGTGGCCGCCTACCTCGTCGACCTGGCGGAACGCCATCGCCAGCGCGGCTGCTCGGCGAGCGAGTTCGTGCTGCGGATGACGCGCGAGGAAATCGGAAGCTACCTCGGGCTGAAGCTGGAAACGGTGAGCCGCGTGTTCTCCCGGCTGCAGGCCGAAGGACTCGTGCAGGCGCAAGGCCGCGACATCAAGCTGCTCGATCCGCCGAGGCTGCACCGGCTGCTGCGCGGCGACGCGCCGCCGGCCGCCGCGTCAGATCACGGCCATCCGGCGGCACCCATCCCGATCGACAGCAGGATCGCCAGCGTGTAGACCGCGAAAGCGGCGGAGATGCCGCCCATGTTCGCGGCCTTGGTCGCGTGCGAGAAACCACGGCGATGGATGCGCACGAGCAGGCGCACGCCGAACAGACCCGCCAGCGCCAGCGGCAGCAGCGCCGAACGCGGCAGCACGGCCAGCGGCACCAGCGCCACGGCGAACAGCAGCGTGGCGACCAGTTGCGCGTGAATCATGCGCTCGGCGCGTTCGGGGCCCAGCACGATCGCGAGCGTCCGGCGCCCCGCCTTGCGGTCGCCTTCGCTGTCGCAGGCGTTGTTGACCGAAAGGATGGTCGCGATCAGCGTGGTCGACGGCAGCCCCAGCCAGGCGACGCGCGGATCGAGCGTGCCGGACTGCACGAACGCGGCCAGCACGATCAGCACCCAGCCCAGCAGGCCGCCGGCAAACACCTCGCCGACCGGCAGGCGGGAGATCGGCACCGGACCGCCGCTGTAGAGCAGCGCGACCAGCATGCACGCGGCGCCGACCGGCACGATCCGCCAGTCGACGAGCGCGCCCACCGCGAGCCCCGCGACGGCGGCAAGACCGAACATCAGCCACGCGATTCGCAGCGCCACCGCGGGCTCGATGCCGCGCTGGACCAGCGCCTTGAACTTCTCGAGATCGGTATCGCGGGTGTCGACGCCGTGGAGGAAGTCGAAATAGCTGTTGAAGCCGGCGGTGCCCATGTCGACGAACAGCGTCGCGAGCAGCATCGCAGCGAACAGTTCCGGCGAGAACGTCCGCGTCGCGTACGCGGCGTAGGCAGTGCCGATCGCCAGCGACGACACGCTGACGATCTTGGTGCGGATGTCGACGATCTGGAGGATGTCGACGACCCCCACGCGGTTGGCGGCGGTCACGTCGCGGGCGCACGCCGGGCGTGCAGCGCGCGCAGCTCGTCCTCGAGCTCGCGGACGCGGTCGACGTAGGCGAGCAGCAGCGCGACGGCGTGCGTCTCCAGCGCGAAGTCCTCACCCAGGCGGCGTGCGGTACGGGCAACGGAAACCGAACTCACGGCGAACACCCACGCTCCTCCGGCGGTGTCAGCCGGCGCGAGCGCCCCGTACTCGACCAGTTCGACGAGTTCGGCCTCGGACAAGCCGGAAACCTCGGCCAATTCTCGCAGCGGAACGCAGCGATGCTCGTCGGGCCACAGCGCGTCGCAGATGTCGCTGGTCAAGTCCGCTCTCCTAGCCGAAATGCTGCCGCGGATCGAAAGCCGACGCCGCCCCCAGCTCCCTGTAGAGCGCCTTCTCGCGTTCGGTCGGCGCGGGCGGCAGCGCGATCTGGACGACGGCATGCAGGTCGCCCGCGCCCCCCCCGGGCTTGGGCAGACCGCGGCCGGCGAGCCGCAACTGCTGGCC
>CAIWHR010000084.1 GCA_903912485.1 uncultured beta proteobacterium | reverse complement strand
TCGATGGCGGCGACGGTGCCGTTGAAGGTCGCGCCGGACGTGTAGGCGGCGCTGACCGAATAGCAATTCGTGCCGCGCCCGTACACCGCGCCGACGGCGTAGCTGGTGGCCGCTTTCCACGGCGTCGTCGCGCAGTCGAGGAGTTGCATCGCCGACCACTGCTGCGACCCGATGTTGCCGCTGGTCGGGTCGATGATCTGGAGGATCAGTTCGCCATACCAGTCGACCGACTTGTACGACGAACTGAACAGGTAGTTGTCGGACGAGCTGATGTTCGGGTTGCTGGTCGTCGCGGCCGCGGCGGCCCCCGGTATCGGGATGACGGAAATGATCTTCAGCGTGCCTTCGAGCCCGTCGGCGAGCGAGGCGGGATCGCTGGCGCTGAAGTACTGGCCGCGCCCGTTGATTGCGGCGTGCCACAGATCGTCGATGTTGGCGATCGAGTTCGACGCGGGCGTCGACCAGTTGCACGCGCCGGTCGTCTGCCACGAGCATATCCCCGACGTCGTGTTGGTGCTGGTGCCGACCTTGACGTCGTAGAAGTCGCCCGCCGTGCTGTCCCAGTACGTCGAATTCGGCAGGCGCACCAGTTTGCCCGCGGCGCTGTCCCACAGCGACGGCAGCGAGTAGGTCATCTGGCCCTGCGCGCCCAGCCCGAGCGTGAACAGCGTCATGTGCTGCGTCTGCGCGACGTCGCGGCCGTGCTGCGGCACGTTGTTCGCGCACAGGTCGTTGGCCGTGGTGTTGGGCGGGATGATCGGCCCGGTGCAGGTCCCGGTGTTGTTGGGGCTGGTCGCCGTCGCGTCGCGCAGGTCGGTCCCGTAATAGTAGGCCGCGACGTCGGCCAGCGTGTTCGACGTGCCGCTGGTGGCGATCGTCTGGCATTGCGTGGCCGTGCCGACGGTGTAGGGCGAGGCCGTCGACTGCGAGGCCGGCGTGCACGAGGCCACGTTCGACCACGACGTCCACGACGTGTACTGGCAGCCCAGGGTCGACGAGACGGTGCATGACGCCGCGTCCTGCCACGGGCCGTAAGTGGGGCTTGCCGACTGACACTCCGTGGCTGTAAGCACCGTGTAATTCGGCCCGGTCGATTGCGCCATGGCGCTGCAGGTCGCGTCCCCGTAGGCCGACCAACTCGACCAGTTCGTATAGACACACCCTGTCGTTGCCGACGCGGTGCATGCTTCAGTCGCGTTGGTCAACGTGCCGTATGTGGTGTTGCACTCCCTGGCCAATCCGACGGTGTAGTTGGTAGGCCCTGTGGATTGCGGAATGGTCGTGCATGCGCCAACCATGTCCTGCCAGGCGGATGCCTCGGCGTATTGGCAGCGAATGGCGTTGCCGCTCCATGTGCCAGACGTGCCGGTGCGGGTCGTCCTGGTGCAGGCGGATACGTCGGTGGTTGCGCCGTCGGAGTACCCGCAATCGGTCCGGGTCCTTGAGCCCGTATCCCAGGTGCAGGAGGATGCAGGTAACCAAGCGGTCCACGTCGCCCCATAGTCGCCAGATGTTCGCCGCACCAGGTTGGCCACTACGGACTGCAACTGACTGGTGCGAAACTGCGTACTGATCGTCTGGGTCTGGAGCGTGCTTGTCCTCGAACGCACGGGGATGCTGATGGTCCGCTGCTGCAGCGTGCTCGTCTGCGCCTGCAGGTACGCGCTGCCGCCGTCGTACAGCGGCCTCGGCAGCCCGGCGTCCTGGTTGCCGACGTCGGTGCTGCCGTTGATCTTGTAGTATCCGGAGCTCTCGTTCCAGAAGCCGTCGGTCGACAGGATCGTGTAGTTCTGCTGGCACGAGTACTGCAGCGGATCGGTCACCGTGCTGCCGTTGAGCGTCGTGCCGTTGAGCTTGCCCGCGTACAGGCGGCCGGCCTTGGCCAGCGCCGCGCGCAGCGGCGTGCTGCTGCTGGGGTTCGCGTGCGTCAGCTTGTAGTACCAGTCCCCTTTCTGCGTGGTCTTGAATTCGTTGAGGTTGAGGAAATCGCTGCTGGTATTGTTGTTGATGCTCAGGTAGCCGACGCGGAAACGCGAGACGTTGGCCGCCACGTCGGCCTCCGAATCGAACGACGAAAAGGCGTTGCTCGCCGCCGTCTTCATCATCTGCATCCGCGTCCTGTAGTACGTCCACCAGTTCGCGAAGTTGGTCATCTCCTCGTTGTACGTGCAGGTCGTGCCGGCGCAATCGTCGCGGCTGCTGCCGGTCGGGTCGATCCACTTGGTGGCCGTGTTGGGGTAAGTGTAGGTGGTCCGGTCGGGCGTGATGATCGTCAGCAGGCTGGCACCTTTGACCGCCTTGTCCTGCGTGCTGCCCTGGCGGGCGAACCCGGCGACGGTGAAAGTCATCGTGCCGGTCTTGACGACTGCGGGCGCGTACGTGATCGTCGCCGGATAGGGCGCGGCGATGGTGACGATCGCGCCCGACGCGTAGGCGACGTACCCGGCACTCGACTTGTTGATGTTCGCCGCGTTGTAGCCGGCCATCGTTGTCGCATTGGTCGCCGAAGCCGTCGCGGCCGAGAGGATATTGACGCCGTTGACGGTGACCTGGCTGACCGTCGTGCTCGAAGTCCCGGCGACGGTGATCGTGGCGAGGTTCGGCGTTGGCATCCGCGCATACGCGTAGGTGGCGTCGAAGGTTGCCTTGCAGGTGGTTGTGGTCAGCGCTGCGCTGCTGCACCAGCGCAGCGGGGCGGGGTAGGGATAAGTCGACGTGGCCGCGGTCTGCTCGTTGCACACGCGCAGGCTGGGCGTCGTGCAGTATTCGCCCGGGATGATCGTGTAGAAATATGTCGCCCTGGTCGTCGTGCGAGGATCGAGGTCCGTCGTCGACGTGCTCTGGATGCCGTAGGCGTCATTCTTGACAGCCTTCCAGTTCGGCTTGGTCGTCGAGTCGGCTCCGGTGGCAGTCGCTGCACCGGTCATGCCGGGAAATGTGGTCGTGTTGGCGGCGCCAGCGCTGTCGACGGCGATCGGTGGCTTGTACCGGATCGCCGCGTTGTAGTAGATGCCGTTGTACGCGGCGTTGCGAAATTGGTATTCGGCGCCGGTCGACAAGGTCGTCTGCCCGATGTTGCTGCACGACGAGTTGTCGAAAGACATGCTGTCGACGCAGGCCCAATCCGGCATGAAGTCCCAGTCCATGCTCCCCGAATCGTCGAGCACGAACAGCACGTTCGGCTTGACGTCAGTCGACGTGGGGGCCGAATAGGTCTCCAGCGGAACGGTCGAGATGTCGGTCGGCGCCGCCTGCGCGCAGGCGGCGAACAGCAGCAGCGGGAGCAGGTGTCGCGAGCGCTTCAGCAGCGGATGGCAGGTCATGGTCGATCCTCGGAAGCTCGGTTCGCGGTGTGGGTCGGGTGGCGCAGTCGGCTCGCGCGTGTCAGGGAAAGCGTCAGAGGGCGACGGTGGCCTGGACGTAGCTCACCGTCTGCCGTGGCCCCACGACGCGCGCGGTGATGCGGTAGTAGATCATCGACTGCCCGGCGAGCTGGAATTTTCCCGCAGCCTCGGCGTTGCCGACGGCCAGGCCGGCGATCGGCGACGCGGCGCACTTGGCGCCGCCGGTCGGCGGGCCGGCGAGCGCGCACAGGCGGTCGATCACGTACGACACCGTGTTGCCGGAACTGTTCGACGACAGCGTTCGCGGCGGCCGGTTCTGCAGCGTCTGCGTCCAGTACGAGTCCCAGGACTGCCCGCTCGCAGGGACGTGCGAGGCGTTGATTCCGGCCGCGGAGTAGCCGTTGGTCGAGTCGTCGCTGTTGAGGATCGTGCCGTTGTTGTTGTCCTGCAGCCACTTGACGGCGACCTCGATCCCGGTGTCCGCCGAATGGATGGCCGACTGGTGAAAGGCGAGGTTGCCGGCGATGAGATTGGTCATGTCGACCGAGCGGAACAGCGCGATCCCGGCGAGCATCATGACGACGACGACGATCATCGCGAGGAACAGCACGACGCCGTGCTGCCTGCGCGCCGGCGTCGCAGTGTGCGGGCGCCGGGTCAGCATACGGGACCCAGCCAGACCATGTTGCGGATCGGCACGAGCGCCTCGAACGTCCGGTAGC
>CAIWHR010000083.1 GCA_903912485.1 uncultured beta proteobacterium | reverse complement strand
GATCGCCGCGCTGATCGGGCCGATGCAGGTCGCCGGGCGAATCCTCGAGATCACCTTCGGCCGCAGGCTGCGCGCGGCGACGGTCGGCGTGATCGCGGTCGGGCTGCTGATCGTCTCGATGCTGGTGCTGCTCGCCGGCGCGCGCATCTCGATCGGCGGGGCGCTGGTCTTCGCCGTGATTTACGGGCTTTCCAACGGCGTGATGACCATCGTGCGCGGCATCGCACCGGCGGAATTCTTCGGGCGCGTTGGCTACGGCAGCCTGCTGGGCCGGCTGGCGGCGCCGTCGCTGGTCGCGCGCGCCGCCGCGCCGGTGGCGTTCGCGGCGCTGGCGGCGCCGCAGGGCTCGCCGCAGGGCTCGCTGCTGGTCCTGCTGCTGCTCTCCGTGCTGTCGGCCGTCGCCTTCCTCGCCGCGGTTCGCCTGGCGCGTCGCGGCGCGCAGCGGTAGGCGCGCGCCGTTGCCGGTCCGCCCCGAACCCGAGCTTGCGGCAAGTCAAAGGCGGTCGATGCGGGCTGTGACGATAATCGTCAACGGCCGACCCGTCGCATCCCCGGAGCAACCATGTCCACGCTGGTCCTGCTTTCGCATCCCCATCTCGATCGATCGAAGACGCAGGTCCGGCTGTTCGACGCCGTCCGCGGGCTGCCCGGCGTGGAGGCGCGCCATCTCGAAAGCCTCTACCCGGACGGGCGGATCGACGTCGCTTCCGAGCAGGCCGCGGCCGAGCGCGCGGCCCGGATCGTGTTCCAGTTTCCGTTCTTCTGGTATTCGACGCCGCCGATGTTGAAGGCGTGGCAGGACGAGGTGCTGGCGTTCGGCTGGGCCTACGGTCCCGGCGGCACGCACCTGCACGGCAAGACGCTGCAGGTCGTGCTCTCGACCGGCGGCCCGCAGGCGACCTACCAGCCCGACGGCTACAACCGCTTCGAGGTCAGCGAGCTCCTGCGGCCACTCGAAGCGATGGCGGCGCTCACCGGCATGAAATTCGCCGAGCCGATGGTCCTGTGGGGCGTTGCCAACATCCCGGACTTCGCCGTTTCCGGCGACAAGGCGCTCGCGATCGACGAGTTCGCCGCGGCGTATCGCGCGCTGCTCGCCTCCTGATCCGCGCCGGGCGCGGCGGTTCCGGCAGGCGAAGCCCGGATAGAATGCCGGATTGCGGTTTCGCGCTCACATTCTCGATCGGGATTGAAGATGACGTCTCTTGCATGCGCTGACATTCTCGCGGGCCGCGCGCCCGCCGCCACGCCGGTCACCGTCAAGGGCTGGGTGCGCACGCGGCGCGACTCCAAGGCCGGCATATCCTTCGTGCACGTGTCCGACGGATCGTGCTTCCACCCGGTGCAGGTGGTCGCCCCCGCCACGCTGCCCAACTACGCCGACGAGGTGCTGCACCTCACCGCCGGCTGCGCCGTCGAGGTCACCGGAACGGTCGTGCCTTCGCCCGCCAAGGGGCAGCCCTTCGAAATGCAGGCGACCGCCCTCAAGGTCGTCGGCTGGGTCGACGATCCGGATTCGTACCCGATCCAGCCCAAAGCGCACACGCTGGAGTTCCTGCGCGACGTCGCGCATCTGCGCCCGCGGACCAACGTCATCGGCGCGGTGACGCGCGTCCGGCACACCATCGCGCAGGCGATCCACCGCTTCTTCGACGACCGGGGCTTCGTCTGGGTGAACACGCCGATCATCACGTCGTCCGACGCGGAAGGCGCCGGTGAGCTCTTTCGCGTCTCCACGCTCGACCTCGCGAACCTGCCGCGCGACGCTGCGGGCAAGCCCGATTTCGCGCAGGATTTCTTCGGTCGCGAGACGTTCCTGACGGTGTCGGGGCAGCTCAACGTCGAGACCTACTGCATGGCGCTGTCCAGGGTCTACACCTTCGGCCCCACCTTTCGCGCGGAGAACTCCAACACCAGCCGGCATCTCGCCGAGTTCTGGATGATCGAGCCCGAGATCGCGTTCGCGGACCTCTCCGACAACGCGACGCTGGCCGAGGCGCTGCTGAAGCACATCTTCCGGACGGTGCTGGAGGAGCGCGGCGACGACATGGCGTTCTTCGAGGAGCGCATCGAGAAGGGCGTCATCGCCAAGCTTGCCGGCATCGTCGATTCGGAGTTCGTGCGGATGGACTACACCGAAGCGATCGGCATCCTCGAGCGGGCGAAGCAGAAGTTCGAATACCCGGTCAAGTGGGGCATCGACCTGCAGTCGGAGCACGAGCGCTACGTCTCAGAAAAGCACGCCGGCAAGCCGGTGGTGCTGATGAACTACCCGAAGGAGATCAAGGCGTTCTACATGCGCCTCAACGACGACGACCGGACCGTCGCGGCGATGGACGTGCTGGCTCCCGGCATCGGCGAGATCATCGGCGGGAGCCAGCGCGAGGAGCGCCTCGACGTCCTCGACCGGCGCATCACCGACTTCGGGCTGAATCCGCCAGATTATTGGTGGTACCGCGACCTGCGCCGTTACGGCACCGTGCCGCACGCGGGCTTCGGCCT
>CAIWHR010000082.1 GCA_903912485.1 uncultured beta proteobacterium | reverse complement strand
TCCCGCTGCGCCTGCCGCAGCGCGTCCAGCTCCCCGCCACGGCCGGACCAGCGCACGGCGAGGTCGACGTATTCGTCCCGATTCCCGGCGACGAACGCTTCGGCGCCGATCAACCGCAGCATCGCCGAGGTCTGCCGCGAGATCATCCGCTCCTCCTCGATGGCGACGATCGGCACGCCCTGCCACAGCGCCTCGCAGGTCGTGAGGCCGCCGTTGTACGGAAACGTGTCGAGGCAGAGATCGACGTCGCCGTATTCGGCCAGCATCACCGGATGCGGCGACTTGCCGCGCAGCTCGACGCGGCCGGCGTCGATGCCCAGTTCGGCGAACCGCCGCGCCAGCTCGGATCTGGCGTAGGGAACGTCGATCGCCGAATTCTTGACGATCAGCCGCGACGCGGGGGCGCGCCGCAGGATCTCCGCCCAGCAGGCGATGACCTCGGGGCCGAGCTTGTCGTAGCGATTGAACGAGCCGAACGTGAACACGCCGCGCGCGAGGCACGGCGACGGGGCGACCGCCGGCGCGTAGGGCACCGGCGCGTAGCAGAAGCGGCTGTCGGCCAGCCGCAGCGGCATCTCGGTGAACCGCTGCGGACTGCCTTCGGGCGTCGTGTACGCGTCGGTCAGCAGGCAATCGACGGTCGGCATTCCGGTCGTGTTCCAGTAGCCGAGCCAGGTGAACTGCACCGGCGCGGGCCTGCGCGCGAACACCAGGAGCCGCGCGTCGGGCGTGTGCCCGTCGAGATCGACCAGCACGTCGATGGCGTCGTCGCGCACCAGCTGCGCGACCGCGTCGTCCGACAGCGTGCGGATCTCGCGCCAGTGGTCGAATGCCGTGCGCAGCTCCGCGGTGAATTCGTCCGGCCGCCGGGTTCCCGAGTAGCCGTGGACGACGAACCGGTCGTGGTCGTGGTGGCGCAGCACGTTGCGCAGGAAGTGGCCGAGGATGCGGCCGTCGAAGCCTTCCGACACGTAGCCCAGCCGCAGCGGGCGCTCCGGGTCCTTGGCATTCGGCCACGCCGGCTGCTGCGGATAGAACCGCGCCGCGTGCCTCCGGGCCCACGCCGCGTGACGCGCGAACAGCTCGTCGTGCGAGGTCGAGTAGTCGTAGTAGAGCGAAATCAGCGCATTGCTGTGCAGCGCCGCGTTGCCCGGATCGGCAGCCACCGCCCGGTCGTAGCAGGCGATGCACTCGGCGAAATTGCCGAGGTACTTCTCGACGTTGCCGAGGTTGTTCCACCCGCCGGCCACGTTCGGCTCCAGCGCCACCGCCGCGCGATAGCTCGCCCGGGCGCGCGCGAAGTCGAAGCGCCGCGCGTGGTAGTTGCCGGCCGCGAACAGCGCGCGCGCGCTGTCCGGATGCGCCTCGACCAGCCGCTCGACGTAGTGGATCCCCGCCACGTCGTCGCCGGCGCCCTCCGCCAGCGTCGCCATTCCCGACAGCGCATCGTAGCTGGCGGGATCGCGTTCGAGCGCCGCGAGATAGGCGTCCTGCGCCTGTGCCGGCCGCCCGGCCGCCCTGGCCTGCTCCGCGCGCGCGACCCAGAAGGCCGCCGCCGCGGGTACGGCACCCGCAGCCGGCAGCGCTGCCGTCCGCTGCGCGCCGTGGCAGTGTTTGTACTTCTTCCCGCTGCCGCAGGGGCAGCGATCGTTGACGCGCGGCGCGCGCGAACCCGTGGCGTCCCGGCGGTTCATCGCGGCACCCTCGGCGCTGCGCGCCTTCCCTCCGGGAGGGAGCGATTCGCGCTCGGGACGGTCGTGCTCAGCGTCATGGGTCGGTCGACGGGCTGCGGTGGCGCTGCCGCCGCCGAATCAGCTTCCGGCCGCCGCGACTCCGCGGCCGAGATACGTGGCCGCGACGCGAGGGTTCGCTGCAAGTTCGCTGCTCGGGCCTTCGAGGGCGAGTTCGCCGGTCTCGAGCACGTAACCGTAGTCGGCGACCTGCAGCGCCGCCCGCGCATTCTGCTCGACCAGCAGGATCGCGACGCCGGTCGACCGCAGATCGGCGATGATCCTGAAGATCTCGCGGACGATCAGCGGGGCGAGGCCCAGCGAAGGCTCGTCGAGCATCAGCAGCGTCGGCTTGCCCATCAGCGCGCGCCCCATCGCCAGCATCTGCCGCTCCCCGCCCGACAGCGTTCCGGCGAGCTGGTCGCGGCGCTCCTTGAGCCGCGGAAAGCGCTGGTAGACCTCGGCCAGCGTGTCGCGCCAGCCGCGATCGCCGCGGCGAATGCGCTGGAACGCGCCGAGCTCGAGGTTGTCCGCGACGCTCATCGCGGCGAACAGCTCCCGCCGCTCGGGAACGAGGATCAGGCCGCGCGCCACCCGCTGTTCCACCGACAGCGCGCCCGCGGGCGCACCCAGGTAGCGCACGTCGCCCTGCACCGGCAGGAAGCCCATCACCGCCGACAGCAGCGTCGTCTTGCCGGCGCCGTTGGGCCCGATCACGGTCACGATCGTCCCGGGCGCGACGGTCAGCGAGATGTCGTGCACCGCCTCGACCTTGCCGTAGGCGACGTGCAGGCCGCGGACCTCGAGCAGCGCGGTCACGGCGGCGTCAGATTCCACCGAGGTACGCCTCGAGCACGACGGGATTCCTCTGGATCTCCGCGGGCAGCCCCTCGGCCAGCTTCTCGCCGAAGTCCATCACCACCAGGCGGTCGGTCACGCCCATGACGAAATCCATGTCGTGCTCGACCAGCAGCACCGTCATCCCCGCCGCGCGCAGCTGGCGCAGCAGCGCGGCGAGCTCCTGCTTCTCCAGGAAGCGCAGGCCCGCCGCAGGCTCGTCGAGCAGCAGCAGCAGCGGATCGGCCGCGAGCGCGCGCGCGATCTCGACGATGCGCTGCTTGCCCAGCGGCAGGCTGCCCGCGGCCGCGTGCGTGTGCGCGCCGAGACCGACGCGCTCGATCGCCCGCGCCGCTTCGGCCTTGGTCCGAGCCTCTTCCGCGCGGTCGAGCTTGAACGCCGCGCGCAGCACGCCGGCGTCTCCGCGCAGGTAAGCGCCCAGCGCGACGTTGTCGAGCACGCTCATCTGCGGGATCAGCTTCACGTGCTGAAAGGTGCGGCCGATGCCGCGGCGCGCGATCGCGAACGGCTTCCTGCTGCCGATGGATTCGCCGCGAAAGACGACCTCGCCCGAGGTCAGCGGGAGCGCCCCCGAGATGAGGTTGAACATCGTGCTCTTGCCGGCGCCGTTGGGGCCGATCAGCCCGAGGATCTCGCCGGCATGGATGGCGAACGACAGGTCGTTGACGGCGATGAGCCCGCCGAAGCGCTTGCGCGCGGCCCTGACGTCGAGCAGCGGCCCCGCCAGCAGCGTCCGGTCGCGCAAGGCGAGCGGTTCGGCGGCGGGGACCGGCGGCGGTTCGCGCACCGGCAGGAGCCGCGCCAGCCACGGCCACACGCCTTCGCGCGCGCGCTGCAGCACCACGACCATCAGGATGCCGAACACGACGATCTCGAAATTCCCGCTGCGTCCGAGCAGCGTCGGCAGCACGTCCTGCAGCACCTGCTTGGCCAGCGTGATCAGCGTGGCGCCGATCACGGCGCCCCACACGCTGCCGGCGCCGCCGACGACGGCCATGAACAGGTACTCGATGCCCTGGTTGATGCCGAACGGCGACGGGTTGACGAAGCGCTGCAGGTGCGCGTACAGCCAGCCGGAGACGCTGGCGAGCAGCGCCGCGTAGACGAACACGACGATCTTGAGGCGCACGGTGTCGACGCCGAAGGCCTCGGCCATCTGGCCCTGCCCCTTCAGCGCGCGGATCGCGCGGCCCGGGCGCGAGTCGAGCAGGTTGTTGGACGTCCACAGCGCGGCCAGCGCGATCGCCCAGATCAGGTAGTAGTAGTAGCGCTCGTTGCGCAGTTCCAGCCCGAAGAGATTGAGCGCCGGGATGCTCGTGATCCCCGTGTGCCCGCCGAGGAAATCCACGTTGCCGAACATGAAGTAGATGCTGATGCCCCAGGCGATGGTGGCCAGCGGGAGGTAGTGGCCCCGCATCGGCAGCGTGAGGACGCCGTTGAACAGCGCGAGCAGCGTGGTCAGCACCAGGCCGACCAGCAGGTTGATCCAGGGCGACACGCCGTAGGTCGTCGCGAGGTACGCGGTCGTGTACGCGCCCAGCCCGACGAAAGCGGCCTGCCCGAACGACGTCTGCCCGGCGACGCCGGTCAGCAGCACCAGCCCCAGCGCGACGATGCTGTAGAGGCCGATGTAGTTCCCCAGCGTGACCCAGAACTGGGGCGCGACCAGCGGCACGCCGACGAGCAGCACGACGAAGGCCGCGGCGCCCCAGGCCCCGAACGGAAGCTTGCGCCCGGAGCTCACCGCGGACGGCGCCCGTTCACTCGTCCTCCTCGTGATGCGTGGTGGTGAGGCTGCGCCACAGCAGCACCGGCACGATCAGCGTGAAGACGATCACTTCCTTGAAGCCGCTCGCCCAGAACGAGGCAAACGCCTCGATCAGGCCGACGAACAGCGCGCCCGCCGCGGCGAGCGGATAGCTGACCAGCCCGCCGATGATCGCGCCGACGAAGCCCTTCAGGCTGACGAGGAATCCGGAGTCGTAGTAGACGGTCGTGATCGGCCCGATCAGCACGCCCGAGAACGCGCACAGCAGCGCCGCCAGCGTGAACGTCAGCGCACCCGCGAGGTCCGGCGAAATCCCGACCAGCCGCGCACCGGTCCGGTTGAGCGCCGTGGCGCGCAGCGCCTTGCCGGTCAGCGTTCGTCCGAAGAACAGGTAGAGCGCGGTGATCAGCGCGAGGCTGGTCGCGACCACGAGCAGGCTCTGGACGCTGACGGTGACGCCGTGCAACTCGAACGACGCGGCCGAGAACGGCGGCGTGCGCGAACCCTCGGCGCCGAAGAACCAGAGCCCCAGCCCGGTCAGCGCGAAATGCACGCCGACCGAGACGATCAGCAGCACCAGCACGCTGGCCTCGGCGATCGGCTGGTACGCGATGCGGTAGAGCAGCGGCCCGAGCGCGGTGACCAGCGCCAGCGTCACCAGAATCTGTGCCCAGAACGGCAGCTCGAACGTCGCGAGCCACCACGACGCCGCCGCGATCGCGAGCGGGACGCCGGCCCACAGCGCGAGCTGCCGCGGCATCCTGTGCGCCTCGCCGCGGGAGAGGCAGGCGTAAACCTCGAAACTGCCGGCGACGACCGCCATCCCGGCGAGCAGGCCGACGGTGCCGGGCGACTTGCCCGCCTGCAGGCCGGCGAGCGTGAGCGTCCCGTAGGCGACGATTTCGCCGGACGGGATCCAGATCACGCGCGTGACCGCGAACACCAGCACCAGCGCCAGCGCCAGCAGCGCGTAGACGGCACCGTTGGTGACGCCGTCCTGCACCAGCAGCGCGAAGATCTGGAGATCCATGTCGTCGGGTCGGGGTCAACAAAAAGGCCGGCTGCACGTGACGCCGCAGCCGGCCGTTCGCGGGGGCGCTACGTCACTTGACGAGGACCCACTTGCCGTTGTCGATCTTGATCATCGTCCGGGCGCGGTTGTCGAGGCCGTTGTGGTCCTGCGGCGTCATCGTGTAGACGCCGTGGCTGGCCACCAGTTCCTTGGTGTTCTCGAGCGCGTCGCGCAGCGCGGCGCGGAACTCCTTGGTGCCCGGCGCTCCCTTCTTCAGCGCCTGCGGAATCGCCTGCGCCAGCAGCATGTAGGCGTCCCAGGCGTGGCCGCCGAACGTCGAGCGCGAATCCTTGCCGTATTTCGCTTCGTACTTGGTGATGTACTCGGCGGCCGACTTCTTCAGCGGATTCGAATCGGGCAGCTGCTCGTACACCAGCATCGGTCCGATCGGCAGCAGCGTGCCGTCGCCGTCCTTGCCGACGACGCGCAGGAAGTCGGGATTGGCGATGCCGTGCGTCTGGTAGACCTTGCCCTTGTACCCGCGCGCGACGAGTTCCTTCTGCGGCGTGGCGCCCGGCGTGCCGGACGCGCCGATCAGGATCGCGTCGGGCTTCGCCGACAGGATTTTCAGGATCTGGCCGGTGACCGACGGGTCGTTGCGATTGTATTTTTCCTCGGCGACGACCTTGATCCCGGCGGTCTGCGCCGAGCGCTTCATTTCGGCGAGCCAGCCGTCGCCGTAGGCGTCGGCGAATCCGATGTACGCCATCGTCTTGACGCCGTTCGCCTTCATGCTGACGGCGATCGCGTCGGCCATCAGCGCGTCGTTCTGCGGCGTCTTGAACACCCACCTGGTCTTCGGGTTGGACGGGTCGACGATCCGGGCCGACGCGGCCATCGAGATCATCGGCGTCTCGGCGTCGGCGACGACGTCGACCATCGCCAGCGAATTCGGCGTGATCGTCGAGCCGACGATCACGTCGACCTTGTCCTCGGAAATCAGCTTGCGGGTGTTGGTGACCGCCTTGGTCGTGTCCGAGCCGTCGTCGAGGATGATCCAGTTGATCTTCTGCCCGGCGACCGCGGTGGGCAGAAGGTCGAAGGTGTTCTTCTCGGGGATGCCGAGCGACGCGGCGGGGCCGGTTGCCGACAGCGTGACGCCGACGTTGATGTCGGCACGGGCCGGAGCCGTGACCAGTACGAGCGCGGCGGCGAGCGCCGGCAGCAATTTGCGGACGTGCATTGAATCCTCCTGAGCCTCGGCGAAAAACCGGAAACGTATGCGGCCGTCTGCTTGAGCTGCGGCCGTCTGTCGCGGCATCGGCAGCCGGAAAGGCCGACCGCGCGCGGAACAGGGTCGATTCTGGCAAACCCGGTGCCCGGGGTCAACGCCTGTACGCCGATTCCGGAAAAGAAAGTGGCCGGGCGAAGCCCGCCGCGCGCCGCTAGCTCTTCAGCGCGTCGCGGATTTCGCGCAGCAGCACGATGTCCTCGGGCGTCGGCGCAGGCGCCGCCGGCGCGGGAGGCGCCTCGCGCTTCAACCGGTTGACCTGCTTGACCATCATGAAGATGACCAGCGCCAGGATGAAGAAATTGATCGCGATGGTGATGAAGTTGCCGTACGCGAACAGCGGCACGCCGGCCTTGGTCAGCGCCTCGTAGGTCATCGCGCCGTTGTAGCCCGCGGGCGGACTGCCGAGCATGATGAACCAGTTGGAGAAGTCGAGCCCGCCGACGACGCGGCCGACGATCGGCATGATCAGGTCCTTCACCAGCGAATCGACGATCTTGCCGAACGCGGCGCCGATGATGACGCCCACCGCCAGGTCCATCACGTTGCCCTTGAGGGCGAATTCGCGGAACTCCTTGCCCATCGACATCGACGTTCTCCCTGTTGCCGCGGCACGGTCGCCGCGTCGTCAACTCAGACGGCGGCTTCCCCGGATTCCCCGGTGCGGATGCGGATGACCTGGTCGACCGCGGTGACGAAGATCTTGCCGTCGCCGATCTTGCCGGTGCGCGCCGCCTTGACGATGGCTTCGATCGCGCGCTCGACCTGCGCCTCCTGGAGGATCACCTCGACCTTGACCTTCGGCAGGAAGTCGACGATGTATTCGGCGCCGCGGTAGAGCTCGGTGTGTCCCTTCTGCCGGCCGAAGCCCTTGACTTCGGTGACGGTGAGCCCGGTGACGCCGATTTCGGAAAGGGCCTCGCGGACCTCGTCCAGCTTGAACGGCTTGATGATGGCTTCGATTTTCTTCATGGGGTGATCTGCTGCCGAAATGGAACGATTTGCCCGGCGCAAAGAGCGCGCCGCGCCGACGTCAGCTTACACGATGCGGGGCGTCGCACCTAGCCTCGCGGCGCTGCCGGCGCCACGTGGTCCCAGTCGGCCCACGCCGACGTGATCGGGTAGCGCCAGTCCTTGCCGAAGCCGCGCGGCGTGATCCGGATGCCG
>CAIWHR010000081.1 GCA_903912485.1 uncultured beta proteobacterium | reverse complement strand
GCGCCACGGCGCTGCCGCACTGCACGAAAAGGCGCGCGGCCGAAGGCTTGTTGCGGTGCTTCGGCGCGTCAGCGCGCTTTCTCTTCGTCGGCGCCGGTTTGCGGCGCTCCGGCGAAGTTCGGGAACGGAAACGCCGAGAACAGCCCGCGCGTCTGGTCCTGCATCCGCTGCTGCATGTCCATGAACAGCTTGGCGCTCTGCTCGAGGTAATTGCCGAGCATGCCCTGCATCGCCGGCGCCTGCATCTGCATGAACTGCTTCCACAGGTCCGGCGTGATCATCATCTTGTCGCCGTACATCTGCTTCGCCTGGTCCTGCAGCTTCTTCTGGATCGCGAGGAAGGCCGACACGTTCTGCTCGATGTAGCTGCCCATGATCGTCTGCTGGGCGCTGCCGTAGAAGCGGATCATCTGCGCCAGCATCTCCGACGAGAACATCGGCATGCCGGCGGATTCCTCCTCGAGGATGATCTGCAGCAGGATCGCCCGGGAAAGGTCGTCGCCGGTCTTGGCGTCGATCACCTTGAACTCGATGTTCTCGAGCACCATCTGCTTGACATCGACGAGCGTGATGTACCCGCTGTTCGCCGTGTCGTAGAGGCGGCGGTTCGGGTATTTCTTGATGATGCGCGGGGAATCGCTCATTGCACGCTCCATGGTGTCGACAGGGTGATTATAACCGCATGATTTATTGGGCGTTTGGATTTCGATCTCCCGGCAGCGCTGAAATTGGTGCGATGCAGCAAAAAGTTCTTGACATCGGTTCCGGTCATCCCTAGAATTCGTTTTGTGCGGTGCAGCAATCGCCGCCGTCGGGAGGGTCTCCAAGAGCCTTCCGGCCCGCCGGGATCAACGAGCCGGGGGAATGGGATGCAGCAGACCGCAGCTTATTGACTCCAGACCAACGCCAGACAAAAGGAAACGCCATGTACAACGCCTCGCAATTCGCCGACTTCAACAAGGCCAACGTCGCGCAAGCGACCAAGCTCGCCGCCATCGCCCTCGAGAACGTCGAGAAGGTGATGACGCTCAACCTGAACGCCGCCAAGGCCGCGTTCGCGCAGGGCGTCGAAAACGCCTCGGCCGTCGCCGCGATCAAGGATCCGCAGGATCTGGCCGCGCTGCCGACCAAGTACGCCGAAGCGAGCGTCCAGAGCGTCGTCGGGTACTCGCGCAGCCTCTACGAAATCTCGTCGCAGGTGCAGGCGCAGTTCTCCGCGATCGCCGAAGAAGCGCTTGCCGGCTACACCAAGGGCCTCGCTTCGTGGGTCGAGAAGGCCAGCCAGTCGGCCCCGGCCGGTTCGGAAGCCGCGATCAACGCGATGAAGTCGACGGTCGCCGCGACCAGCGCCGCTCTCGACCAGTTCCAGAAGGCGTCGAAGCAGGTGGTGAGCTTTGCCGATGCGAGCGTTCGCGCTGCTGCGGACAACGCGTCGACGGCCAGCATCGCGCCGAAGGCCCGCAAGGTTGCGTAACAACGCCATACGCCGCGCCGCGCGCGTTCTCCCGACGGAGAATCCGCGCCGCGTGGACCTTCCGGCGCGGCGACCGACGGTCGCCGCCTCCGGACGATGGGGCGCTTGAAGCAACGACCAGAACCCCAGGCCAGGGAACCGCTCCACCTGTATCT
>CAIWHR010000080.1 GCA_903912485.1 uncultured beta proteobacterium | reverse complement strand
AGTACTGGTGGGTGTCCTATGCCGCGATCCAGATCGACGCGAACCCGGCACCTCTTCCGCCATCACCGAAGCCGCTGGAGCGTGCCGACTTCGCGCTCGGCGACACGGTGAGCTTCGAAGGGCGCGATCTGATCCAGCGCCTCGGCCGCGTCATACGGCTGAACCAGAAGACGGCCACGGTGTCCTGCGATGGCCACGAGTGGCGGGTCTCCTTCGCGCTCCTGCGCCACGTCATCGATCTCTGACGCGTTAGACCACCACAGGCGACGCGTCAACACGGGTTGTGGGGACGGTTACGCTGAGACGGCGCTTTCGGGCGTTGCGCCTGGGCCGCAGTCAGGAGGTGTAAGAAAAAAGCCCCAAGAAACACGGGGCTTTAGGTGCCTTCCACGCTCGGTGAGCGAGTTGGAAGTCTATGTACTGGCGGAGACGAAGGGATTCGAACCCTTGATGCAGTTTTTGACCGCATGCTCCCTTAGCAGGGGAGTGCCTTCGACCACTCGGCCACGTCTCCGGGAAACGCCTGATTGTACTGGCTGCCACCCCATCGGGTCAAACAAATTTTGTCGAAAACCCTTGAAAAAACCGCAACTTAGACCGCGGACCCCGCGATCGGCACCGGCGGCTTGTCGAGCTCGAAGGTCTTGTGCAGAACGCGCACGGCGAGTTCGAGGTATTTCTCGTCGATGACGACCGAGATCTTGATCTCCGACGTCGAGATCATCTGGATGTTGATGCCCTCGTCGGCGAGCGACTTGAACATCTTGCTCGCGAGGCCGACGTGCGAGCGCATGCCGATGCCGACCACCGACACCTTGCAGATCTTGCTGTCGCCGATGATCTCGCGCGCCTTGAACACCTTGCCGCGCTCGCGCGCCAGCACGTCGAGCGCCTTCTGATACTCGCTGCGGTTGACGGTGAACGAGAAGTCGGTGTGGCCGGATGCGCCGATGTTCTGCACGATCATGTCGACGTCGATGTTCGCCGCGGCGACGGGTCCAAGAATCGCGTACGCGATGCCGGGTTTGTCCTCGACGCCCATCACCGAGATCTTCGCTTCGTCGCGGGTGAATGCAATGCCGGAAATGATCGCCTGTTCCATGCTGTGGTCTTCCTCGAACGTGATCAGCGTGCCGCGCGACGTCACCATCGGGTCCTCAAGCGAGGACAGCACGCGCAGCTTCACCTGGTATTTGCCGGCGAACTCCACCGACCGGATCTGGAGCACCTTCGAGCCGAGGCTCGCCATCTCCAGCATTTCCTCGAAGGTGACGGTGTCGAGGCGGCGTGCTTCGGGCACGATCCGCGGGTCGGTCGTGTAGACGCCGTCGACGTCGGTGTAGATCTGGCACTCGTCCGCCTTGAGCGCGGCCGCCAGCGCGACGCCGGAGGTGTCCGACCCGCCCCGGCCGAGCGTGGTGATGTTCTCCTCGGCGTCGACGCCCTGGAACCCGGCGACGATGACGATGGTCCCGGCCTCGAGATCGGCGCGCATGTTCTGCTCGTCGATGCTGAGGATGCGCGCCTTGGTGAAGGCGTTGTCGGTCAGGATGCGCACCTGCCCGCCGGTGTAGCTCCTCGCCTTGAAGCCCATTTCCTCGAGCGCGATCGCAAGCAGTCCGATCGTGACCTGCTCGCCGGTGGCCGCGACCACGTCGAGCTCGCGCGGGTTGGGGTTGGCCGAGAGTTCCTTCGCCAGCGCCAGGAGGCGGTTGGTCTCGCCCGACATCGCCGACACGACGACGACCAGCTGGTGGCCCTCGCGGTGAAAGCGGGCGACGCGACGCGCGACGTTCTTGATGCGGTCGGTGGTGCCGACGGACGTGCCGCCGTATTTCTGGACGATCAGGGCCATTTAGGGTTCTAGGCTGCGGTTGGGCATCGCACGGGGCCCGCGGCGTCAGAGCGCGCGGAACACGAGCGTTGCGTTGGTGCCGCCGAAGCCGAACGAGTTCGACATCGCGGCGCGGATTTTCATCGGGCGAGCGGTGAGCGGGACGAAGTCGAGGTCGCACTTCGGATCGCGATCGACGAGGTTCGCCGTCGGCGGCGCCACCTGGTCGCGAATCGCCAGCACCGAGAACACCGCCTCGATGCCGCCGGCAGCGCCCAAGAGGTGGCCGGTCATCGACTTGGTCGACGACACGGCGAGCTGGTCTGCGTGCGCGCCGAAACAGCGGCGGACGGCGACGCACTCGGCGATGTCGCCCAGCGGCGTCGACGTCCCGTGCGCGTTGATGTAGTCGATGTCGTCGACGTTCATCTGCCCGTTGCGCAGCGCGTTGGCCATGCTGCGCGCGGCGCCGTGGCCGTCTTCGGGCGGCGCGGTGATGTGATGCGCGTCGGCGCTCATCCCGTAGCCTGCGAGTTCGCAGTAGATGCGCGCGCCGCGCGCTCTCGCGTGCTCGTATTCCTCGAGCACCAGCACGCCGGCGCCCTCGCCGAGGACGAAGCCGTCGCGGCCGAGATCCCAGGGCCGGCTCGCCGCCTCGGGGTCGTCGTTGCGGTGCGACAGCGCACGCGCCGCGCAGAAGCCGCCGACGCCGAGCGGGCTGACCGTCGCTTCGGCGCCGCCGGCGAACATGACGTCGGCGTCGCCGTACTCGATGATGCGCGCCGCCTCGCCGAGGCTGTGGTTCGCCGTCGAGCAGGCGCTGACCAGAGCGAGGTTCGGTCCCTGGTAGCCGTACTGGATCGACACCAGTCCCGACAGCATGTTGATGATCGACCCCGGCACGAAGAATGGCGAGATCTTGCGCAGCCCGCCTTCGAGGTAGTGCTGCTTGGTCTCCTCGATCATCGGCAGCCCGCCGATGCCCGAGCCGATGCAGACGCCGACGCGTTCCTTGTCGCCGGCGTAGTCGGCGAGGCCGGCGTCGACGACCGCCTCCATCGTCGCCACCAGCCCGTAGTGCGTGAACGCGTCGTAGCGGCGGGCCTCCTTGGCCGACAGGTACTTGCCGACGTCGAATTCCTTGACCTCGCCCGCGATCCGCACCGGGAAAGTGCTCGCGTCGAAGCGCGTGATCGGCCCTATGCCCGAGCGCGCGGCGAGGATCGCATCCCACGCCGTCGCGAGGCCGATGCCCACGGGCGAAACGATGCCCATTCCGGTGACGACGACACGGCGTCGGGTCATGGCGATGTCAGAAGGAGAGTAGGGAGGAAGGCCCGAGAAGCTCGCCGCGACCGCGGACGCACCCCTCGGTGTCGCCACGCCAGGTCGCGCGACGGATCGGCAGGCGCCCGGCCTGCCTGCGGCCAATCACTTCTTGACGTGCGAGCCGATGTAGTCGATCGCCTGCTGAACGGTGGTGATCTTCTCGGCCTCGTCGTCCGGGATCTCGGTTTCGAATTCTTCCTCCAGCGCCATCACGAGTTCGACGGTGTCGAGCGAGTCGGCACCGAGATCGTCGACGAACGAGGACTCGTTCTTGATTTCCGCTTCGTTGACGCCGAGTTGCTCGGCGACGATCTTTCTCACGCGCTGCTCGATATTTTCCATGCTTCTCCTCCCCTGTGCGGGAATGATCGATTCAAAACCCCGCGATTTTACCAGAATGGCCGCCGCAGCGCGGGCGATCCGGGAAGACGCCCGCACCGCTTCGCGCGCGTCCGGCCGCGCGGCGCAAGCTGCTTGTCACGCCATGTACATCCCGCCGTTGACGTGCAGCGTCGCGCCGGTGACGTACGCCGCCCTGGCCGAAGCGAGGAACGCCACGACTTCGGCGACGTCTTCCGGCGTGCCGAGGCGGCCGAGCGGTATCTGCTGCAGCAGCTTTTCGCGCTGCGCCTCGGGCAGCGTGCGCGTCATGTCGGTGTCGACGAAGCCCGGCGCCACGCAGTTGACCGTGATGTTGCGGCTGCCCACTTCCTGCGCCAGCGACTTGGTGAACCCGATCAGTCCCGCCTTGGCCGCCGAGTAGTTCGCCTGGCCTGCGTTGCCGCTCGAGCCGACCACCGAGCCGATCTGGATGATGCGTCCGTGCCTCGCCTTCATCATCCCGCGCAGCACCGCCTTGGCCAGACGGTACGCGGGCTTGAGGTTGGTCGCCATGATCGTGTCCCACTCGTCGTCCTTCATGCGCACCAGCAGGTTGTCGCGCGCGATGCCGGCGTTGTTGACGAGAATCGCGACCGTGCCGAAACGTTCTTCGACGATGGCGAGCGCGGCGGCGACCGCGGCGGCGTCGGTGACGTCGAGCTGCAGGCCGGTGCCGCGATGGCCGCCGTCGATCAGGAACCCCGCGATCGCGGCGGCGCCGTCGCCGGTCGTCGCGGTCCCGACCACCGTGGCGCCGTCGCGCGCAAGCGCCAGCGCGATGGCCCGCCCGATCCCCCGCGTCGCGCCGGTGACCAGCGCGACCTGCCCTTCCAGCGTTGCCTCAACCATGATCCGCTCCGATGCGTCTGTTGTGGAACCGGGCGATCAGCGCGGCGCCACGCCGATCTCGGCCAGCGTCGCGACGATCGCCGCGCTGTCGGTCAGCGCGAACGATGCGACGTCGGGCGCGATCCGCCTGGAAAGGCCCGCAAGCACCTTGCCGGGCCCGCACTCGATCACGTGGGTGACTCCGCGTGCCGCCAGCGCCTGGACGGTCTCCACCCAGCGCACCGGGCTCGCCGCCTGCTGCGCGAGCGCGGCGCGGATGTCGTCCGGCGCCCGCTTCTCCTGCACGTCGACATTGTGCAGCACCGGCAGCGCGGGCACCGCCACGTGCACCTCGGCCAGCCGCGCGGCCAGCCGCAGCGCGGCCGGCTTGAGCAGCGAACTGTGAAACGGCGCCGACACCGGCAGCAGCACCGCGCGCTTGGCGCCGCGGGCCTTCGCCGCGGCCACGGCGCGCAGGACCGCCTCGCGGTGGCCCGCGATCACCACCTGGCTGGGCGCGTTGTAGTTGACCGGCTCGACCATCTGCCCCTGCGCGGCTTCGGCGCACGCCGCCTCCACGCCGGCGTCGTCGAGGCCGAGAATCGCCGCCATCGCGCCGACGCCTGCCGGCACCGCGTCCTGCATCGCCTGCGCGCGGAACCGCACCAGCGGCAGCGCGTCGCGAAAGCTGAGCGCCCCGGCGGCGACCAGCGCCGTGTACTCGCCGAGGCTGTGGCCCGCGACGACCGCCGGCCGGCCGCCGCCGGCGGCGAGCCACGCCCGCCACACGGCGACGCCGGCGGCGAGCATCACCGGCTGCGTGTTGACCGTCTGGTTGAGCGCTTCGGCCGGTCCCTCGTCGATCAGCGTCCAGAGATCCTGCCCGAGCGCCGCCGACGCTTCGTCGATGGTCGCGCGAACGACCGGGTGCGCCGCGTAGTCGGCGAGCATTCCCACCGACTGCGAACCCTGCCCGGGAAAAACGAAAGCGAACTTCATCTTGGCACCCTCACCATTGCAGGAAGACCGATCCCCACGTGAACCCGCCGCCGACCCCGGCCAGCATCACGTGCTGTCCCGGACGAATCCTGCCGTCGCGCACCGCGACGTCGAGCGCCAGCGGAATCGAAGCCGCCGACGTGTTGCCGTGGCGGTCGAGCGTCACCACGACTTTCGACAGCGGCAGCCCGAGCTTCCTCGCGGTGGCGTCCATGATGCGGATGTTGGCCTGATGCGGAATCAGCCAGTCGATCGCGGCGGCGGTCACGCCGTTCGCGGCCAGCGCCTCCTGCGCCACCTCGGCCAGCACCTTCACGGCGAACTTGAACACCGCGTGTCCGTCCATCGTCACGAACGGCTTGCCGGTGACCGCGCCATTGGCGATGCGCGCCGGGACCTCGAGGATGCGGCGGTGGCTGCCGTCGGCGTGCAGGTGCGACGAGATGATGCCGGGAGTCGCGCCGGGCAGCAGCACGACGGCGCCGGCGCCGTCGCCGAACAGCACGCAGGTGCCGCGATCGCTCCAGTCGAGGATCCGCGAATAGATCTCCGCGCCGACGACCAGCGCGTTTTTCGCCGCGCCGGAGGCGACCATCCTGTCGGCGAGCGCCAGCGCGTAGATGAAGCCGGAGCACACCGCCTGCACGTCGAAAGCGGGCCCGCCGCTCGCGCCGAGCTTGTCCTGCAGGATGCACGCCGTCGACGGGAAGATCATGTCGGGCGTCGTCGTGGCGACGACGATCAGGTCGACGTCGCGGCCTTCGAGACCCGCCGCCGCGAGCGCCGGAAGCGCGGCCGCCAGCGCCAGGTCGGACGTCTGTTCGCCATCGGCGGCGACGTGCCGCGCGCGGATGCCGGTGCGGGTGGCGATCCACTCGTCGCTGGTGTCGATGCGCAGCGCGAGTTCGGCGTTGGTGACGAGCCTGGCGGGGAGGTAGCCGCCGGTTCCCGCGATCCGGCTAGGCACCGGCCGCCCCGGTCCCGGCGCGCGCCGCCGGCACGGGCACCGCAGCCATCCGCTGCGTGATCTTGTCGAGCACGCCGTTGGCCACCTCGGCGTGCGCGCGATACAGCGCGTGCTCGAAAGCGAGCTTGTCGGCGCTGCCGTGGCTCTTGACGACGATGCCCTTCAGCCCGAGCAGCGTCGCCCCGTTGTGCCGGCGCGGGTCGATGCGCCGCTTGAACGCCTGCAGCACGGGGTACGCCACCAGCGCGGCGACCCGGGTCAGCGGATTGCGGGTGAACTCGGCGCGCAGGAACTCGTAGAGCATCTGCGCCAGGCCTTCGGACGTCTTCAGCGCGACGTTGCCGACGAAACCGTCGCAGACCACGACGTCGGTCGTGCCCTTGAAGATGTCGGTGCCCTCGACGTTGCCGTGGAAGTTGAGGCCGGAGACCTTGAGCAGTTCCGAGGTCTCCTTGACCATGTCGTTGCCCTTGATGTCCTCCTCGCCGATGTTGAGGAGGCCGACGGTCGGGCGCTCGATGCCGTCGACCGCCGACGCGAGCGCGACGCCCATCACCGCGAACTGCACGAGCTGCGCCGGCGTGCAGTTGACGTTGGCGCCGAGGTCGAGCACGGTGGTCACGCCTTTCTTGGTCGGCAGCACGCCGGCGATCGCCGGCCGGTCGACGCCGGGCAGCATCTTCAGCACGAACCGGGAAATGGCCATCAGCGCACCGGTGTTGCCCGCCGACACGCAGGCCTGCGCGGCGCCGTCCCTGACCAGGTTGATGGCCACGCGCATCGACGAGTCTTTCTTGGTGCGCAGCGCCAGCGCAGGCGGCTCGTCCATGGCGATGACTTCGGACGCCACGTGCACGACGAGCCGATCCTTGGCGCCCGAGCGCAGTCTGGCGAGCGCCTCCCGCAACGGCGCCTCCTGCCCGACGGCGATCACCCGCGCGTCCGGGGTCCGCTCGAGAAACGTCAGCGC
Source organism: uncultured beta proteobacterium (assembly GCA_903912485.1). GTDB lineage: Bacteria > Pseudomonadota > Gammaproteobacteria > Burkholderiales > Casimicrobiaceae > CAIWHR01. The sequence goes on along the minus strand of CAIWHR010000080.1, from coordinate 4,506 downwards.
CGCGGCCAGCGTGACCGAGGGGCCATGATCGCCCCCCATCGCGTCGACGGCTACCGTGACAGGCATGCGCCGGGCTGCCTGCTCTGCCGCCCCCAGCGGACTACTCGTCGGCCTTGGACTTGACGACCTGCTTGCCGCGGTAATAGCCGGTCGGGCTGATGTGGTGGCGCCGATGCGTCTCGCCGGTGACCGGCTCGACTGCGAGCGCCGGCGCGGCGAGCGCGCTGTGCGCGCGGTGCATGCCGCGCTTCGAGGGGGACTTCTTGTTCTGCTGGACTGCCATGAGCTTCTCCTGTCGTGAGTGCTGCCAATTGCGTTCGATTCACCGCGGCGTCTTCTTTCCGGGCGCCGGTTTCAGTCCTGCCAGCACCCCGAATGCGGACGGGGTGCCCGCCGTGCCGCCGTCGTCGCTTCGCGCCGCCGCGCAATCGGCCTCGGGGCAGCGCGGCGCGAAGGGCAGCGTCAACAGCAATTCATCTTCGACCAGCGCCAACGCATCGAGCGGCGCGTCGGCCAGTACCGCTTCGTGTTCGTGATCCTCGTCATCGATCCGTGCCAGTTCCCGCTCGTCGCGCGCCAGCAGCAGCAGCGTCGTCTGCTCGACCGGCCAGTTGAACGGCTGCAGGCAGCGCTGACAGGTCAGCGGCAGCACGCCGGACAGCCGCACTTCCAGCGCCGGCCGACCGGCGGCGTCGGTGCTGCCCGCGATCCGGTAGGCGACGTCGGCAGCGCCGTCCTCGTCGGCGAGCAGGTCTGCGACGCGCGGCAACGCGGCCGCGTCGACGCTGCCCGCGATGACCGCATGCTGCGCAGCCACGCCGAACCCGTCGAAGCAGCCCTGAGCTTTCATGGGACGATGCATTGCCCGTTTCCGCCACCGGGACGTGCCCGGCAGCCGGCCCTCGTCGGTCGCACTGCCCGCAGCAGGATGGCCAGTTTCCCACCGCCGCCGGGCCCGTCGACCGAAAACGTAAGATAATACCTCGAGCCCATGACCATGTCAAAAAATGTCCACAAAAACAACACCCAACCCACCCGCCTCCGCTAGCGCTCCGGCGCCGGCAGCGCGGCCGCTGGTCCTGGCGTCGACTTCGCGCTATCGGCGCGCGCTGCTGGCGCAGCTCGGGCTGCCGTTCGTCGTCGCGTCCCCGGAGACCGACGAGTCGCCGCTGCCGGGGGAAAAACCGTCGGCCACCGCGCTGCGGCTGGCCGAAGCCAAGGCCCGCAGCGTCGCCGCGCGCTACCCCGACGCGCTCGTCATCGGCTCCGACCAGGTCGCCGACTGCGACGGCCAGGCCGTGGGCAAGCCGCTCGACCATCGCCACGCCGTCGCGCAGCTCACCGCGCTGTCGGGAAAGACCGTCGTCTTCCACACCGGGCTCGCGCTCGTCGACGCCGCGCGGGACGCCTGCCAGACGGCGATGGTCGACGTGACCAGCACTTTCCGCGAGCTCACCCCCGCCGAGATCGAAGCCTACCTCACCCGCGACCAGCCCTACGACTGCGCCGCGTCGGTCAAGTCCGACGCGCTGGGCATCGCGCTGTTCACGCGGATCGAAAGCGACGATCCTTCCGCGCTCATCGGGCTGCCGTTGATCCGGCTCACCGACATGCTCCGGGCGGCGGGGCTGTCCGTCCTGACGCCGCCGGCCTGACGCGCCCCGATGGCCGCAACCCGCCCTGCCGCCGACGCGGCGCCCCCGGGCCGCCTCTACCTCGTCCCCAACCTGCTGGGGATCGTGCCTCCCGACGACGTGCTGCCGGCACGGACGCTGGCGATCGCGCGCCGCCTGACGCATTTCGTCGTCGAGAACGCCAAGCCGGCGCGCCAGTTCCTCAAGGCGGTAGGCACCGCGCATCCGCTGCAGCAGCTCGACCTCATGGAAATCGGCGAACGGCCGACGCCGCAGCGCTGCGCAGAACTGCTGCGACCCGCGCGCGCCGGCAGCGACGTCGGCATGCTGTCGGACGCGGGGTGCCCGGGCGTCGCCGATCCCGGCGCGCTGCTGGTCGCGGCCGCGCACCGGGAGGGGATCACGGTGACGCCGCTGGTCGGGCCGTCGGCGATCCTGCTCGCGCTGATGGCCTCCGGCATGAACGGCCAGGGCTTCGCCTTCCACGGCTATCTGCCGGTGAAGCCCGAGGCGCGGACCGAAGCTATCCGCAGGCTCGAGGCCGCCTCGCACAAGGACGGCACGGCGCAGCTGTTCATCGAGACGCCGTATCGCAATCCGTCGCTGATCGCCGCGCTGGTCGCCGCCTGCAGCCCTGAGACGAGGCTGTGCGTCGCCGCCGACCTCACGACGGCGGGCGAGACCGTCGAGTCGCGCGAGATCCGGGCATGGCGCGGGCGGGATGCAGGCGCCTACGCGAAGCGGCCGGCGATGTACGTGCTGCAGGCGCAGTCCCCGCGCGCGAGCCGCAGCCCGGGCTGAGCCGCCGCGCGCGGCGCCGGCGCGCCGCCAGCCGGCCCGGGGTCGACCCCGGCATTCCTGCCGTCGACCAAAGCCGGCGCCCCTGCCCCGGCCGCGATGCCCGAGCTACGATCGATCGTCGCTGATGTAATTCTTCAGCATCCGGTTCTCGTAGCTCTGGTCCTCGTACACCGCCTTGGCGACGTCGTGGAACGAGATGACGCCGAGCAGCATGCGGCCGTCCATCACCGGGACGTAGCGCGCGTGGCGCTCGAGCATCATCCGCCGCAACTCCATCGCGTCGATGCCGGGCGCCGCGACCAGCGGATCGGCCTCGGCGATGGCTTCGATCCGGATGTCGCCGAGCGAGCCGCCGCGGTCGGCGAGCGCCGCCAGCACCTCGGCAAACGTCACCAGCCCTGCCATGCGGCCGTGGTCCATCACCACCAGCGAACCGATGTCGTGCTGCGACATCACCTTCACGGCGTCGAGAACGGGGGCGTCGGGCGACGTCGTGAACAGTGCATTGCCCTTGATGCGCAGGATCTCGCTGACCAGCATTGCCGCCTCCTTGAGCCGCATTCCCCGAAGCGTCGGGCGGTCAGGTTACTCCGGCGGGGCCGCGTCGCGCAACCGCCGGCCGGCGGCGGTGTCGGACGGCTCCTGCGCTCCGAGGTCCGGCGCTTCGATCTGCCGGCGCGCCTGCTCGAATATGGCGCGGGTGGCGGAACCGAGGTCGGTGCCGGCCAGCCCCCGGTGCACGAGGTCGATGCCTATGCGCAACGCGCTCCGGTATTCCGCCTCGTCGGCGAGGAAGCCCAGGCCGCGGGAATCGCGCGGCAGATAGAACCTTTCCACCATGCACCGCGCCGCGACCTCGCTCGACTCCTGCAACTGGCCCGGATGAATCCGGATGAAACTCATCGGCGCGGCCAGGTAGGCCATGCTGCCCAGCGCCAGCAGGCGCAGCCACAGCGCCAGGTCGGCCAGGCACGTGTATTCCTGTTCGGCGATCCGGAACAGCGTATTGCCCGAGAGCACGACGTCGCTGCGACGGAACATCGCCGCCGAGGGTTCGCCGATGCGGTTGACGCTCCGGAGCAGGAGTTCGTTGCCGAGCAACCTGCCGTCGAACGTGCAGTCGCGGGCCGACATCGGCCGGGTGGCGGCGGTGTCGGGAAGCTCCGCGCCGGACTCGTCGACGAGCCGGCGGCGGCTCGCGACCAGCGAGATGCGCGGGCCCAGCATCTCGAACGCAGCGACCATTTTCCCCACGCAGGTGGCGTGCAGGACATCGTCGTCGTTGAGAAACTTGACGTAGCGTCCCGCGGCCAGCGAAAACAGCCGCGCGAAGTTGCCGTGGAATCCGAGACGCGCCTCGTTGCGCAGGCAGCGAACGCGCCCGTCGCCCCGGCGCGCGACGAGTTCGCGAATGTCGCTTCCTTCCGAGTCGTCGCCGACGATGATCTCGACGTTGCCGTACGTCTGCGCGATCGCGCTGGCGAGACAGGGCTCGAAAAAACGCGGGCTGTACGCCGGAATCAGAATCGAAACCAGCGGCGGCGGCGTCATGGCGCGCAAACGCGACGGCGCGTGCCTGCGCTGCGAACCGGCGCGGTCTCGGCTACTTGTACAGGATGCTCGGCAGCCACAGCCCGATGGCGGGGAAGATGTAGAGCAGCGCCAGCGCGAGGACCTGGATCCCCATGAACGGCATCATCCCGGCGAAGATCTGGTTCAGCGTCACGTGCTTTGGCGCGACCCCCTTGAGATAGAACGCCGCCATCGCCACCGGCGGCGACAGGAAAGCCGTCTGCAGGTTCAGCGCCACCAGCAGCCCGAAGAACAGCGGATCGACGTTGAACTTCGCCAGCAGCGGAATGAAGATCGGCATGAAGATGACGATGATCTCGGTCCACTCCAGCGGCCAGCCGAGAATGAAGATGATGAACTGGCTCAGCAGCATGAACTGCACCGTGCTGAGCCCGAGCGAAAGGACCCAGCGCTCGATGATCTCCTGGCCGCCCAGCAGCGCGAACGATGCCGAGAAGATCGACGATCCCACGAACAGCCAGCACACCATGGCGCTGGT
>CAIWHR010000079.1 GCA_903912485.1 uncultured beta proteobacterium | reverse complement strand
CGTCGTTGGCTGAGGACGAGTAGCCGCCGCCGCCACCGCCACCGCCACCGCCGCCACCCCCGCCGCCACCGCGCTGGGCGTAACCCGCCCCGGCGATCGCCATGACGGCCACCGCGACCATCGCTGATGTCAGAAGCTTCTTCATCGCTCTTTCCTCCGCGGCCAACCGTTCATCAAGGATAGAGCCGATCCTGCGGCGAAAGTTCTTGGGCGACGCGCCTGGCGCGCGGCCCGGCTAAGGCTTCTTCCCGGTCGCCGCCGGTGCGGGTTTCGCCGCATCGGCCACTTGCGCACCGGTGAGCCGGTAGAGGAGACCGCCCGCCTCGTCTTTCAGCACGGTGAACTTCCCGCTGACGACGACCGGGTCCGCGCGATAGCGAACCGGCGCGCTGGCCACCACCTCGACCAGCGCTTCCGGCCCGGCCGGCAGGCAGAACTGGCAGTCGATCGGCACCGCGGAGATCAGGAACCGGCTCTGCTTGTCGCCGACGCCGAGCGCGACGATGAATCCCTGCAGCTTCACGTCCTTCTGGTCGAGCTCGAGAATCTCGCTCGAAAACCTGGGGACCATGCGGATGCCGACGTGCTCGCTCTCGACCTGGCTCAGCGTCCGCCAGGAAACCACCCCCGCCTGTTCGGGCAGCAGCGCGCTCGCATAGTGGCTGGCGGTCGGCAGGCCCGCGGCGGGGACGTCGGTCGTGATCGCCTGCGCCGACAGCGCGGCGCACGACAGGAGGACAGCGGCCAACAGCGCTTTGCGCATCGGTTCACCCATCGGCGAGCGTGGCGGCGACGTCGAGACGGTAGGCGCGCCACGCAGGAAGCACTGTGGCCAGTATACCCGCGCCCAGCGCCAGCGCGACGACACCCCACTCTTCGGGCCGCCAGGTCGAGGCGCCGCCCGCCAGCGTGGCCGCCGCCGGCAGCCAGCGTCCCACCGACGCGGCCAGAAGGTGCGCCGACGCGAGGCCCAGCGCCAGGCCGAGCAGCGCCAGCAGCGTGCTTTCCAGCAGCAGCACGGCCACCAGGCGCGCGCGCGACGCGCCCAGCGCGCGCATGATCGCCAGATCGTGCCTGCGCTCGTCGAGCGCCTGCGTCAGCGCGACGAACAGACCCAGCGCCGACGCGCCGACCAGCAGCAGCGCAAAACCGCGGATGACGTCGGTGCCCACGCCGAACACCGTGAGCAGGCGCGCCGTCTCGTAGGCGGGCGACGCCGCCTGCAGCGACGTCCGCGCGTTGATCGCGCGCGGCAGACGCACCGCGGCGATCGGGCTGGCGTACTTGACCAGCGCGACGGTGACCTCGCGCGCCTCCGGCTCGCCGTCGTGCTCGGCCGGGCCGGCGGCGGCGTGGCCGTGCGCGTCGTGGACCTGCCAGACGCTGTCGATGCCGGTCAGCGTCAGCCGGTCGATCACGTTGCCGGTCGGTGCGAGCACGCCGACGACGCGGTACGGCGTCCCCCGATGCTGCGCGCCGCCGCCCCCCCTGCCGGGCGTGCCCGCGAACGTCGCGCCGGGCGACAGCCCGGTTGCGCGCGCGACCTCGCTGCCCAGCACCGCGTCCATCGGCGCGCTCCACAGGCGCCCCGCGGCCAGCGCCGCGCCGTAATGGGCGACCAGGGCCGGCTCGGTGCCGACGATCCGGTAGCCCCGGTAGCTGTCGCCCAGGGCGAGCGGGATCACCTCGCGCACCAGCGGGTCCTTCCGCAGTTCGAGCACCTCCGACAGCGGCACGTTGCCCGGCGGCGCGTCGGCGTGGTAGATGCCGGCCAGGATCAGCTGCAGCGGACTGCCCTTGGCGCCGACGACGAGGTCGATCCCGGCCGCCTCCCGGTGCATCCGCGCTTCCAGTTCGCCGGTGAGCAGGATGACGAGCGTGATCGTCGCCACGCCGACCGCGAGCAGCAGCACGTTGAGCAGCGTCGCCAGCGGACGCCGCCGCGCGTACGCGAGCGCCAGCCGCAGCGTGTTCATCGCGGCGTCTGCGCCAGCATCCGTGTGTGCGGCAGCAGCGGGCGCACGCGCGCGTCGTGCGACGCGACGACGAGCGTCGCGCCGGTCGCCTCGGCCTGCTGCCGCAGCAGCCGCAGCGTCGCCGCCGCGTGGCTGTCGTCGAGGCTGGCGGTCGGCTCGTCGGCCAGCACCAGCGCCGGCCGGTTCACCACGGCGCGCGCGACCGCGACGCGCTGCGCCTGCCCCTGCGACAGCTGGCGCGGGTAGCGCAGCGCGAGGTCGCCGACGCCGAGCGCCGCCAGCAGCTCGTCGACGCGCGCGCGATCCTGCGGCAGCCCGGCGAGAAACTGCGCCAGCAGCAGGTTGGAGCGCACGTCGAGCGCTGCGACGAGGTGCAGCCGCTGCGGGACGAGGCCGACGCTGCGGCCGCGCCAGCGATCGCGCGCGCTGCCGGCCAGCGTCGCGAGGTCGGTGCCGCCGACGACGACGCTGCCCTCGGTCGGCGTCGTCAGGCCGGCGAGAATGTGCAGCAGCGTGGTCTTGCCGCTGCCGGAGTCTCCCGCGAGCAGCCAGTGCTCGCCCGGCTGCGCGCGCCAGGCGTCGATCCGGACCGCGGGCGTGCGCCCGTAGCGCTGCGCCACGCCCGTCAGGACGAACATGGCCGCACGCCGGCAGGTTTCAGCAAGCGCTGCCGCGACCGGTCGGCGGCGCTAGGCACCGCCGCCGTGCCGCCACTTGTCGATTTCACGCTCGATCGCCTCGGCCACGTAAGCGCGCAGCAGCTGGCCGACCTGCTGGTTGATGGTCGCGACCAGATCGGCGCTGGCGCGATCGACGATCGGCTGCAGCCTCGCCGTGAGCTGCTTCTGCATGCCGGTGTCGGTGAAGATGTCGAGCCGCAGCAGCACCTGCATCCGCACGTCCTCGGCCAGCGCGTCCCCGCGCGCGGCGTCGGCGTCGGCGTCGGCG
>CAIWHR010000078.1 GCA_903912485.1 uncultured beta proteobacterium | reverse complement strand
GCGGCAGCTTCGGCCGCGGCAGCTTCGGCCGCGGCAGCTTCGGCCGCGGCAGCTTCGGCGGCGGCAGCTTCGGCAGCAGCAGCTTCGGCGGCGGCAGCTTCGGCGGCGGCAGCTTCGGCAGCGGCGGTTTCGGCGATTGCCGTGACGATGTCGACCGTCTCCGGCGCCAGGCCGTCGTCATCGCGGGCGGCTTCGCGCGCGGCGAACGCCTCCGCGTCGTCGGCAGCGTGCCCGATCGCCGCTTCCGGACGCAGGGCTTCGAGTTGGCTCTGGATCGCCGCCGCCAGCGTATGGTCGCGATCGGTGAACGCCGCGCGCGCCTTGACCCTGCCGACGAGCTCGCGCAGCCCGACGACCGCGTCGGCCAGCGCCGGGAGCACCGCGTCGGACAGCCGCGAATCGCTCTGCTGCAACCCGAGCAGGCATTGCTCGAGCGCCTTCGCAGTCTGCGCGACCAGCGGAAACCCGCCGGTGCGATGGATCCCGCACAGCGTGTGGCTCGCCCGCACCATCGCCGCCGACACCCCATGCCGCGGGTCGAACTGCATCGCCTCGAATTCGGCTTCCAGCGTCGCGAGATGCGACTCCGCCTCCGCGCAGAGGATCGGGTAGAGCGACGCCGACAGCGTCACGCCGCCGAACGAGATCTCGTCCGGCTCCGGCTCCGGCTCCGCCGGGGCCGCAGGCGGCGTCGGCGCTTCGAGCGGCACCGACGGCGTCACCTCGATCGCACCGTCGCCGTAGTCCTCGTCCGCGGTGACGACTTCGGGCGGCGCCGCACGGGCCTCGCCGACCGCGGCGAGGTCGATCACTTCGATCCCGGGGCCGGCGGCCGGCGCTGCGGTCGGCGCTGCGGGCGCCGCCGCGGCGGCGGGCGGCGGCAGGCGCTTCAGGACCGAGTCGCGACCGCCGGGCAATTGCCCTTCGATCGCGAGAATCGCGGCGTGCAGCGCCTGCGGATCGGGTCGCACGCGTCCCGACGCGCGCAGTTCGGCGACCCAGTCGCGGAAGCTCCGCTCGGCGACGTCGATCATGTCGAGCACCGCCGGCGTCACGGCACGGTCGTCCTCGAGCAGCCGATTGAGAATCTTCTCGACGTCGAAGGCGAGTTCGCCCAGTTCGGTGAGGCCGACCATCCGGCCGCTGCCCTTCAGCGTGTGGAAACCGCGGCGCACCGTCCGCAGCGCCTCGCGCGCGCCGGGCTTGCGTTCCAGGATTCCCCGATGCTCGGCGACGGTGTCGAGCACTTCGCCCGCTTCGGTGAGGTAGATCTCCACGAATTCGGCGTCGAGCGCCGTCTCGTCGGTGGCGAGCAGCCGCTGCGTTTCCGCCGAAATCGCCGGCGCGGGCGCCGCGGCGCCGCCCCCGGCGATCGCGTCGACCGCCGCAGCCAGCGCTCCCACGCCGCCGCCTTCGAGCTCCTTGAGCGCGACGCCGGCCTGGTCGGCGAGCCCGTCGTCGCCGATCAGCCGGGCATCGTCGCGCAGGTCGGCCAGCTTGGTCCGCAGCCCCGCGCGCACCGCGGCGTCGGCCGGCGCCCGGTGGACCTCGGCGACGATCTCGGGCAACTCGGCGCGCAGCGCTTCGACCGCGGTCTCCGCCGACTCGCCGCGATCGGGCGCGGGCTCGGCCGCCTGTCCCAGCCGCCGCGCCAGCAGCGGCGCAATCAGGCGCTCGCAGCCGGGCCGCTGCTGCTCGACCGCCTCGACGTAGAACCCCAGGCTCGACAGCGACTCGGCGAGGAGTTCGAGGTCGTCGTTCGACACCGGCGTGTCGGGAACGGCATAGGATTCGATCTGCGTCTGGCACAGCGCGAGCAGCTGGTCGGCCTGCTCGAGCCCGAGCATGCGCAGCGCCCCGCCGACCTGCCGGCTGTCCTTGGCCAGCGACGCCAGCTCCGCACGCTTGCTGTGATCGCGAAAGAACGCGTCGAGCACCTGCTCGATCCGGCGCAGGTTGACCTGGATCTCGCGCACCACCTGCGCCAGCAGCAGCCTCTCCTGCGCCCGCCTCGACATCTCGTCGAGCAGCGGCGCCGTGGCCGACGCCTCGATCGGCCGGTTGGCCTGCACCGCGTCGAGGCGCGCGAGCATCGCGTCCACCTGCCGCGAAAACTCGGGCGTCAGGCTGGAATAGCTTTCGAACGCCGTCTCGGCCAGCAGCAGCGCGGTCGCGTACTCCATCGCGACCGTCTCGGGCATGTTCATCGCCGGCATCGTCCGAAGCCGCGCCGCGAGCGACTCGGTGAGCTTCGCCAGCCCCGCGTTGCCGATGTCGGCCGCCTGCCTGTGCACCGCCGCCATCGTCTCGCGCAGCCGGGGCAGGTTCTCCGCCCGGCCCGAGGTGAACTTGATCCACGCGTCCTTGGCCGCGGCGATCTGCTCGCGACCCGCACGCAGCAGGGGCTCGATGCGGACCGCGTCCGCCGACAGCGACTCGGCCGACGGAATGAGGGCCGCGAGCCCGAACGCCTGCTGCACCTCGCGCACTGCCGGCGTGACGGGCGCGCTGATCGCCACGTAATAGAGCACCTCCCGGCGCAGACGATCGGCGACCTTGGTCGAACCCTCGACCACGCGGCGGATCTGGAGGTCGATCCGGGCCGCCAGCTGCTTCGCGCCGAACGAGGGTTCGAGCCCCCTGGCGACAATCGCGTCCATCAGCGCGCCGACGGTCCACCAGAACGCCTGGAGGTTCGCCTGCGTGGTGACCGCCGCGATGCCGCCGACGGCGTCGCGCATCGACCGGGCTCCCGCGACGTCACCGCGCAGCCACGCCAGGAGGCCCTGCTGGAACAGGCGGCGCTGCCGCGTGATACGGGCTGGCAGCGCGTCCGGCGGCACGGCATCGGACGCGAGGCCCAGCGGCGCGCGCGCGGCGAGGTCGGGGTAGAACAGGTCGCTCGCAGCAACCGCCCCGACGCCGCGGGCATGCTGCATCGCCTCGTATTCGGGGTACAGATCGAGCGCGACCAGCGGCGCACCGAGCACCACCTCGGACAGGAACACCTTGAGCTTGCGGCAGCCGCGGTCGATCGCGTCGCAGATGGCAGGCACGGCCGCAACGTCCGCGCCGTCGAGCGCCGCGAGCGCGCGCTCGATCTCGTCGGTGAAGGGCACCACCGAATCGAGGCCGACCATCTGGATCGCCCCGGCGACCTGGTGGACATGCGTGCGCGCGTGCTTGAGCGAAGTGCTGTCCTGCGGCGCCGCCCGGAATGCCGCGAGCGCCTCCTGCCCGCGCCCGAGCGCCTGCTCGATCTCGCCCTGGACCCAGGACAGCGGTCCGACGTCGAATTCCGCGGAAAGGTCGGTCGTCACGGTCTTCGCTGCTGTGTCGAGTCCGTCGTCAGCGTCCGGGCGCCGGCGGCGGCAGCGAACGGTGCGTTCCGGTCACGGCGCGCATCGCCGGCTAGACCTTGAAACCGGCGACGGAGTTGCGCAACTCCGCGGCGAGCCGGGTGAGCTGGCCGATCGAGACGTTCGTCTGCTTCGTCCCGTCGGTGGTCTCCTCGGTGATCTTGAGGATGTCGCGCATGCCGCGCGTCACGTCGGACACCGACGTCGACTGCTTCTGCGTCTGCGCCGAGATGCCGCCGATCAGTTCGGCGAGTTCGCGCGAGACGCGGCGGATCTCCTCCAGCGCCTGGCCGGCGGCGTCGGACAGCTTCGCCCCCTCGACCACGCCGACGGTGCTCTTCTCCATCGCCGCCACGGCGTCCTGCGTGTCGGCCTGAATCGTCTTCACGATCGCTTCGATCTGCTTGGTCGCTTCGCCCGAGCGCTCGGCGAGGCGCTGCACTTCCTCGGCCACGACGGTGAAGCCGCGTCCCGCCTCGCCCGCCGAGGCGGCCTGGATCGCGGCGTTGAGCGCCAGCACGTTGGTCTGCTCGGTGATGTCCGAGATGAGCTCGACGATCTCGCCGATCTCGAGCGACGACTCGCCGAGCCGCTTGATCCGCTTCGACGTGTCCTGGATCTGCGAGCGGATGTCGTTCATGCCGGCGATCTGGTTCTGCACCGACTGCGCGCCCTTCTCCGCGGCCGCCAGCGACCGCTGCGCGACCGTCGCCGACAGCGAGGCCGACTGCGACACTTCGTCGATCGACTGCGCCATCTGCTGCACCGACCCCGAAGCCTGCTGGATCTCCCGGCTCTGCCGCTGCGAGGCCTCGAACAGCCGGTTCGAAATCGCCTGCGCATCCTGCGTCGCCTTCGTCACCTCGTCGGTCGCCGAGTTGATTCCCTTCACCAGCGTGCGCAGCTCCTCGATCGTGAAGTTGATCGAGTCGGCGATGGCGCCGGTCACGTCCTCGGTCACCGAGGCCTGCACCGTGAGGTCGCCGTCGGCGAGATTGCCCATCTCGTTCAGCAGGCGCAGGATCGCCTCCTGGTTGCGCTTGTTCTCGTGCTCGCTGGCGTAAGCCCGGACGCGGGCGTCGTCGAGGAACACGTTGCCGAGCAGCAGCAGCGCGAGCAGGCCGAGCACGACGAACGCGATCGCCGCCCACAGCGCGTAGGCGCGCCCCCTGATGCGCTCGAATTCGGCGGCCAGCTGCGTGGCGTCGGCGAGCAGCGCCTCGGACTCGTTGTTGACGCCGCGCGCCGCCTGCTTCGCCGCGACCAGCCGGTTCATGTTCTGCAGGATCGCGCCGACACCCGCGTCGTACGCGGCGAAGCGCTTGGCGAGCTCGGCGAGCGTCGCCCTCGCATCCTCGTTGCGGACCGCGGCAAGGCGCAGCACGTCGCTGCCCTTGGCGAGGCCGTTGACGATCTCGCGGAACGTGCCGGCGTCCTTGCCGAGCAGGAACGCGACTTCGGGGTCGATTTCGTCGCCCGACGCGAGTGCATTGGCGTTCTTGGCGATGCGCTGCGAGAGCACCGACAGCTGGTTCGCATAGTCGATGTCGCGCAGCGTGCCTCCTGCCTGCCCGATCTGCTGCGTCGCCTGCTGCGAGAGTTCGAGCAGCGCGCTGTTGCCGCTGTTGATGCCTTCGAGCCCGGTGGCCAGAGACGTGAGGCTCTGCTGGTTGTCGATCACGCGCTGCGCGTTGACCGCGACGCGGTCCCACCGCAGCCTGATCGCCTGCAGCAGCGTGACGACCGCGGGATCGCTCGCCGCGTCGAGGCTGACGCCCCTGACCACGCCGCCCGCCTGCAGCGCCTCGAGGTCCGCCTTGAACCGGTCGCGGCTGTCGGTCAGCGCCGCGAACGCCGCGACCTGCCCCTGCGAGGCTAGCGCCGTCCCGCGCGCCAGCCGCTGCGATAGCATCTGCATTTCGGTCGCGGTCGCCGCCGCCGTCGACGCCTGCGACGAGTGGCGGACGTCGAGAGACGCCATCAGCGCCGCGAGGATGAAGAGCGCCGCCGTCAGCGCACCGAGAATCTGGAACTGCCGGAGCATCGGCAGGTGTCCGATCAGCGGCAGCCTGCGCGGCGTCCGCGCGTCGGAACCCGCCGTGCGCAGCTGCTCCATCATCGATACCGGCGCCAGCGGGTCGTAGCCGATCGGGGCGCCCATCCGGACCTGCGTCGTCGGCATGCCGAGGTCGGTGCCGGCGGCAGCGGACTGTCGCTCGCGGGCGCCGAACAGCTTCGGCAGTTTCAGTTCAAACGCCATGTCTCCTCCAATGCTGCGGGACTTCGTATGCGGCCGTTCCCGGGCGATCGCCGGGACGCAAAGGCCTGCCCGGGCGCGAGCGCCTCAAAGGCCGACCTGCAGGAATCCTGGATCGCGGGCAAGTCCCGCAAGGTCGATCTCCTGCCACGCCGCGCCTTCGCCGTCGATCCAGCGCTGGCGGTACCAGGAAGGCGCATCCGCCGGTGCGGCTGCCGGTGCGAGCTCCGCCAGGTTGCGCAAGCCCATGACCCGGGGCACGACGATGCCGGCCCGCAGTTCGCCGGCGCGCGGGCCGAACAGGACGAGCCGGCTGCTTCCTCCGGTGGCCAGCGGCGGGACGATGTCGTACCCGAGAAAGCCGGCGAAATCGACGACGCTGTAGAGGTTGCCGCGGATGTTCGCCACGCCGAGGAACCACGGCCTGGTCAGCGGCACCGTCGTCAGCGGCGGCGTGGCGATGACTTCCCCGGTTTCGGCGAGCCGAAGCAGCCACCGCTGCCCCGCCGCGGAGAGCCCGAGCCGCGACGACTCGACCTGCGCCGCAGTCTTGCTCGCAAGCCGGGCGGCGAGTTCCTGCTGGAACAGGCGGAGATCGAGCTTGCCGGCGCGCGCCATGACGGGAACCGCGTTCAGCCGAGCGCCGCGATTTTCGCGAGCAGTTCGTCCCGGTTGATCGGCTTGACCACGTAGCTGCGCGCGCCCTGGCGCATTCCCCAGATCTTGTCGGTTTCCTGGCCCTTGGACGTGCAGATGATGACCGGGATCGCCCTGGTCTCCGGATCGCGGGTGATCACGCGCGTGGCCTGGAACCCGTTGAGCCCCGGCATGACCACGTCCATCAGGATCACGTCGGGCCTGTGGTGCCGGGCCTTGAGGATCGCGTCCTCGCCGTTGTCGCTGGCGATGACTTCGTACCCGGCACGGGTCAGCATTTCGTTCAGCACGTGCCGCTCGGTGGGGGAATCGTCGACGATTAGGATCTTCTTGATGGCCATGTTGCCTACCCCGTGCAGTGCACCCCTTTCGCGGGGCGTTACCTTCGTGCGCTCGCCTCCGGACCGCGACGTCCGCGCTTCCGCGCGTCCGCTACGTCATCCCGCCCGGCGCCTGACGTGCGCAGCGACTGCCTTCAGCAGGCTCTCCTTGGTGAAAGGCTTGGTCAAATACTGGTCGGATCCGACCATCCGGCCGCGCGCGCGGTCGAAGAGCCCGTCTTTCGACGACAGCATCACCACGGGTGTGGCGTGAAACTTGGCGTTTTTCTTGATCAGCGCGCAGGTCTGGTAGCCGTCGAGCCGCGGCATCATGATATCGACGAAAACCATGTCCGGCTGATGGTCGGAAATCTTGGCGAGCGCGTCGAAGCCGTCCTCCGCCAGGATCACCGTGCATCCGGCCTGCAGGAGAAAGATTTCGGCGCTGCGGCGAATGGTGTTCGAGTCGTCGATCACCATGACCTTGACACCCGACAAAGGACCCGGCTCCGGCAACGCGTTCCCCCTTCCCTCGACGCCGCCTCGGCGGCGCCTCGACGCCGCCCCGAAATGGGACGTGCGGGGCCGAGTTTGCCACGGCTCGGGCCGCTTGCCTAGAGCATAAATCTTGCCAGAATACGGATCCGGTGCGCGTTGCGGGCTTTCCTGCGCCGGCAATGCACGTTTTCCGGATCCGGCAGCGCCGTTCCCGCGCGGCCGGGGGCCGCGTCGCGGGCACGCCCTTCAGCGGCCGAGAAACATCCGGTAGGCGGGGTTGTCGGTCTCGTCGACAAAATCGTATCCCAGGCGATCGAGGAAGGCGCGGAACTCCGCCTTGTCGGACGGAGGAACCTGGATTCCCGCCAGCACGCGCCCGTAGTCGGCGCCGTGGTTGCGGTAGTGGAACAGGCTGATGCTCCAGCCGTGGCCCATGCTGTCGAGGAACCGCATCAGCGCCCCGGGGCGCTCCGGAAACTCGAAACGGTACAGGATCTCGTTCTCCGCCGACGGCGCGTGGCCGCCGACGAGGTGGCGCACGTGCAGCTTCGCCATTTCGTTGTCGGAAAGATCGTAGGCTTCGATCCTGCGGCGCTTGAGTTCGGCGAGGAGTTCCGCGGTCTCGTCGCGGTTGGCGACCTGGAGGCCCACGAACAGGTGCGCGACGCGCGGATCGGAATACCGGTAGTTGAACTCGGTGACCGAACGCCTGCCGAGCAGCTTGCAGAATTCGCGGAAACTGCCCGGCCGCTCGGGGATGGTGACGGCGATGATCGCCTCGCGCTTCTCGCCGAGTTCGGCGCGCTCGGCGACGAAGCGCAGGCGGTCGAAGTTCATGTTGGCACCGCAGGCGATCGCCACGAACGTGTGGTCCTTCACCCGGTGCCGTTCGCACCAGGCCTTGACCCCGGCGACCGAAAGCGCGCCCGCAGGCTCCAGGATCGAGCGCGAATCCTCGAACACGTCCTTGATCGCGGCGCACGCGGCGTCGGTGTCGACCAGAACGATGTCGTCGAGGAGCTCGCGGCAGATGCGGAAGGTCTCCTTGCCGACCTCCTTGACCGCGACGCCGTCGGCGAACAGCCCCACGTGCGCGAGCCTGACCCGGCGGCCCGCCGCGAGAGAACGCGCCATCGCGTCGGAGTCCACCGGCTGCACGCCGATGATCCTGACCTCGGGGCGCACGCGCTTGACGTACGACGCGATGCCGGCGGCGAGCCCGCCGCCGCCGATGGCGACGAAGATCGCGTCGAGCGGCCCCTGCCACTGGCGCAGGATCTCCATGCCGATGGTGCCCTGGCCGGCGATGACGTCGGGGTCGTCGTACGGATGGACGAAGGTGGCGTGCGAGAGCTTCTGCAGCGTGAGCGCGTGCTCGTACGCGTCGCTGTACGAGTCGCCGTGCAGCACGACCCTGGCGCCGCGCGCCTCGACCGCCGCGATCTTGATGTGCGGCGTCGTCACCGGCATCACGATCGTCGCCTTGCACCCCAGCTTCTGCGCCGCGAGCGCGACGCCCTGCGCGTGGTTGCCGGCCGACGCCGCGATCACGCCGCGCGCACGGGCGGCCGGCGACAGCTGCGCCATCTTGTTGTAGGCGCCGCGCAGCTTGAACGAGAACACCGGCTGCTGGTCCTCGCGCTTGAGCAGCACGCGGTTGCCGAGCCGCCGCGACAGGATCGGCGCCACTTCGAGCGGCGTCTCGATCGCGACGTCGTAGACCTTCGCGGTCAGGATCTTCTGGAGGTAGTCGATGGCCATGGAAAACCGCGGCGATTGCCGGCTGCGAACGCAATCTTCGAGCGTAGCAGGAAAGCCGCGGCCGCGGAAACCGGCGGCGGAATCGCGCGCCGCACCGGTGCGGATTCTGCTAGGCTTGCCGCGCGATGCCTCGAACCGCACTTGCCGCCAGCACCCTCGCCGTCGTCGACATGGGCTCCAACAGCTTCCGTCTGGAAGTGGGGCGCGTCGAGGGCGACCAGATCTACCGCCTCGACACCTGGCGCGAGTCGCTGCGCATCGGCGCGGCGCTGGACGCGCGGGGCCGGCTTACCGCCGAAGCGCGCCGCGCCGCGGTCGCCTGCCTCGCCCGCTTCGGCGAGCGGATCGAGGGACTGCACCCGTCGGCGGTGCGCGCCGTCGCCACCAACACCTTCCGCGAAGCGCGGAACGCCGCGGTGTTCCTGCCACAGGCGGAGCGCGCGCTGGGCTTTCCGATCGACGTCATCACCGGCTTCGAGGAGGCGCGCCTCATCTACAACGGCGTCGCGCACGTGCTGCCCGCGAGCGACGAGCCGCGGCTGGTCGTCGACATCGGCGGCGGTTCGACCGAGTTCATCATCGGCCGCGGCCACGTGCCCGAGCGGCTCGAGTCGCTGAAGATCGGCTGCGTCGGCGTCACGCAGCGCTTTTTCCCCGCGGGCGCGCTGTCGGCCGCGGCGTTTGTCGCGGCCGAGACCGCGGCAGGCGCCGAGGTCGAAGCCATCGCCCGCGAGTTCAACCGCGCGCACTGGAGCACCGCCTACGCTTCGTCGGGCACCGCGCTGGCGCTCGCCGAAATCCTCGAACAGAACGGCCTGTCGGCGGCGGGGATCACGCGCGAAGGCCTCGCCGGGCTGCGCCGGCGGATGGTCGCCGCCGGCCACATCCGGGGCCTGCATCTGGCCGCGCTGAAGCCCGAGCGCGCCCCGGTGCTGGCCGGCGGACTGGCGGTGATGGCGGCGGCGATGGCGGAACTCGACATCGAACGGATCAATCCGGTCGGCGGCGCGCTGCGCCTCGGCGTGCTCTACGATCTGCTCGGCCGCGTCGTGCGGCGCGACATCCGCACCGCGACGGTCGACCAGTTCCAGACGCGCTGGCGCATCGATCGCGAACATGCGGCGAGGATCGCCGCGATGGCGGTCGCGCTCTATCGCTCGGCGGCCCCCGCACCCGATCCGGCGGCGGCGCAGCACCTCGAGTGGGCGGCGCTGCTGCACGAGACGGGCTTCTCGGTCTCGCACACCGGATTCCACAAGCACGGCGCGTACATCCTGCAGAACGCCGACATGCCGGGCTTCGCCGCGCGCGAGCAGCAGGACGTCGCGCTGCTGGTCCTGGGCTGCCGCGGCGGACTCGCCAAGGTGGCGCCGGCGCTGGCCGACACCGATTTTCGCCTGCGCCTGCTGGCGCTGCGGCTCGCCGTGCTGTTCCACCACGCGCGCCGGCCGATAGACCGGCCGCGGATCGCGCTCGCCAGCGATTCGCGGATCCGCTTCGGGCTGTCGGCGCGCTGGCAGAAGGCGCATCCGCTGACGGCGCACCTGCTCGCGCGCGAACGCGGCGAGTGGGAGTCGCTCGGCCACCGGTGGGCGGCCGCCGGCGACTGACGCCGGTTCAGGCCCGGCGGCGGTCGCCGGCGCCGCGCCTGCCGATCACAC
This sequence comes from uncultured beta proteobacterium, assembly GCA_903912485.1. Taxonomy (GTDB): domain Bacteria; phylum Pseudomonadota; class Gammaproteobacteria; order Burkholderiales; family Casimicrobiaceae; genus CAIWHR01. Next base: position 665 of record CAIWHR010000078.1, on the reverse strand, counting down.
CAGGTCCGGTCCGGTCACCGCGCGCAGCACGACGTCCGACGGCCCCCCGCGGTCGCGGTTCGAGAACCACCACACGCCCGCCTTCTTCACCGCCCAGTAGGCTTCTTCGCCCGACAGCAGGTACGCGGCGACCGCGCCCAGCGTGGGCTGGTGCCCGACGACGAGCGCCGGTTCGCGCGCGTCGGGCCAGCCGGCGGCCGCCAGCACCGCCGCCACCGTCGCGCCGGGCCCGACGGCGTTTGCCGTCGCGCGCGGGCGCTTCAGCGCCGCTGCGGTCTGCTGCGCGCGCTCGGCGGGCGACACCAGGATGCGCGTGTCGTCGGGCAGGTGGCGGTCGAGCCAGGCGCCGACGCGCTCGGCCTGCCTGTGCCCCTTCGCGGTGAGGCGGCGGCCGAGGTCGGGCACGCCGGGTTCGGCCTCGGCGTGACGCCACAGGATGAGGTCCATCGCTTCTCCCTTCAGTCCTTCGGGTTCGGCTCGCGCATGCGGGCGAGCAGTTCGGCCTGCGCCGAGCGCGGCGCCGAGCGCCCCCGCGGCGCCGCCTTCTTCCATCCGCCGTCGGCGGCGAGCGTCCACGCGTCGCGGTTGTCGGCGAGGCAGAGCAGCAGCGCTTCGTCGATCACCCGCTGCCGCAGCACCGGGTCGCGCACCGGGAAAGCCACCTC
>CAIWHR010000077.1 GCA_903912485.1 uncultured beta proteobacterium | reverse complement strand
CGCGTTGTCCGCGTTCTGCTTCACCGTCGAGGTCAGCTCCTCCATGCTCGACGCCGTCTCCTCCAGACTCGACGCCTGCTCCTCGGTCCGCTGCGACAGGTCGGCGTTGCCCGCCGCGATCTCCTGCGACGCGGTGCCCACGGTGTCGGTCGCCTCGCGGATGGTGCCGATGACGCTGGCCAGCATGTCCTGCATCGCCTTCATCGCGGCGACGACGCTGGTGGTGTCGCCGTCCCTGGCGACCACCGGCTGCGTCAGGTCGCCCGCCGCGACCCGCCTGGCCACCTCGGCCGCGTAGTCGGGCTCACCGCCCAGCTGCGCGGTCAGCCGGCGGGTGATCAGCAGAGCGATGCCCAGGCCCAACGCGACGGCCACGCCGCCGACCGCCAGGATTTCGATGAGGTTCCGGGTCACCTGGCTGTCGGCTTCCTGGCCGGTACGGGTCATCAGCTTTTCCTGAAAATCGATGACGTTGTTGACGGCGTCGCTGTACTTCTGCTGGTCGGCGGTAACCCGCGCCAGCAGCAGGACCTTGGCTTCCTCGGCCTTGCCTTCCCGAAACAGCCGCAGGAACTCGGCCTGACCCGTCGCGTAGACCGCGCGTGCGGCCACCGCCTTCTCGAGGACGGCGCGGCCCTCGGGCGACCTGATCGTCCTGTCGAGTTCCGCGAACGCCCGGGTGACCGCTTCGCGCACCTCGGCGACGCGGTCGAGCTCCTTCTGTATCGCCTGCGGGTCGGAAGCCAGCAGCGCGTTGCGCATGCTCCGCGCGACGACGTTGATGCCGTCGATGATGTTGTTCGCCAGCACGGTCTTGGGAAAGAGATCGTTGGTCATCAGGCGCACGTCCGCGGCCAACTCGCGCATGCCGAACACCCCGACCCCGCCGACGATGATCAGCGCGATGATGACGGCGGCAAAGCCCCCCATGAGACGGGTGCCCACGTTCACGTTCGAGAGGTTCAAGGTTTTCCCCTTTGTCTTGCTCTGCGTTGGCCGGTAATCGCGCACCGATGTCAGGGGATTTCCGGCGCAGCTCTGCAGAGCCCCCTGATCCACACACAAAACCAACGTTATCGGCCCCGGATGCGCGCGGCACAGGGCAGCCTGCAGAAAAGAGTCGGACGTCCGGCCGGCACGCCGGCCCCGCGGCTCCTCGGGGGGTGGCGCAGCGGTCGCGCACGCCGGGTTCCGCGCGAGGCAGCGACTACTCAGCGCCGATGCGCCGCGCTAGAATGTCGAGACGTTCGCAACCGACCCGCGGCGCCCGACGGAACGCAGACAGGCGCGCGCCGCTGCGGTCCGGCGACCGGATCCCCCATGAAGTTCCGCCACTATCTGCAGCCGCTCGTGATGCCCACCTCGGTGGCGCTGATCGGCGCGTCGGAGCGGCCGGGCTCGCTCGGCCGTGTCGTCTACGAGAACCTCCTTGCCGGCGGATTCACCGGCGAGATCTTTGCCGTCAACCCGAACCGCAAGCGCATATTCGGGCACCCCGTCGCGCGTTCGCTGGCCGCGATCAAGCAGCGCATCGACTGCGCGGTGATCGCCACGCCCTGCGACCAGGTCGCCGACGTGCTGGCGCAGGGCGGCAAGACGGGATTGCGTTCGGCGGTGATCCTGACCGCGCCGTCGGTGGGTGCGACCGCGGGCCGGCGCTGGTCGCGCGAGATCGCGACGGCCGCGGCCGCGCACGGCATACGGGTGCTCGGCCCCGAGGCGTTCGGCGTGATCCGCACCGGTCTGGGTCTCAACGCGACCGTCGGATCGGTGCAGGCGCTGCCCGGCAGGCTGGCGCTGATTGCGCAGTCGGGCGCCGTGTGCTCGGCGCTGCTCGACTTCGCGACGCCGGCGGGCATCGGTTTCTCGTCGGTGGTGGCGCTGGGCGACGCGCTCGACATCGGCTTCGGCGAACTGCTCGACGCGCTGCTGCTGGACCCGGGCACCGACGGCATCCTTCTCTACATCGAGACGCTGCGCGATCCGCGGCGCTTCCTGTCGGCGCTGCGGACGGCGGCACGAACCAAGCCGGTGGTGGTGCTGAAATCGGGGCGGGCGGGGCAGACGGGGGACCACCGGGATCCCGGCGCGGCGCCGAGCGAGGATACGGTGTTCGACGCCGCGCTGAAGCGCGCGGGCACCGTCCGCGTGCACACGTACACGCAGCTGTTCGCGGCGGCACGCATCATTTCGATGGGGAGGACGGTTCCCGGAGACCGGCTGGCGGTCGTCACCAACGGCCACGGGCCGGGGCTGATGGCGGCCGACAGCGTCATGGACAACGGGATCAGGCTGGCGGAGTTCACGCCGGACACGCTGACCCGCCTCGACGCGCTGCTGCCTCCCGAGAGCCCGCGCGGCAACCCGCTCGACATCGGCGGCAGCGCGACGCCGCAGCGGATCGGCGACGCCGTCGCCTGCGCGCTCGCCGACGACAACACCGACGCGGTCCTGGCGCTGCACGTGCCGCTCCCCGCGGCGCCCGCGACCGACGCGGCGCGCGCGGTCGCGACGGCGTCCCGCGGCGCGCGAAAGCTGGTGCTCGCGGCGTGGCTGGGCGCGATCCAGAACACCGAGGCGCGCCAGGCGCTCGAAGCGGGGGGCGTTGCCGACTTCTTCACGCCGGAGAACGCGGTCGAGGCGTTCTCGTTCCTCGCCGCCTACGGCCGCAACCAGCGGTGGCTGCTCGAAGTGCCGCCGCCGCAGCCCGAGCCCGAGCCGCTCGACCTCGCGGCGGCGGAGCGGGTGCGCGAGCGAGCGCTCGCCGCCGAGCGCACGATCCTGAGCGACCCGGAGGCGCACGCGCTGCTCGCGGCGTTCGGGCTGCCGGCGCCGGCGACGGCGGTCGCCGCCACGCGCGCCTCGGCGGTGGCCGCCGCGCGCCGGATCGGCTTCCCGGTGGCGATCAAGCTGCAGTCGCAGGTCGTCGCGCACCCGCACCAGGTCGCGCGCTCGCGGCTGATGCTGCGCAACTCGGCGATGGTGGCGCGCGCCTACGACGAGCTGCTCGAGGACGCGCGCAGCCGCACCGGCGCGCACTGGACCTACGGCGTCGCGGTGCAGAAGATGGTCGCGCTGCCGCACGCGCGCGAGGTCGCGATCGGCGTCTACACCGATCCGGTGTTCGGACCGGTCGTCACCTTCGGCAACGGCGGCCTCAACGCCGCGGTCGAGCGGGAGAAGGCGGTGATGCTGCCGCCGCTCAACCGGCGTCTCGCGCTCGACCTCATCGGCGGCACGCGCACCGCAAGGTACCTCGGCGCGTTCCGCGAGCTTCCCGCGGCCGACCTCGAGCCGCTGGTCAGGATGCTGCTGCAGCTGTCGACGCTGGTCTGCGCGCTGCCGTGGGTGCGCGAGATCGAGCTCAATCCGGTGCAGGTCACCGCAAGTGGCGCGGGGATCGTCGACGCGCGGATCGCCGTCGATCCGCAGCGCAAGACGGTTCCCGAGGGCTATCGCCACATGGCGATTCACCCGTACCCGATCGAGCTCGTCGGCGACGCGAAGCTGCGCGACGGGACCGTGCTGCACGTGCGTCCGATCCGGCCCGAGGACGCCGAGCTCGAGCGCGCTTTCGTGGCCGGGCTGTCGGACGAGTCGCGTTTCTTCCGCTTTTTCTACCGGCTGCACGAGCTGACCCCGGCGATGCTTGCCCGGTTCACGCAGATCGACTACGACCGCGAGCTCGCGCTGGTCGCCGTGCACGACGTCGGCGGTGCGGTCGCCTTCGTCGGCGTCGCGCGCTACATCACCAACCCGGACCAGGAAAGCGCCGAGTTCGCCGTCGTCGTCGCCGACGAATGGGCGGGCCGCGGCGTGGCGCGGGCGCTGATGGAGCGCCTGCTCGACTGCGCCAGGCGCCGCGGGCTGAAGCGCATCGAGGGCGCCGTGCTGCGCAACAACTACAACATGCTGAAATTCACGACCGCGCTCGGCTTCGTCACCAGCGACGACCCCGAGGCGCACGAGCAGGTGAACGTCGTCAAGGAACTCGCCTGACGCTGCCGGGGTCGTCGCGTTGCGCTAAACTGGACGCGACGTCCAACCACGGCAGAATCCCATGAAAATCCTGATCGCCGTCGACGGCTCCGCGCAGGCGCTCGCCACCGTCGACGCGCTGCGCAAGCGCCTCGGCTGGTTTCGCGGCCCGGTGGAGCTGACGCTCTTCTATTCGCATCCGCCGCTGCCGTACAGGCACGCGGCCGCGTGGGCGGGCAAGGAGGCGATCCACAGCTATTACGAGGAGGAGAGCGACGAGGCGCTCGCCGCGGCGCGGACGCTGCTCGACGACCACGCGATCCCGCATGCCGACGAAAAGCGCATCGGCGAGCCCGCGCACGAGATCGTCGCTTTCGCGGTGTCCGGCGGCTACGACCTCATCGTGATGGGCACGCACGGGCACACGGCGCTGGCGAACCTCGTGATGGGCTCGGTCGCCACCAAGGTCCTCGCCGGCAGCAAGGTGCCCGTCCTGTTCATGAAATAGCGGGCATCAGCCTTCGCCTTCGAGGAAGCTGCGCAGCTTCTCCGACCGCGACGGATGGCGCAGCTTGCGCAGCGCCTTGGCTTCGATCTGCCGGATGCGCTCGCGCGTGACGTCGAACTGCTTGCCGACCTCTTCCAGCGTGTGGTCGGTGTTCATCTCGATGCCGAAGCGCATCCGCAGCACCTTCGCCTCGCGCGGCGTCAGCGTGTCGAGGATGTCCTTGCAGACGTCGCGCAGGCTGGCGTTGACCGCGGCGTCGGACGGCGCGATCGTCGCCAGGTCCTCGATGAAGTCGCCCAGGTGCGAATCGTCGTCGTCGCCGATCGGCGTCTCCATCGAGATCGGCTCCTTGCTGATCTTGAGGATCTTGCGGATCTTCTCCTCCGGCATCTCCATCTTCTCGGCCAGCAGCGCCGGATCGGGCTCGGAACCCGTCTCCTGCAGGATCTGGCGCGAGATCCGGTTCATCTTGTTGATCGTCTCGATCATGTGCACCGGGATGCGGATCGTGCGCGCCTGGTCGGCGATCGAGCGCGTGATCGCCTGCCGGATCCACCACGTCGCGTAGGTCGAGAACTTGTAGCCGCGCCGGTATTCGAACTTGTCGACGGCCTTCATCAGGCCGATGTTCCCCTCCTGGATCAGGTCGAGGAACTGCAGCCCGCGGTTGGTGTACTTCTTCGCAATCGAGATCACCAGCCGCAGGTTGGCCTCGGTCATCTCGCGCTTGGCCTTGCGGGCCTTCGCCTCGCCGGTCGACATCTGCTTGTTGATCTCCTTCAGGTCCTTCAGCGGGATCATCACGCGGTCCTGAAGGGTGAGGAGCTTCTGCTGCTGTTCGACGATCGCCTGCCGGTACTTGGCGAGCGCTTCGCTGTAGCCGTGCTTCTGCGAGATCTCGCGGTCGATCCAGCGCAGCGACGTCTCGTTGTCGGGGAATTTCTTGATGAATTCCGGGCGCGGCATGCCGCCCTTGTGCACGACGAGGTCCTGGATCTTGCGCTCGATCTGGCGGATGTTGTCGACCTCGGACCGCACGGTGTCGCACAGCCGCTCGACCTGCCGCGCCGAGAAGCGGATCTGCATCAGCTCGGCCGAGATCTTCTTCTGCAGCTCGACGTACTTGGGCGCCTTGTGGCCTTCCTTGGTCAGCACGACGAGCATCCGCGCGAACAGCTTGCGGATGGTCATGAAGCGCTCGAGCGCCGCGACCTTGAGCCGCTCGAGGTTCTCGGCGGCGATCGCGCCGGCGTCGCCTTCGTCTTCCTCCTCCTCGGCTTCGTCGGACGAGGCTTCCTCGATCGTCGCCAGCTGCTCGTTGAAGTCCATCAGGCCGTCGACCAGGTCGTCGATCTTGATCTCGTCCTTGGCGATCTTGTCGGCGAGCGTGAGGATCTGCGCCACCGTCATCGGGCACGCCGAGATCGCCATGATCATGTGCTTCAGGCCCTCCTCGATCCGCTTGGCGATGACGATCTCGCCTTCGCGGGTGAGCAGTTCGACCGAGCCCATCTCGCGCATGTACATGCGGACGGGGTCGGTGGTGCGGCCGAATTCGGAATCGAGCGTCGAGACGGCGGCCTCGGCGGCTTCCTCGACGTCGTCGGTGGGCGCGGCGGGCGCCGTTTCCGACATCAGCAGCGTCTCGGCGTCGGGGGCCTCGTCGTAGACGGCGATCCCCATGTCGCCGATCATGCTGATGATGCCCTCGATCTGCTCGGCGTCGAGCACGTCGTCGGGCAGGTGATCGTTGATTTCGGCGAAGGTGAGGAACCCGCGTTCCTTGCCGAGCACGATCAGCGTCTTCAGGCGCCGCTTGCGGGCCTCGACGTCGGCGGGGGTGAGCACCCGCGGCGCGATTTCCGTCTGCTTGCCGTTCTTCCCCTTCTTGGTGGCGTCCTCGGCGCGCTTGCCGGCGATCCTGGCGGCGATTTCGCCGAGCGAGGGCTTCGCTCCGGCGGCGGCTGCCGCGGCGGCAGCGCTCGGCGCAGGCGGCGGCTTCGGGGTCGACTTCGCGGCCAGTTTCGGTGCCGGTTTCGGTGCCGGCTTGGGTGTCGACTTGGGCGCCGGTTTGGGCGCCGGCTTGGCGGCCGGTTGGGCAGCGACCGGCGCGACCGCCTTGGGCGCGACCGGCTTGCCGTGCTTCGGAGCGACCGGCGCCGGCGGCTTCGTCGAGGCCGGCTTCGTCGGCTTGGCGGAGGCCTTTGGTGCGGCCTGCACTTTGGGTTTCACCAGCGGCCTGGCCTTCGGGGCAGGCGTTCGGGCAGCGGGCGCCGCCTTCGCCGCGCCGGACTTGGCCTTGGCGATCGGCTTGGCGACGGGCTTGCCGGCAGCGGGCTTGCCGGCAGCGGGCCTGGCAGCGGCGGGCCTGGCAGCGGCGGCCTTGGTGGCGGCCGGCTTGCGTGCCGCCGACGCGCGACCCGGCTCTTTGCCGGCCGGCGAGGCTTTGGGCTTGGCAGGCGATTTGCGTGCAGGCTGCGCGGGCTTCTTGGCCATGATCATCCTAGGGATTCGTTGGAGCCGAAAACCAGTAAACTGCGGTGAATCGGGAAAACCTGAAATTATAGCAGGTGATCGATCGCGCGGTCCGCGCCCGGTCGGTCACGACCTGCCGCCCGGCGGCCGGCCCGGGCCGGACGGTGGCAGCGCACGGCGGACCATTTCCAGCTGGCGCAGACGCTCGGTTTCCTCCGGCGGGAGTTCGGCCGTCGCCGCCGCGGTGGCCGCCGTTTCGGCGCCGGCCGCCGCCGTCTGCCCGCTGCGCTGTGCCTGCAGCCAGTACCGGCTCGCCCCGGCGCGCAACTGCTGTTCGGCGAGTTCCTGCGTGACGCCGTGGTCGTGGGCGGCGGTGAGCGCCGAGACGAGCACCCGCTCGTGCGCGGTGCCGGCGAAATGCTGCATCGTCCCCGGCGTGCTGAGCGGCCCGGTGGCCGAGCTGCAGTAGCCCACCAGCGCCGCCAGCGCGGCACCCTCGGGCGTCGCGTCGTCCGGCTGCGGGATCGTGATCGTGCGCGCCGCTTCGGGCTGGAGCAGCAGTCCCTGGATCAGTTCGCGGATGAGCGAAGGCGCGCGCCGGGACGGCGGCGGACCCGGACGCCGGAAGCCGCGCGGACCGGGCCGCGTTTCGCCCCGGACCGGCGGCGCCTCGACCGCAGCGCGCGGTGGGGGCGGCAGCAGTGCGCGCAGTTCGGCCTCCGGCAGGCCGCTCAACGCGGCGAGTTCGCGCCGCAGCAGCGCGGCCAGCACCGGGGCGTTGAGCGCGGCGACGTGCGGCCGCGCCGCGGCCACCAGCGCCGCACGGCCCTCGGCGCTGGTCGGCGGATGCGCGGCGGCGAGCTCGCGCAGCAGGAACGCCGACAGCGGCGTCGCCGCCCCGATCAGCGCCTCGAACGCGGCCCTGCCGTGCTTGCGCACATAGTCGTCGGGGTCGTCGCCGTCGGGGAGAAAAAGGAACTGCGCGTTCTTGCCGTCGGTGAGCACCGGCAGCGTGTTCTCGAGCGCCCGCCAGGCGGCCTTGCGCCCGGCGTTGTCGCCGTCGAAGCAGAACACGACCGAGTCGGTGATCCGGAACAGCTTGTGGACGTGCACCGGCGTGGTCGCGGTGCCCAGCGTGGCGACCGCGTAGTCGACGCCGTGCTGCGCCAGCGCCACCACGTCCATGTAGCCTTCGACGACGATGACCTTCCCGGCATCGCGAATCGCGTTGCGGCCCAGAAACAGGCCGTAAAGTTCGCGCCCCTTCGAAAACAGCGGCGTCTCCGGCGAGTTGAGGTACTTGGGTTCGCCCGCGCCGAGCACGCGGCCGCCGAAGCCGATCACCTGGCCGCGGCTGTCGTGGATCGGGAACATGATCCGGTCGCGAAACCTGTCGTAGCGCTTGCCCGCGTCGCCGGCGATCACCAGCCCCGCGGTTTCCAGGCCCGGCGCGCCGTACTGCGGAAACGCTGCGGCGAGCGGCTGCCAGCCGTCCGGCGCATAGCCGATGCCGAAGCGGGCAGCGATCTCGCCGGTGAGGCCGCGGGCCTTGAGGTAGTCGACGGCGCGCGGGGCGTCCTTCAGCTGTGCGCGGTAGAAGCGGGCGGCGGCGAGCAGCAGCGCGCCGAGGTCCTGCGTTTCCTCGCGGCGCTGCGCTTCTCCGGGGCGCTCGTCGCGCGGAACCTCGAGCCCGGCTTCGCGGGCGAGGTCGTCGACCGCGTCGGGGAACGATTTCCCGGCAAATTCCATCAGGAAGCCGACCGCGGTGCCGTGCGCGCCGCAGCCGAAGCAGTGGTAGAACTGCTTGGTGGGGCTGACGGTGAAGGAGGGCGACTTTTCGTTGTGGAACGGGCAGCAGGCGGCGTAGTTGGCGCCTGCCTTTTTGAGCGGGACGTGCCGGTCGATGACCTCGACGATGTCGACCCGGGCCAGCAGCGTTTGTATGAAATCGTTTGGGATCATTGACTTGGCGCTGCATCGACCCCATCGCCCGCAACGGCCGGGAACCGGCGGGCGCCACTCTCGGGTGTCTTCAATTATAGGCGACGGTTGCGCCGCCGCCAGGTTGATTTGGCGGCCGATCGGGCGACGCGGTGCGGCGGGGCCTCCCGCCGGCGACGGCGCGGCCGGCCGCAGGGCCGCGGATCGCTACCGGCAGGCTGCGCGCGGTCAGCCCGCGAGCCTGAGCTTGACCGCGGCCGACACCGCCGCGAGGTCGGCCCGGCCTGCGAGCCTGGGCTTCAGTTCGGCCATCACCTTGCCCATGCCGGGCAGCCCGGTGGCGCCGGTCAGGGCGATCGCTTCGGTGATCAGCGCGGCGATTTCGTCGGCGGACAGCGGCTGCGGCAGATACGTCTGCAGGACGGCGATCTCCGCGCGCTCGGCGTCGGCCAGGTCGATGCGGTGGCCGGCCTCGAAGGCGGCGATCGAGTCCTTGCGCTGTTTCACCATGCGGTCGAGGATCGCCAGCACGTCGGCGTCGGTCAGTTCGATGCGTTCGTCGACTTCGCGCTGCTTGATCGCCGCCAGCAGCAGGCGAATCGTCGACAGGCGTGCGGCAGCGTGTGCCCGCATCGCGTCCTTCATGTCTTCGGTGATTCTGGACTTCAGCGTCATGGCGGCTCCACGGTGAGGGAAATCAGCCCTGCGATCCGAATGCGTAGCCCGGGCCCCGCGTCCACCGGCATTCCGCGCCAGTCCCTGCCGTCGAAACGCGGGGCCCGGGTTGCGCCGGGCGGGGGCTGCGCTTGCGACCGACGCCTGTGGCGGCGCAACCCGGGCTACGGACGGCAGCGCGGCGCGCGGGTCCCGATGCGAACGGGCACGCCAGCCCGGGCGGCACCAGAAACAAAAGGGAGCGAATCGCTTCGCCCCCTCGTCACGCCAGCCGCGCCAGCCGCCCGGGAAGGGGCGGGGCGACGCCTTGCTCAGTAAAGCTTGGGCGGCAACTGCTGGCTGCGCAGGCGCTTGTAGTGACGCTTCACCGCGGCGGCCAGCTTGCGCTTGCGCTCGGCGGTGGGCTTTTCGTAGAACTCACGGGCACGCAGCTCGGTGAGAAGACCGGTCTTCTCGATGGTGCGCTTGAAGCGGCGCATGGCCACTTCGAAGGGTTCGTTGTCGCGGACGCGAACGCTGGGCATGTAGCAGATTCCTTTCGATCCAGGGGCTTGCGGTAAGCCTTGGACTATAGCAGCGAGTGCCGCGCCATGCAAGCCCGGCTATAATCGGCGCAGAAGACCGGCATGCGCGTACTCGGCATCGAATCCTCCTGCGACGAAACCGGCCTCGCGATCTACGACACGCGAGGCGGACTGCTCGCGCACGCGCTGCACTCGCAGGTGACGATGCACGAAGCCTACGGTGGCGTCGTGCCCGAGCTCGCGTCGCGCGATCACGTGCGCCGGGTCGTCCCGCTCGCCCGGCGGGTGCTGGCCGAGGCCGGACTGAACTTCGCGGATCTCGACGGCATCGCCTACACGCAGGGTCCGGGGCTCGCCGGCGCGCTGCTGGTCGGCGCCAGCGTCGCCAACGGGCTCGGCTTCGCGCTGGGCAAGCCCGTCGTCGGCGTCCACCACCTCGAAGGGCACCTGCTCTCGCCGCTGCTCTCGGATCCCGCGCCCGGCTTCCCCTTCGTCGCGCTGCTGGTCTCGGGCGGGCACAGCCAGCTGTTCGAGGTCGCCGGCGTCGGCCGCTACCGGCTGCTGGGCGACACGCTGGACGACGCGGCGGGCGAAGCTTTCGACAAGACCGCCAAGCTCCTCGGCCTGCCCTACCCGGGCGGGCCGGCGCTGGCGCGCCTCGCCGGGGACGGTCGCTCGGGTGCGGCGAAGCTGCCGCGCCCGATGCTCGAAAGCCGCGACCTCGACATGAGCTTCAGCGGGCTGAAGACCGCGGTGCTGACGCTGGTGCGGCGCGAGACGGGGCCCGACGGCCTGTCGGCGCAGCGCCGCGCCGACATCGCCTGCGAGTTCCAGCACGCGGTCGTCGACGTGCTCGTGGCCAAGGCGCTGGCCGCGCTTCGGGCCACCGGCCTTTCGCGGCTGGTCGTGGCCGGCGGCGTCGGCGCCAATCGCGAGTTGCGCGCGCGGCTCGCCGCCGCAGCCGCCGAGCGCCGCGTCGAAGTGTTCTTTCCGGAACTGGAGTTCTGCACCGACAACGGCGCGATGATCGCGCTGGTCGGCGCGCTGCGGCTGGCGCAGTCGGTCCCCGCGGATTACGCCTTTTCCGTGCGTCCGCGCTGGGAACTCGCGTCGCTGGAAATCCCGCACGCGCCGTAGCCCGGACTGCGGCGGTCGCGTTCGGTCAACGCCCGATCGGACGTTCCCTGCCTTCGAGCAGCTGCCGGATGTTGGTCCGGTGCCGCCAGAACAGCAGCGCGGCGATGGGCAGCATCGTCCACGCCGTGAGCGAATTGCCGGTGAGGTAAAACATGCCGACCGGCATCAGCGCGGCCGCCGCGAGCGCGGCCAGCGACGATATGCGGAAGCCCACGGCGAGGATCAGCCACACCACGGCGAGCGCCGCGGCCAGCGGCCACTGCAGCGCGGCGACGATGCCGGCGGCGGTGGCCACGCCCTTGCCGCCGGCAAAGCGGTGAAAGACCGGGTAGAGGTGGCCGACGAACACGGCGAGCGCGACGGCGGGCACCGTCCACGCCGCGACGCCGAAGTCCGGCCCCAGCCGCTGCGCCAGCCAGACGGCGAACCAGCCCTTGGCGCCGTCGCCGACCAGCGTCAGCGCGGCCGCCGCCTTGTTGCCGGTGCGCAGCACGTTGGTCGCCCCCGGGTTGCCGGACCCGTAGCTGTGCGGATCCGGCAGTCCGAGCAGCTTGCTGGTGACGACGGCAAAGGACACCGAGCCGACGAGATAAGCCGCGGCGATGAAGGTCAGGGAAGCGAGCATGGCGTCTCCGCGAAGGCCGCGCGTCGGCGGCAGCGCTCGCGGCTGCCGGGCGGGGCGCCCGCGGCACTCGCGGGCGCGTCGGTTAGAATGCGGCCGTCGATTCTAACAAAGCCTCCGCGCCGGCGGCGAACGCCCGGCCCCCCATGAACACCATTTTCATTCACGACCTCCGGCTGAAGACGCGCATCGGCGTGTACGCATGGGAGCAGCAGCTCCCGCAGACGCTGCGGCTCGACCTCGAGCTTGGGCTTCCTTCCGACGCGGCGTTCCGCTCGGACGACTTTCGCGACGCGCTCGACTACGCGGCGGTGGTGAAGCGGCTGCAGGCGCTGGCCGCCGATCATCCGCACCAGCTGATGGAGCGCTTCGCGCAGGCGGTCGCCGACGTCGTGCTCGGCGAGTTCAACGCGCCGTGGGTCAAGGTCCGCGTCGCCAAGCTCAGCCCGATCGCCGGTGTGAAGGAACTGGGCGTCGCCATCGAGCGCCGGCGCGAATAGCCCGCAGACCCGCTCAGCCGCGCGGGTGATGCTGCGCGTGCAGCCGCTTGAGGCGTTCGCGGGCGACGTGCGTGTAGATCGTCGTCGTCGTGATGTCGGCGTGCCCCAGCAAGAGCTGCACGACGCGCAGGTCGGCGCCGTGGTTGAGGAGGTGCGTGGCGAAGGCGTGCCGCAGCACGTGCGGCGACAGCGTCGCCGCGGGGATGCCGGCGGGGACCGCGCAGCGCTTGATCAGCGCCCAGAAAGCCTGCCGCGTCATCGGGCCGGCACGGGTGGTGAGGAACATCGCGTCGCTGCCGGCGGCACCCGCCAGCGCCGGCCGCGCTTCGGCCAGGTAACGCGCGAGCCAGGCGACTGCTTCCTCGCCCAGCGGCACCAGGCGCTCCCGGCTCCCCTTGCCCAGCACGCGCACGACCCCGGCGTCGAGCGCCACCTGCACCAGCTTCAGCCCGATGAGCTCGGACACGCGCAGCCCCGTCGCGTACAGCGTTTCCAGCATCGCGCGGTCGCGCAGCCCCAGCGTCGCCGAGACGTCGGGCACGGCGAGCAGCGCCTCGACCTGCGCCTCGGTCAGGTTCTTCGGCAGGCGCCGCGGCAGCTTGGGCGCGCGCACCCGCAGCGTGGGGTCGGCGCTGATCGTCCCCTGCTGCAGCAGCAGCCCGAAAAACCGCCGCAGCGCCGACAGCCGGCGCGCGATCGACGTCGCCTTGGCCTTGCTGCGGTACTGGTCGGCGAGGAAGGCCTCGATGTCGGTGCGCTGCGCGCCCGGGAGCGGCGTCGAGCGCGCGGCTAGCCATAGCGCGAACTGCGTGACGTCGCGCCGGTAGCTCGCCAGCGACGTCGCCGCCAGGCCGTCCTGCAGCCAGAGCTGGTCGCAGAACGCGTCGATCAGGTCGGCGGCCGCCCTCACGCCCCGAAGCGGTAGCCTTCGTGCGCCAGCAGCCAGCGCTTGATCGCCAGCGGGTCGCCTTCGTCCGCCTGCATGAATCCGCCGAGCGACCCGCGCGCGCCGACGACGCGGTGGCAGGGCACGACCAGCGCGATCGGGTTGCCGCCGCAGGCGCCGCCGACGGCTCGGGGCGCGGTGTGCAGCGCCCGCGCGATCTCGCCGTAGGTCCGCGATTCGCCGGCCGGGATCCGGGTGAGTTCGGCGCGCACTCGCTGCTGGAACGCGGTCCCCGGATGCGCGAGCGGCAGCGTGAACGCGAAGTGCGGATCGGCGAGGTAGCTCTCGATCTGTTCGACGACGCGCGCGGCGAGCGCGTCGACCGGCGCCTGCGCGCGCTCCGACTTCGACAGGTACTCGATTCCCGTCACCGCGCCCTGGGCGGTGCGGATCCCGAGCACCGCGCAGGGGATGCGCAGCTTGGCCGCGTAGGAGGTCTTCTTGTCGCTCGTCATGTGCTTTCTCCTGCGGAAGGGCGCGGTCGGCTCCCGGCGTTCGTGGATGCGAATCCCGCGCGACGCGGGGTTGCGGGTCATCCCATTTTCATCTGCTGCGGCAATGCGGTCACCAGTTGCGGAAACAGCCAGATCAGCAGCACGGCGACGATCATCAGGCAGAACATCGGCAGCGCGGCCCGCGCGATCCACGTGATCTGCCTCCTGGTCATCCCCTGCAGGACGAACAGGTTGAAGCCGACCGGCGGGGTGATCTGCGCCATCTCGACGACCAGCACGATGAAGATGCCGAACCAGAGGAGGTCGATGCCGGCGGCCTCGACCGACGGCAGGATGACGCCCATCGTCAGCACGACCATCGAGATGCCGTCGAGGAAGCAGCCGAGGACGACGTAGAACAGCATCAGCGCGACGATCAGCGCGAAGGGCGCGAGCCTGAGGCCGCCGATCCATTCGGCGAGGTGCCGCGGCAGCCCGATGTAGCCCATCGCCAGCGTCAGGAACGCGGCGCCGGCGAGGATCAGCGCGATCATGCAGTAGAGGCGCGTCGCGCCCATGATGCTTGCGGCGAACGTCGCGCGCGACAGCGAGCCCTGCGCGGCGGATATCGCCAGCGAGCCGACGACGCCGAAGGCGGCCGCTTCGGTGGCGGTCGCGACGCCGACGTAGATCGACCCCAGCACCAGGCCGATCAGCAGCACGACCGGGATCAGGTGGCGCGACGCGTACAGCTTCCCGGCGAAAGTCGTCGTCTCGGTCGCCGCCGGAATCAGGTCCGGATGGAGCAGCGCCCAGACGACGATGTAGCCGGAAAATAGCGCCGCCAGCAGGATGCCCGGGATCACCCCGGCGATGAACAGCTGCGCGATCGACACGTTGGCGGTGACGCCGTAGACGATCATGATGATCGACGGCGGAATCAGCAGGCCCAGCGTTCCGGCGCCGGCCAGCGTGCCGATGGTCATGTCCTCCGGGTAGCCGCGCGCCTTGAGTTCGGGCAGCGTCATCTTGCCGATGGTCGCGCAGGTCGCGGCGGACGAACCCGACACCGCGGCGAAGATCGTGCAGCCGATGATGTTGGTGTGCAGCAGCCGCCCGGGCACCCGCTCCAGCCACGGCGCGAGGCCGCGGAACATGTCGTCGGACAGCCGGGTGCGGAACAGGATCTCGCCCATCCACACGAACAGCGGCAGCGCGGTCAGCGTCCACGACGACGCGGTGCCCCAGATGGTCACCGCCATCGCGTCGCCGGCGGGCCGCGACGAGAAGAGCTCCATCCCGATCCAGGCGACGCCGGCGAGCCCCAGTCCGATCCAGACGCCGCTGCCCAGCAGCGCGAACAGCACGACGATCAGCAGCGCGGTGATCAGGACGTCCATCGGTTCCCCTGCGCCGGGTCACTCATGGTGCAGCGCCTCGGCCGGCTGCGCGTGGCGGCGCCTGCCTGCGAGTTCGAGCGCGAACTCGTCGGCGAACGCGACGAGCAGGATGACGGTGCCGGCGGCCATGAAGAGCTGGGGGATCCACAGCGGCGTCGCGTCGCTGGCGGT